>DURL01000045.1 GCA_012837345.1 Bacteroidales bacterium
AAGCAGATCTCTTTTATTTCTATTGGCCGTCACTGCAATGTTCTTGTTACAGGCAGAGAACAGTAGGATACAGGCACAGGGTTACACGCTGAAAGATATTGTAAGCGGTAAGTTCGGTGAGCGGAGTGTGGCACCGATGACCTCGTCGCACGATGGGAACCATTACTACCGGACCGACGCGGAACACAAGGCGGTGGTGAAGTATGCATATGCCACCGGTGAGGCAGTAGACACCCTTTTTAACACCCGCACAGCACGCAACTGCACCTTCGATACGTTCCAGGGTTTTTTAGTGAGTCCCGATGAGAACAGGGTACTGGTTTACCGCGATCGCGAACAGATCTACCGCCACTCGTTCCGGGCGGACTACTACTACCACGATGTGCGGCGCAACATGGTGCGGCGGCTGAGCGATCAGCCTGCGAAACAGATGGTGCCGGTCTTCTCGCCCGACAGCAGGATGGTGGCCTACGTGGTGGAGAACAACATCTTCCTCACCAAGTTCGACTTCGACACCGAGTCGCAGGTGACCGGCGACGGGGCGCTCAACAGCGTGATCAATGGTGCCACCGACTGGGTCTACGAGGAGGAGTTCGCCGTGACACGGCTGATGGAGTTTTCTCCCGACAGCAAGATGCTCGCCTTCGTGCGTACCGACGAGTCCGCCGTGAAGGAGTTCTCATTCCAGACCTACAACGAGGAGCTCTACCCCGGTTTCCGTCGCTTCAAGTATCCTAAGCCGGGCGAAGCCAACTCCACGGTGGATTGCCGCGTGTTCGACATCGCCGCACGCACCACACGCACCATGGAGGTGCCACATGACGCGGATGGCTACATCCCGCGCATCACCTTTACGCCCAATGCGGAGCAGCTGGCGGTGATGACCCTCAACAGGAACCAGAACCGGTTCGACCTCTACTACGTGAACCCCCGCTCTACGGTGGCGCGGCTCATCCTGCGTGAAGAGAGTGACAGCTATGTAGACTCGGAATGGCTCAGCTCGATCCGGTTCATGGGTGATAAGTTCACCTGGGTATCGGAGAGGGATGGTTACAGCCACATCTATCTTTACGGGCTGACCGGTACGCTGCAGAAGCAGCTCACGCGGGGCAGCTACGACGTGACAGCCCTGCTGGCCGTGGATGAAGCCTCGCAAACCATCTGGTATCAGGCGGCTGACGAGAGCCCCCTGCGCCGGAACATCTATCGTCTCAACATCCAAAAGGGGGAGCCGCAGAAGCTCTCCCCACAGCCGGGATTCAACATGGCTGCCTTCAGCGAGAACGGCCGCTACTTCGTGATGCGTCATGCCGATGCCCGCACACCGACGGTGATCACGCTGCATGAGGGTAATGGAAAGCAACTGCGGCTGCTGGAGGATAACAATGCTCTGCGCGACACACTGGCTGCCACCAATATCCCACAGCGGGAATATGTTACCCTGCCAGCGGCTGACGGCACCACGCAGCTCAATGGCTGGATCCTGAAGCCGGTGGACTTCAACCCGGCAAAGAAATACCCGGTAGTGATGATACAGTATAGCGGCCCCAACTCACAGGAGGTGCAGGATCGGTTCAATGTCTCCTGGTACCATGCTCTCCTGCGTGAAGGGTTTGTTGTTGCCGCTGTAGACGGACGTGGTACCGCTGCGCGAGGTGTGGCTTTCAGAAAGGGCACCTATCTGCAGTTGGGCATTCAGGAGTCGGACGACCAGGTTGCTGCTGCCCGTTATCTGGGCAGGCTGCCCTATGTGGATGGCAGTCGCATCGGCATCTGGGGTTGGAGTTATGGCGGCTACAATGTGTTGATGAGCATGAGCCGCGGCAGCGGAGCCTTCAAGGCGGGTGTCGCTATTGCCCCGGTGACCAACTGGCGTTTTTATGATACCGTATATACAGAGCGATTTATGCGTACTCCCGGGCAGAATCATGAGGGCTACGAAAATGGATCACCCATGGCGCTGGCAGACCAGCTTGAGGGCCGGCTGCTGTTGATACATGGCACCGCCGATGACAATGTTCATTTGCAGAACTCCATTGAATACAGCCGCGCGTTGATACGCGCCAACAAACAGTTCGAGATGTTCTTTTTCCCTGATTCCAATCACTCTATAGTGGGTGGGAACATAAGGGAGTATCTCTATGAAAAGGTGATCCATTTCTTTCGTGAGGAGCTTTGATTAATCCTCTTTTGCTCTCTAAGCAAAGAAAGGTAAATAGCATTACAGATGCCGTCCGGAATTATACCGGGCGGCATTCTTCTTTTTTAGGGTAAACAAAAAAGCAATTCTGTTGTTATGATAGGGAATATATGAAATGCGCACTTCCTGAGTAGCATTTCTCTTAACGTAACGTTTCAAATTTAAAGAGGAGTCGAACTGACGCCACAGCTGTATTGGGTTGTGGATAGTAGATAGTATGGGAGAGTTGTCCTTCATCCAGAAAATTTCCAGGAATCCGTCCGTCGGGTTGATACCGATGTTCCTGTTTTCCTTCCTTGCCGGTACCATTGAGATGGTTGTCGCTACCGGAAGTGCCTTGCTATTGTCAATGGCGGGTTTCTTCTGGGTGAAGAAACCGGTGCGTCTGATCTACCAGATCTCGTTATTTACCTTTCTCATTGCTTTCCCGCTTTCCCTTCTGTTTTCTACCTCGCTGGCGCTCATCAATCGTTTCGTAATTGTTGAGATTATTTTCGTGCTCTCACTGATAGCAGCACGTCTGTCACGGACACGTATCGTTTCCAGATCGGCTAAAACTGAGAATGTGACCACTCGAAACTATCTTAAAGAGACCCTTCGTGTGGCTTTCCAGACGCAATATGGCCTCTCCGTGCACCTGTTGTTGGTGATGGCGCTTTTATTGCTGGGCGCTGCCGGGCCGGATGGACTCCATCACCGCTGGATTTTAATATCCGCACAAGTGATCATCCTTTTAGTGATCCTGCTGGAGAGTGCACGGCTCTATCTGGTGAACAAAAAACTTTACAAGGAGGAGTGGTTGCCGGTGGTAACCGAAAGTGGAGATGTAACCGGCAAAGTGGCCAAATCGATCACCAAAGATCTTAAGAACCGCTTCATGCACCCTGTGGTGCGCGTAGCACTGATATTTAAGGGTAATATCTATCTGCGGGAACGAGATGCCTCACGCTTGCTCAATCCCGGACTGCTCGACTATCCATTTGAGAAGTATATGCAGTACAATCATGAGATCGACGAGAGTGTTCACAACAGCATCAGTCGTGAGTGTGGCAGCAAGAATATCCCTCTGCGGTTCCTGCTGAAGTACACCTTCAAGAACGATACCACAAAGCGGTTGATCTTCCTCTACGTATCCGATATTGAAGATGAGGAGCTTTTTAACAGTCTCCATCTCAGTGGAGGCAAGCTATGGACCGAGAGTCAGATTGAAGACAACATGGGAACCGGTTTGTTTTCTGAATGCTTTGAGCTGGAGTTTGAATACCTGAAAAACACAATCCTGCTGGCTCATCGTTTCCGTAACCGTCTCGAGAGAGGGTAAACCTCTTTTGAAATTTTTGTGTCATTTATTTGTAATATGTGAATTTTATACAATTATTTCATTGTATATTAAAAAATAATATATAGATTTGCCAAAGCTATTCATATTACTGAAGTAAAATGTATGACTTTTTTTGGATTGATATGTTGCACTTAACCTTTATGAAACATTCGTTCAATTTTGAAAACAGCAGATTATCATGTAAATATCAATAATGTCGCGATTTATAACCTGATCAAAATTTCAATATCATTATTTATAAAAAGTTCGCAACAGCTTCTGTTGCATCACTTAGTTATTAACTTAAATTTATCAATGAACCCAAACAAACATGAAGGTATGCAAAAACAAAAATTAGCCTTGAAGTACGGAATCCTCTTTGCCTTTTGGTGGATTTTCTCCGTGGGAGTGTATGCGCAGCTGCGCGTGCAGGGAACAGTAACCGATATGGGAGGTACTCCCATGATCGGTGTCAACGTGATTGAAAAAGGAACGCTAAATGGTACCATCACCGATATGAGCGGTAACTTCACACTGACCGTGGAGTCAGGTGAGTCGGTGTTGCACTTCTCTTATGTGGGATACATCACCGAAGAGATCACGGTAGGGAACAATCGACAAATAAACCTGGTGATGCGTGAAGATACCGAGAGCCTGGAAGAGATCGTGGTGGTGGGTTACGGTACCCAAGCCAAGAAAGATATCACCGGCTCCGTGGCGGTGGTCGATACCGAACAGTTACTCGCCTCTACCGGCTCTTCAGCCACACAACAGCTACAGGGGAAGACTCCCGGGGTGTATATTGGACAGACCGGCTCTCCCGGATCGGCTACCATGGTACGTATCAGGGGTGTGAACACCATCAACGACAACGGTCCCCTTTATGTGATCGACGGTGTCTCCACCCGTAACCAGAACCTGAGCAGTCTCAACCCCAACGATATTGAAAGCATGCAGGTACTGAAGGATGCCTCCTCGGCAGCTATCTACGGTGCTCAGGCCGCCAACGGTGTGATCCTGATCACCACCAAGCGGGGTACCGGTTCGGGACAACCGAAGATCTCCTACGATGCCTATTTCGGCATGCAGAAAACCGGCAAACGATATGATCTGCTGAACTCCGCCGACCGCCTGGCGGTGGAGTGGGAGTCGCAACAGAACTCCTTCACCCTGCGCGGTGTGGAAGGTACACCCGAGCATGCACAGTTCGGCAACAAAGTCAACCCCATCATTCCGAACTACCTTACTACTACCGGTGCAGGGGGGCGTCAGGATATCAGCCTGGACGACTACTCCTTCCCCAACAACCAGATCGTACCATACTCCGATACCGATTGGTGGGATGCCATCGACCGTGTGGCACCGATGCAGAACCACCAGCTGACCCTCACCGGTGGTGGTGCCAAGGGGCGCTACCTGATGGGTCTGAACTACTTCAACCAGCTGGGAACGGTGGAATACTCCTACTACAATCGCTACCAGACCCGTCTGAACACCTCGTTCGACGTCCGTTCATGGTTGCGTGTGGGTGAGAACCTGCAGTATACCTGGACCAAGGATGTGGGACTGCACAACAATACCTCAGAGAGCAATCCCTACTCATGGGTATACCGCTCCTCACCCTGGGTGCCCGTGAAGGATACCTTTGGCAACTGGGGTGGCTCCAAGATTTCCGGCACCGGCAACTGGGTGAACGTGGTGGCACAGGAAGAACGAAACAAGGACAACTACTGGTCCAACTCACGTATCTTCGGTAACATCTGGGCAGAGGCTGACCTGACGAAAGACCTGATGTACAGGACCAGCTTCGGTCTGGACTATACCAATGCCTATAGCTACTATATGAGCAAGAAGAATCCGGAGTTCTCAGAGAGCCCCGGCACCAATCATTTCCAGGAAGCATCCTCCTTCAACTTCCGATGGGTATGGACCAACACCCTCACTTATGACAAGGTGTTTGACGATGTACATGCCCTGAATGTGATCGTGGGTACTGAAGCGATCCGCGACGGACTGGGAAGGGGCATGGAAGCACGCAGGTACCACTATCTGATGGAAGACAATATCAATACCTGGGTACTACCGATGGGTGCCAATGACAACCAGCGTACCAACAACTCGTGGTACAACGGTGAGTTTGCCCTTTTCGGCATCTTTGGTCGTGCCGACTACACCTACGACAACAAGTACCTCTTCACCGGTATCATGCGTCGTGACGGTGTCTCCCGTTTTGCCAGCAAGCACCGCTATGGGGTATTCCCCTCTGCATCTCTGGGTTGGCGCGTATCGGAAGAAGGCTTCATGGAAGGCAGCCGTGAGTGGCTGGATGACCTGAAGCTGCGCGTGGGTTACGGCCATACCGGTAACGCGGAGATACCCCGCGCCACTAACTTTGCCATGCTCTTTGGTACTGCCCCCGACCGCACCAACTACGACCTGAGTGGTGCCAATACAGGCTCAGACCTGGGTTACCGACTGGCAACCTACGGCAACGAGGAGACCCGCTGGGAGGCTACCAAGATGACCAACATCGGGGTGGATATCACTTTCGGCGGCAACCGTTTCAACAGTACTCTGGAGTACTACAACAAGGTGACCTCCGACATGCTGATCGGTGCTGCCTACTCCGCACTAGCCAACGATGAGGTGGGCAGACCTTACATCAACTATGGTGATATGCGCAACAGGGGCTTCGACTTCTCCTTCAACTACCGCGACAAGGCGGGTGACCTGGAGTGGGATCTGGGTCTGAACCTCTCGACCTACAAGAACGAGGTGCTCGGTCTTTCGACAGCCGACGATTATGCACTCTGGGGGAGTGGTTACCGCCTCTCCACCAATGTGACCCGCACCACCAAGGGACGTCCTATCTCCGACTTCTTCGGATACAACGTGGTGGGCTTCTATGAAAATGAACAGGATGTACTCAACTCTCCCGTACCCTACGGAACAACACCCGAAGTGATTGCGGACAACCCGGGTTCGTATGTGGGCAAATTCAAGTTCGAGGATTTCAGCGGCCCCGACGGTAAGCCTGACGGAGTGATCAACTCTTTCGACCGCAAGGTGATCGGTACTCCTCATCCCGACCTGATGGGGGGGCTGAATGCCACACTGAAATACCGCGACTTCGACTTCACCATGTTCTGGTATTCCACCATCGGTAACGACCTGTTCAACAACACCAAGTACTTCACTGACTTCCCGCTCTTCGGCGGAAACCGCTCTACCCGTTTCAAAGAACAATCCTGGAAGCTGGGTGGCGACAACTCGGATGCGATACTTCCGATCCTGGACTCGAAAGACAACTGGGGCGGTGCGGTAGCATCATCCTACTACGTGGAGGATGGTTCCTTCCTGAAGTTGAAGAATCTGGTGGTGGGATACAGTATCCCGAAGCATATTCTGGAAAAAGCCACCATCTCCAACCTGCGCCTCTACCTGCAGGCTGAAAATATCCTGACCCTGACCAAGTATTCAGGTCTCGATCCGGAGATTACCAATATGGAAACCGGTGCCGGTAGCGGTGCCGACCTGAGAAGAGGTCTCGACACTGGTGGATGGCCCACTACCATGCGGTTCCTGTTCGGTGTCAACTTTGAATTTTAACCCCACAAAAATGACAATACAATGAGACGTATAAATAGTTTATTCCTTATATTTTTCATGGGGGCTCTCTTAAGCTCCTGCGGGGAGGATTTTCTCTACAAGGCTCCCCAGGGCAGTATCGATCAGGATGCGTTGACCAACCAGACCGGAATCGACCTGCTCACCACCACGGCTTATGCCAACCTGACCGAGAACGGATGGGGTGCCTCACCCTCCAACTGGACCTTCGGCAGCATGTACGGCGGCGATGCCAACAAGGGATCGGACGCCAACGACCAGGCGGTACTCAACGAGATGGAGACCTACAGCACATTGCCTACCAACAGTTATATCTCTGAGAAATACAACTGGGTGTACAGAGGTGCCAAAAGGGCGAACATCGCCATGCAGACCATGGAACGCGTGGAGGATCTGGATGAGGCTTTCAAGAAGAAACGCAATGGTGAGTTGCATTTCCTCCGCGCCCTCTTCTATTTCGAAGGGATCCGTGTCTTCGGTCCTTACATCCCCTGGGTGGATGAGACCATGACCGAAAATGACCCGAAGGTGCACAACGACGTGGATATCTACCCCATGGTGCTGGCTGACCTGGATATCGCCATCAGTGATCTACCCGACACACAGGATGCCCCGGGTCGTGCCAATGTATGGGCGGCCAAGGCGCTAAAAGCCAAGCTGCTGGTTCATAAGGGTGATCTTGTCGCCGCCAAGCCCATTCTGAAGGATGTGGTGGACAACGGGAAGACCTCGAACGGATTGAAGTATGACCTGGAAGAGGATATGAATGCCAACTTCGACAGCTACCGTGACAACGGCAAGGAGTCGATCTTCGCCATCCAGTTCTCGGCTGAAGATGACAATGCCAATTCGGGTATGTCAATTGCCTATCCTCACGGTGGTGCCGGTGCTCCCGGTGGATGCTGCGGCTTCTTCCAGCCCTCACAGGAGCTGGCCAACTCCTACAAGGTGGGTCCCGATGGTTTGCCGCTGCTCGACAAATCTTACCGGAACGAACCCTACGTGTCGGATCGTGTGACCGGTGGTGAATACATTGCCGTCACCAACAAGACGATCCCCGTTGATCCACGCATTGACCTGGCCATCGGCCGTTTTGAAGTACCCTATAAAGATTGGGGGGTACCTCAGAACAACTGGGTGCGTGATGTAGCCAATGGCGGAATCTATCTGCCAAAGAAGCATGTTTATTCCAAAGCTGAACTGGATGCCGGACTGGCCAATGGAGGTATTCATGATGGATGGGCGCCCGGGTCGGCCATCAACCTGCAATACCTAAGCTTCCGTGATATCCTGTTGCTCTATGCCGAGTGTCTTGCCAACGATGGAGAGCTAACGGCTGCCATGGGCGTGGTGAACCGTGTGCGCACGCGTGCCGGACAGGAGGTTAATGTTGTCATGCTCAACGGTGCACCCGCCGCCAACTATCAGATCGCCAACTATCCCTCCACCCATGCTGCCTTCACCAACAAGGAGGTCTGTATCGACGCGGTACGGATGGAACGCAAGCTGGAGCTGGCCATGGAAGGACAGCGCTGGTTTGACCTGGCTCGCTGGGGTGGTAATTTCATGAGCAACGAGTTATCAGAATATATTCAGTTCGAGAGTCAGTTTCTGGCCAAATTTGCAGGTACACCTGTCCTCAGCCCGGCTCGTACCATGTTCCCATTGCCGGAAGGACAGATTCAAACCATGGGTAACGATGAGGAGGGTAATCCCTACCTGGTACAACCCACTCCCTGGCAATAGACCGGTATAACAGACAAACGGAATAAAGCAAATATGATGACACGTTTCAGCGGTGCGACCGCGGTGATTCTACTCCTGCTGCTGACTGCATGCAGCAGGAGTCCCCGCGGGGAGCTGTTCTCCTACACCTTCAGCATGGAGAGCATCAACAATTTCAAGGTTGAGCTAGAGCTACAACCCGATTCAACCTGGCAAGCTGCCCGAATCAACTATTTCTTCGACCGCTTCGGGGGGCCTCCTTCGGCGCTGGAGCGTGAGGGGAGACTGACCGACCGGGAGCATGCCGCTTTCGCCAGGCTCCTGCAGAAGAGCGAAATTGAAAAGATGGAGGAGTCGTATGGCTTCGATAACGAGGATGACAACAGCAATGCCATTATCTACATGCTTTCCCTGACCCCCGAGGGAGGGGAAACCCGTTTTGTCACCATCCGTGAGAATGCTGAAGATCGTTTTTCAGATGCCTTTAGGGAGCTGATTCTCTATTCCGGCAACTTTCTCAATGAAAAGCTCGAAGAGCAGGAGGTGACTGAGCAGTGACCATCTGTTCCGCAACGACAATATGAATAAAGCAATAGGCAGCTAAACTCACGTTCGGCTGCCTATTCATCGTTTAAATATAAAAAAGAAAAAAGTTATTAGTAAAGATTGATGTTGTATTAATTTGTTTGTTCCATCAGCTCAGGTTTGTCCTTCAATGAGCCGGAGAGCCTGGCGATGGAGTTGAAGTCGATCACGCCTGTGACAGTGATGACAGTGAACTTCCCCTCTTCGTCAAGAGAGAGCAGGATCAGATGCTGCTCTTCATCGCTCACCTCTTTCAACCATACCGATATACGTGTATCCTGTTCGTTTACCGACACCACTTCCCGGTAATCGGCATATGCCTCTCTGACCAGCTCATCGGCCTTGCGGAAGTAATGCCGCGAGTCGCGCTTGCTGTCACTGCTGATGATGCGGATACTGTTCAGCTTGCCGAATGCTTCTTTCAGCGTCTCATCGGTGGCGTTCTCTGCCATCTGATGTAGCATGTCCTTGCCGATGTTGACATTATTCAGTGGGCGGCTCCCTTCGGCGCAGCGCTCCATGAAGAGCGTCACGAAATCGGATGCACTCACCATGGCGGGGAGGGCAATCAACCATGCGAATAGTATTGTTCTCATCATATTTTTTTCTCCTCCTTGATTGGTTCGTGGTATCCAGTCTTCATGACCGCTGAATCCTTACTGTCGGTGCTGTTTGACTGCTCAACAGTATCGGCTTTAGTGTCGTCTTCAGCAGGATTGCTCTCTTGCTGTCGCACCTCCTCGCTGTTGAGTGAGTCGATCAGTTCCCAGTCAATCTCCATTGCATTGATCTGCCGGAGGGTCTCGTGCGATGCTTCCTGGCTCATCAACAGCGCTTTGGAGAGCTTTTCCAGCGCATAGGTGGCCTGTTCCATCACCTGTGATGCTTCATTGCCTTTTTCTGAGTAATGCGGCTGGTTGTTTTGCCGTGTGATGAAAAAGAGACTGACACCCATGCCGGCAATCAGCAGGATGGAAGCAGCAACACGCATCAGTGGCGCCCATAGAGGTGATCGGTGTGGTGCTGAAGGCACGTCGGCACGTTGCAGTGCTTGTGTGAGCCTCTGGTCGAAATCGCTGCTCAGCTTAGGGGACTGCTCCTCCTTCAGATATGTGAAGAGGGGAGCATAGTGCTCCAGTGTTTCCGGCAGATCCTCCTCGCTGAAATAACGACGCAGTTCCTGCTCCTCGCTGAGGGTGGTCTCGCATCTCCAGTACTTATCGAGCAATGCTGTGATAGAGTCCTCGTTCATTTCTCTCTGTTTTGATCATTTGTATGAATCTGCTTTACTGATGACCGGTTATCGTTCCATTTCCCTTCTCTGCCTCGGTATGCAACGGATGACCGTCGATCATCTCCTGTTCAATCAATAGCTCCTGCATCTTCTTCCTTGCCCGGAAAAGGCTGACTTTTACCAGATCTTCACTGATCTCAAGCGTGGCGGCGATCTGCTGGTAACTCATCTCGTCGACCTCACGCAGGCGGAATACGGTTTGTTGCCTTTCCGGAAGTTGTGCGATACATTGCGCAATAAGTGCATGCTGCTCTTTTCTCACCATCCTGCTGTGCGGCGATTCGTGGTCGATAAAGCTGCGTCCCTGCTCTTCGGGGTTCACTATCCCCGTTCTTCGGTTTGCTGCTACTGCCAGCCGGTCGAGTGACATGTTCCGGATTGCCCTGTAGCAATATGCTTCCGGGTTTTCGATCTCATTCCACTCCTCTCTCCGGCTCCAGAGCTTCAGCAACAGGTCCTGCAGAATGTCCTCCGCCTCGGCACGGTTTCTGACAATGCTGAATGCATGACGGAACAACTTCTCCCTGAGCGGCAGGATGAGGGTGTGAAAAGAATCAACTTTCATTTTATAATGACGAGTGAAGGAGGTAAAAGTTACAGCTTCCTGCAAAAATAATTGTTTTTCACATATAGCTGTTGGCTATTTGGCTAGCTGTGCGGATATATTTCACTGCGACTGCCTCTTCTTGTCGACCCGTTCATGCTTTTATCAAACCCAGAACTATAAACCCAGAACTATAAACCCAGAACTATGAACCCAGAACTATAAACCAAGAACTATGAACCAAGAACTATGAACCCAGAACTATGAACCAAGAACTATGAACCAAGAACTAACCAACCTAATAACCTAATAACCTAATAACCTAATAACCCAATAACCTAATAACCCAATAATCCAATAACGTAATAACGTAATAACGTAATAACGTAGTAACCTAAAAAACGGAATAACCTGGAATCGTGTATAGGTTTTGAAAAAAAACATCTTCAAACACTTGCATATCTTGTTGATTCTTTGTAATTTTGTGCCGTTTTTCACTCCAACTAAAAGGTTATTGAATGATAATCAAGGCATTATTATATGCATGTTGGGTGTGGGAGGCCGTTTATACGGAATGAAGTAAAAACAGAAATACGTAAAAAAGAAAGCAGAAAATGCCTACAATTCAACAATTAGTAAGAAAAGGACGTACCACCCTTACCGACAAGAGCAAGTCACCTGCGCTGGACTCCTGTCCGCAGCGTCGTGGGGTATGTGTGAGAGTTTACACCACCACACCCAAGAAGCCTAACTCAGCGATGAGAAAGGTAGCCCGTGTGCGTTTGACCAATTCGAAAGAGGTGAATGCCTACATTCCGGGTGAAGGACACAACCTGCAGGAGCACTCTATCGTGCTGGTGCGTGGTGGTCGTGTGAAGGACCTTCCGGGTGTTCGCTATCACATTGTGCGTGGAACACTCGATACTGCCGGTGTGAACGGCCGTACCCAGAGACGTTCCAAATATGGAGCCAAGCGTCCTAAAGCAGCTGCCAAGAAGTAATCATGGACCGTTGCGCTTGAAGAATTATCATTAAAATTGTAAAATCGCTGTTGAAATTTTTGGACATTGCTACTTTATGACCGGTTGA
>DURL01000046.1 GCA_012837345.1 Bacteroidales bacterium
GCATTGCCGGCCTCGGAAATTGAACGACTGGCGGCTCAATGAGCAGAGGAGCAGTAAGAGAGATCTGAGATACCGCCGGTTCTCCACCCCGGTGAACCGGTGGCCTCCATAGAGCAGGAAAATGAACAAAGCAACCCGTATCTGGACAGGGATCCTCTGCACCATCCTCCTCTGGGGTTGTGGTAGCAGCGAAGAGAAAACGCCCCCCACCTTTTTCCATTTGGAATCCATACGGATCGGTGGGGTGGAGGAGGCGCCCTCCTACCACCATCTCGATCCCTCACTGATGGTCACCCTCCTTTTTTCGGAACCGGTCGACCCTGCCACGATGGATGCCAATATCACCCTGCAGCATAGCAGCAGCGAAATGGTAAAGCTGCACTTCGCCTCCGACCAATCGACACTTCGCCTGGAAGCGGTTAACAGGCTGATGCCCTTCAACGATTACAGACTGGAGATACACAATGGATTGAAGTCTCTCTCCGGCAGCCGGATTGTTACGGGAAAGGTCTACCCGCTCACCACGGGTCTGGACAGTACCGACAAGTTTCCCCGCATCCCTGATAAGGAGCTGTTGACACTGGTGCAACGCCATACATTCCGTTATTTTTGGGAGTTGACCCACCCTGTCAGCGGTATGGCCCGGGAACGGAGCAGCTCGGGCAATACCGTCACCACAGGGGGTACCGGCTTTGGTGTGATGGCGATAATTGTCGCTGTTGAACGGGCATTCATCACCCGGGAAGAAGCGTTGCAACAGGTGCAAAAGATCGTCTCCTTCCTGGATCTGAAAGCCACTCGTCACCACGGTGCCTTTGCCCACTGGATCCACGGTGAGACAGGCGAGACAATCCCTTTCAGCACTTATGATGATGGTGCCGACCTGGTGGAGACCGCCCTGCTGATGCAGGGGCTGCTCACCGCAAGGCAGTACTTCAACCGCACCTCGACGGAAGAGAACAACCTGAGAGAAACGATCACACGCCTGTGGGAAGCAGTGGAGTGGAACTGGTTTCACAAAGGGGAGCAACAGGTGCTCTATTGGCATTGGAGCCCCACCTACGGATGGCAGATGAACCTGCCCATCACCGGATGGAACGAGAGCCTGATCGTCTACCTGCTCGCAGCCGCTTCCCCCACATACCCGATCAGCAGGGAGCTGTATGACCGGGGATGGGCGCAAGGTGGCAACATGACCAACAATGCCACCTACTACGGTTACCAGCTTCCGCTGGGTCCTCCACAGGGAGGACCCCTCTTCTTCGCACACTACTCCTTTCTCGGTATCAGACCGGAAGGATTGCAGGACAGCTATGCCGACTATTGGGAGCAGAACCGGAACCATGCACTCGTCAACTATCGCCACTGTGTCGTGAACCCCAACGACTACTACGGCTACGGGGAGGATTGCTGGGGACTCACCGCCAGCGATGGCACCAAGGGATACAGCGCCCACTCACCCACGAACGACCGCGGAGTGATCGCCCCCACGGCAGCCCTCTCCTCAATGCCCTACACACCTGTAGAGTCGATGAAAGCACTACGCTTCTTCTACTACAAGTTGGGAGACAGGATTTGGACTGAGTATGGCTTTACCGATGCCTTCAACCTTTCTGAGCGGTGGTTTGCCGATCAACAGCTAGCCATCAACCAGGGTCCCATCATCCTGATGATTGAGAACCATAGAAGCGGACTGTTATGGGATTTGCTGATGAACGACACTGAGGTCAAAAGAGGTCTTGCCCAGCTGGGCTTTCAATGGTTAAACCACGCGGCAACTATAGAGCTACAGGAACGTTCAAGCAGAGTGGAATCAAATAATTAAACATATAACAAAAAGATAAATGCAAAAAAGAAAAGGCTCATTACCGACGCTGTCACTGATCATCATCGGTTGCCTCATCCTTACGGCCTGCAACAACGGCAACAGAAAAAAAACATCCGCACCCGATATGGGACGCAAAACCCAGTTTGCCACAGATGAGGTACTCCTCGACTACATCCAGGAGGCCCATCTCAACTATATGTGGAAAGGCGCCGAGCCCACATCGGGACTAGCGCCTGAACGGATCCACATGGATGGCGTTTATCCACAGAATGACGCGCAGGTGGTGACCACCGGCGGCAGCGGATTCGGGCTGGCGGGACTGATCGCAGGCATCGATCGAGGCTTCATCCCCCGCGAGGAGGGGGTGGCTCGACTGCACAAAATTGCTGACTTTCTGGCAACGGCCGACCGTTTCCACGGTGTGTGGCCCCATTGGCTCGACGGCACCACGGGGAAAGTGAAGCCCTTCAGCAAGAAAGACAACGGCGGCGACCTGGTGGAGAGCGCTTTCCTGATACAGGGATTGCTAATCGTACGGGAGTATTTCAAGAATGGGAACCCTGAAGAGCAGACACTCGCTGCCAAGATCGACACCCTCTGGCGGGAAATGGAGTGGGACTGGTACCTCAACGGACAGGATGTGCTCTACTGGCACTGGAGTCCCGACTACGGTTGGGAGATGAACTTCCCGCTGGAGGGATACAACGAATGCCTCATCACCTATATCCTGGCAGCCTCTTCCCCTACCCACCCCATCCCGGCATCGGCTTACCACAACGGCTGGGCTCGCGGGGGGGGAATAAAGAGCGGAAAAAGTGCCTTTGGCTATCCGCTGATTCTCAACCACAACGGCGCCGAGGAGTATGGCGGTCCCCTCTTCTGGGCACACTACTCCTACATCGGACTCAACCCCATGGGACTGAGCGACCGGTATGCCGATTACCGGGAACTGAACCGCAACCAGACACTGATCAACCATGCCTACTGTGCACAGAACCCCAAGGGATTCAAGGGTTACAGCGATGCCTGCTGGGGACTCACGGCCAGCTACTCGGTGGAAGGATATGCAGGTCACAAGCCGATGGAGAACGACCGGGGGGTGATCACCCCCACGGCTGCACTTTCCAGCTTCCCCTACACACCAGGGGAGTCGATGAAAGCTTTGAAACATTTCTATTTCGAACTGGGCGACAGGATTTGGGGAGAATATGGATTCTACGATGCTTTCAGTATAGAGCACAACTGGTACCCGCAGCGCTACCTGGCCATCGACCAGCTCACCATCGCCCCGATGATCGAGAACCACCGCAGCGGACTGCTCTGGAACCTCTTCATGGGTGCACCCGAGATTCAGGAGGGTTTGAAGAAACTGGAATTCAAGCAAGTGTTATAAAGTTTATAGGTGAACAGGTTGTTAGGTTCAAGATTTAATGTTCAGAGCTGAATGCTGACAGCTGACAGCTCAATAATAACCAGGAACAAAATATATCACAAAAATAAAAAAGAGAGATCATGAAGAAAAGTATTTTTTCACTCATGGGCACCCTGGCAGTGATGCTGCTGGTCTCCTGCGGATCACCCTCAACCGGCAGGTGGGTAAGCTACAGTGGCGACAGGCTGGTGGAGAGACGGGTCGATTCGGTGTTGAAGCTGATGACACTGGAGGAAAAGATCGGGCAGATGACCCAGTTCTCCGCCAACTGGTCCATCACCGGGCCGGTGATGTCGGACGACTTCAAACCCTACCTGGAAAAAGGGTTGATCGGCAGCATCTTTAACGCCACCTCGGTGGAGGGGATACGACGCATGCAACAGATCGCTGTCGACTCCACCCGCCTGGGAATCCCCATCCTCTTCGGACAGGATGTGATCCACGGCTATAAGACCATCTTCCCCATCCCGCTGGCAGAAGCTTGCTCATGGGACCTGGAGATGATGCGTCGCACTGCTGAGATCGCCGCCATCGAGGCCGCTTCCGACGGCATTAACTGGACCTTCGCCCCGATGGTGGACATCGGTCGTGATGCCCGCTGGGGCCGCGTGATGGAGGGTGCCGGTGAAGATCCCTACCTGGGCAGCAGGGTCGCCCAGGCACGCATCATAGGGTTCCAGGGTGGAGTCGGCGGCAAGGCACTGGGTGAAGTGCACACCCTGCTGGCCACGGGCAAGCATCTGGCAGCCTACGGTGCTGCCGAAGCGGGAAGGGACTACCACACCGCCGAGCTCTCCGAGCACACCCTGCGCAACGTCTACCTGCCTCCCTACGAGGCAGCCGCCAAGGCTGGTGTGGCCTCCTTCATGGCCTCGTTCAACGAGATCAACGGCGTACCCGCTACCGGCGACCGCTGGCTGATGACTGACATCCTGCGCGGTGAGTGGGGTTTCAGGGGCTTCGTGGTGAGCGACTATACCGGTGTGAATGAGCTGGTGCCCCACGGATTTGCGGAGGATGAACAGCATGCTGCCGAGCTGGCGGTCCATGCCGGCATCGACATGGACATGACCGGTGCCACCTTCATCAAACACCTCACCCAATCGGTTGAGGAGGGCAAGGTGCCGGAGCAGACCATCGACAACGCTGCCCGCCGCATCCTGGAGATGAAGTTCCTGCTGGGTTTAATTGATGATCCCTATCGTTATCTCGATGAAGTAAGGGCAAAGGAAAACACGATGACACCCGCATTTATGGAGACAGCACGCAAAGCGGTGTCCTCCTCGGTGGTACTGCTCAAGAACGAAGAGAATATTCTTCCCATACGCAAAGAGAAAGCGATCACAGTTGCACTTGTGGGCCCGCTGATGAATGACTCAATTAATCTCAACGGCGAATGGGCAGGGCTTGGCGATCGCAACAAGAGCGTCTCTATCCTCGAAGGACTCATCGAGAAATACAAGGATAGTGGTGTCAACCTGCTCTACGCGGAAGGATCAGCCATTTCTGAAACCTCTCCGGCTAAAATTGCTGAGGCCATATCAGCTGCACGCAGTGCTGATATAGTGATCGCGGCGGTGGGTGAGAGCTTCCACTGGTCCGGCGAGGCAGCCGTACGTACAGACATACGCCTGCCGGAGGCACAGCGCCAGCTGCTGGAGGCACTGAAAGAGACCGGCAAGCCAGTCGTGCTGATCAACCTGAGCGGTCGTCCCCTCGATCTGTCGTGGGAAGATGAACAGATGGCTGCGATCCTGCAGGCATGGTTTCCCGGCACACAGGCCGGCTACGGCATTGCCGACGTGATCGCCGGTGATGTCAACCCCTCAGCACGACTGGTGATGTCGTTTCCCCGAAACGTGGGGCAGATACCCATCTACTACAACCGCAA
>DURL01000047.1 GCA_012837345.1 Bacteroidales bacterium
GATCGGTTAATCAGATCACCCTCGGAGAGTGTTCCCTTGTCCGCCTCGCTCTGTGCAATGTCGTCGAGGATCTTGTTGGCCAGGATGATGATTTCGTAGTTGGCGGTCCAGTAGGAGCCAATCAGGCCGTTGGTGGCGATGTATTCGAAGTCGTCGAACATTCTGCCGTGTGCGGCACCGTCGGAGGCGGTGCTCCCTTTCTCCGCATCTTCGGAACGGAAGGAGTGGATGGCCAGGGCGGTGGTGCCAGAAGTGACGTGGTAACCGCGTAGTTTTGCATAGAGGGTAAAGATGTCGGACTGGAAAGAACCGCCGCTACCTTCATCGCCCTCCACCCATTCGCCTTGTGGCTTCTGGTCCAGCAGGTCAGAGCAGCCCACAGGCGTCAGAGAGAACATCGCTGCAAAGAGGAGCCAAAAATATATCTTATTCATTTTCATAATGCTGTCGGTTTAAAAAGTTAAGTTCAGACCAAAGGTATAGATCATCGGCATGGGATAGGTGCCGCCATCGATTCCGAAAGCGAGGGCAGAGCCGCCAATCTCGGGTGTGTAGCCTGTATTGCGAGTCCAGGTCTTCAGGTTCTGCACATTGGCGAAGAGCCGTAGCGACCTGAGGTATACCCTCTGCAACAATTCAGTTTCAAAGGTGTAACCCAGCTGGACGTTGCGGATGCGGAAGAAACTGCCATCCTCGATGAAGTAGTTGGAGTTGATCAGGTTGATGGAGCGTGAGGGGTTGAGGATCGGCTCCCAGTTGGATGTTCCTTCGCCGTTCCAGCGATCCATACGGTTGGTCAGGTAGTTGAGCTGTGCATAGGTGGGATCATCCCAGGTACGGTAGATTTCGTTTCCGTAGACTCCCATCATCTCGACACCGAAGTCGAAGTTGTGGTAGTCCAGGTTGAGACTGAGGCCATAGGTGAAGTCAGGTGTCGGGTTGCCGATCATGGTGCGGTCCTCCTGTGTAATGGCACCGTCACCGTTCACATCCTCAAACTTAAGGTCACCGGGTGCGACACTCCCCACGCTGTTGGGGTAGTAGGTCTTCACATCCTCTCTGTTCTGGTAGACACCAGCCACTTTGTATCCGAAGAAATGTCCTACAGGATAACCTTCCAGTGAACGGGAGATGCCGCCCGAGGCGAAGATGGCATCCTCGGGACCACGGCCGAGCGAGAGCACCTTGTTGTCGATGGTGGTGAAGTTGCCTGCCAGCGAGTAGGAGAGGCCATCACTGCCGATCTGGTCGTTCCAGGAAGCAGAGAGCTCAAGTCCACTGTTGCGTATCTCACCCAGATTCTCCAACGAGTTCTTGGCTCCGGAGAAGCCGGCGAGCATCACGATGATGTCGCGAGTGGTCTTGTTGTAGAAAACCGGTTCGATCCGCAGACGGTTGTCGAGCAGGTTGACCTCGAAGCCGGCCTCCCATGCGTAGGTCTTCTCCCAGTTGAGATCCTGCGGCAGGTACTGCACCGAGTAACCGGTGATGATGTTGTCGCCGAAGACAGCGCTGCCTGAGCTTTGAAGCCGTGGATAGGTGGGGTAGTTGTAGCCGCCGGTGTTCTGGCTACCCAGCACACCCCAGGATCCCTTGAACTTCAGGTAGTCGATCAGTGACTGATCGTTCATGAAATCCTCTTCAGAGGCGACCCATCCTGCGCCGAAGGAGTAGAAGTCATCCCAGGTGTTACCCACCGAGCGGAAGACTGATGCGCCATCACGCCGATAGGAGGCGTTGAAGAGATATCGGTTCTGGTAGTTATAGAGTGCCCGCAGCAGGTAGGACATGGTGAACCGCTTGTACTGACTGCCACTGTTTGACATCGATTTGTTGGAAAGTGAGGAGATCCACCACTTGTCGGTGTCATCGCTCGGAACGGAGAAGATGATCTCTTCGATATTCTGGCTGCGCGAACCGCCCACTGAGGAGTATTCGGTGAAGTTGGTGGTAACACCGGCGGTGGCGGTCAGGTTGTGATAACCAAAGGAGTTGTTGTAGGTGAGGATGTAGTCACTCTGTGCCACCGTACGGGTCGATTTTGACTGTGAGACCGACTCGCTGGTGGTCAGATTCTCCTCTCCCGGGATGTCGGGGTTAAAGACAGTGATGATGGGGCTGAGGCTACGGCTCTCGTTCACTGCATAGTCGAGCGAGAAGGTGCTCTTGAAGCTGAAATGATCCAGGAAGTCGATCTCACCGTAGACATTACCCGCTGCGCGGTGGTTTTGGGCAACGGTGTGGTTGGCCCTTGCTTCCACATCGATCAGGGGGTTCCATACCTGTGCCCGCTGAAAATCGGGCAATGTGTGGATCAGTTCCCCTGTGGCATCATAGAGCGGAGCAATGGGTGCTGCCCGAATGGCACCACTGACACCCTTGGCATCGGTGGGGTTGGTCCGGGAGGCGTTCACCTGATAACCAAAGCGGAGCGCCTCACTCATACTGTACTCACTGCTCAGGTTGAGTGTCAACCGTGAGTATTTCTCATATTTGATGTTACCCTCCTCAGAGGTGTAGCCGATACCCAGGTAGAAGCGGTTTTTCTCACCCGAACCGGTGATGCTTACATTATTATTGGTCAGGAATCCCTGCTGGAAGATCACATCCTGCCAGTCGGTGTTGGCTTGCCAGTCGCTGTAGTCAAAACTGCCCACTCCCTGGTTTGCCCGCTGCTCGTCATACAGTTCGCGAAACTGTGATGCATTGGCCATCGGCATCTTGTGGGTCACCTCCTTGAAGCCGAGTGAACTGTTGAAGTTGACCACTGTCTGGCCCCGTTTAGCCCTTTTGGTGTTGACGATGATCACCCCGTTGGCTCCCCGAACCCCGAAAATGGCAAGCGAGGAGGGGTCTTTCAGGATCTCCATCGATTCAATATCGGCAGGGTTCAGGTAGTTGATGTTGTCGGAGAAAAGTCCATCCACCACATACAGGGGGGAGTAACCGTTGATGGAGTTGGTGCCGCGGATGCGTACCTCGGGGTCCTGGCCGGCACGACCGCTGTTAACGATCTGCACACCGGCTACCTTACCCTGCACGGAAGAGAGGAGGTTGGTGGTTGGTCTGTTGGCGATCTCCTCAGCACTCACGCTGACGATTGAGCCGGTCAGGTCACGTTTCTTGGCGCTGCCATAACCGATCACCACCACCTCTTCAAGTGCCTGCACATCTTCGCTCATCACCACGTTGATGGTTGAGCGGCCGTTGAGCGGCTCTTCAACCGAGAGCATGCCAATATAACTGAACAGAATGGTTGCGTCGGCCGGTACATTTTCAAGGGTGTAGTTCCCATCGTAATCGGTCACGGTACCGATCGTTGTGCCTTTCACCAGTACGGTGACTCCAATAGCCGGGTCACCGGTTGCTCCCTCCGTCACCGTACCGGTAACCGTTACAGTCTGTTGCGCGGACAACAGGAAAGAGAACAAAAGCAGATGCAGAATGAATGCAATTTTCAATTTCATAGATTCATAGTTTACTTGTTTGTAAATGGGTCGGTACAGCAAAGAAAACGTATGAATCCTGCTGGTTAAAATATAAAACCTCGTTAAAGATACGTTATGTTTTATAACATATTTTTAAAGGATACTTTTTTACTACTTATTGGGTTTATAAAATGCATATAATCAGTATATATACATTTGTGAAAATAATAAGTGTACAGTATCCAATTATTGGAATTTGATCATGAATTCAACCAAATTTTCTGTTTCAGAGAGGGCCAGTTTCTTGCGTAATCGGTAGCGTGCAGCCTCAACGCCGCGAATCGTAATGTTCAGCATATTGCCAATTTCCTTAGAGGAATAATTTAGCCGCAAGAGTGCACAGAGTTTAAGGTCAGATGGTGTGAGTGCGGGGAATTTAACTTTCAGTTTGCGAAAGAAGTTCTCGTGAATAAGGTCGAAGTTCTCCTGAAACTGGTTCCATTCATCTTCTTCGGAGAGATCTGTTTCGATTATTTTGAGCAAATCCTTGCCCTCGGTCCGATTGATCTTTCCGTTCAGTATAAGCGATTGTATAGCGTTACGGAGATTTTTCAATAGTTCGGTATGGTTGATAATCATCATCGTAGCGCTTGCCAGCTCTTTACTCTTGTGTGTCAGTTCTGCTTCCAGTTTTTCGTTGCGCAATCGGGTAATCTCCTTTTCCTGTTTGTCCAGTTGTGCCAGACGGTGGTTCTCCAGTTCTGCGAATTGCTGGTTTTTTTTTCGGATGATCTTTCTCACATGATTGCCGATTAGCTGGGCGCTCGCCAGCAGAATCAACACGATATAGAGCAGGATGGCCCACCAGGTTTTGTACCAGGGGTTTTTAATACGAAACGCAAAGGTAACGTCAGAAAGAATTTCGTTTCTGTCGTCAAGTACCCTTGCTCTAAGTCTGTATTCATCGGGTGACAGGTTGCTGTAGCTGACCGACAGGTCAGGCCCGGCAGTGATCCAGCGGTTGTCATAGCCTGCCAGCATATATTGTATCGTGAGTGGTTTTCGAGTGAATTCGGGGTATACAAGCTGGAAAGAGAGGTTGTTGTGTCGGTAGGCGATCACCGCCTTTTTACTGCTATCAAGATAGTGGCTCTCCTCGCTTCTGCGGTCGTGGCTGATGGCACTTTCAATCAACAGTTTGCTGGCCGTTCCATCCGGCATCATCTCTCCAATAATGTATCTGCCAATACCACCATTGAGTGAAAACAGTGATATACCATCACTCATGGCATACACGTTTGCTCGTCCCTCATTCGGTGGGTTGTTGAGGATGCCGTATGGGATCCTGTCCCTGAGGCGATACCGTCCCCTGTCGTATTCCACCAGCGCATACTCCTTGTTTCGGATAAACCAGAACAGTTGATCGTGGATGGAAATGATGCGGTAGGTATCGGCAAACCCCGGTAGCTCGTTGTTTAGCGGTTCAAAGGGAATGATATGCCGGCTGATATCATCATAGGTATAGAATTGTTGTCCGTCGGCAAACAGTATCCTTCCTCTAAGTTTCATTACCTTTATCGGTCGCATGGGTGCTCCGTTTGTCGTGTCGAGGGTGAGGAAGTTCTCTATTTCTGCTACTCTGGTCAGGTCTGCAGATAGCTTCAGCCGGTATACACCCTTGTACATGTGGCCCGCCCAGATGTTGCCTGTATGATCCGTCTCGAGGTTACGGATCAGATCGGAGAAGCCTTTTACCTGGTGACTGAACTGCCAGTTCCCTGAAGAGTCCTGTAGGTAGATGTAGAGCGCGGTATAGGTCGATTCCAGTAAAACATTCTTCCCATTCAGGGTAGCCTGCTTCAAGTCCATGCCTCCGGTACGAGCCGCGGATATCTGGGATAAGCGATTGTTCGTCAACATTGAGGTGCCGAGATTGTGTCCAACAAAAATCTGATGGTTGAATTGTTTGATAAACCAGGTCTGGATGTCAAAACCCGCCGTTCGCACAAAGTTTCCTGCTTCTGGTGAGAAGCTGTAAACACCCTGGTTAGTGGCAAGCAGGAGTCTGTTGTCGGTGCTGAGAATATCTTCCACCAATCCGATCTGAATGTCGGCAGGCTCGAAAAAAGAATAGGGTGAACGGGTGAGGATATGAGAGATACCGTTGTCTAGTGCAGCCCATATATTTTGTTCCCTGTCACTGAAGAGGGAAAGCACCGTGTTATTGTGCAGACCGTTGTTGCGGTTGATGTGCCATAACTCTTCACCCTCACGGTTCAGTGCAAAGAGTCCGTCGTTCAGGGTCCCTATCACGATCAGCGAGTCACCATTCAGGGTTGCTCTGTTGACGACTCCTTCTCTCAGCCGATGGTCAACCGCTGTAGGCCATGGTCGGGGTGATTGCAGGTTGCTCCCGAGGCAGAAGATCCCGTTTTTTTCCGTTACCAGCAGCTGCTTATCACCCAGGGGAAGCACTGCCACCACGTTGTCATTGTTGAGTAGTGTACGGTTGAACAGTTCCCGGAAATGTGTTCCGTCGAAGAGAGTGAAATGGTGGTTGATCAACTGTGCGAACAGGTTCTCCCCAACCGAAAAAAAATAGAGTACACCGGGATAGGGTTTGTATGTTTTGATGGAGTTCTCTTCCAGCACAAAGAAAGCAGAAAAGGATTGAAAGTAGATTTTCCCCTTATGTTGACAGATTTTCCATATCTCATCATTATGGAACTGGTAATCCTCCACCTGTTTTCTGAGGGAATGGTAGATAAGCTGATTGTATTGATCCCGTTCAAAAAAGCCAAATTCTTCGAATGATCCCACGTAGATCCTTTCCGGGAAGTGAATGAGATCAATAAATATCGATTTTACCGCCAGATTATTGGGTAGTCTGTGGAGGTTCCAGTTGACACCGTCATAACTGAGTAGTCCGTTGTTGTTGCCGAAATAGACCACACCGTTGTGATCCTGGGCAATAGACCAGTTCTGGTTCCCGGCTTTATAATGGGCCGTAGAGTAGTTGTATACAGGGGGGATGAAGGGGATTTCCAGTGTGTAACCCTTTCCTGGAAGGAGTGAAAGCATCAGGGTGATGTAGATCCCGGAGAAACGGACTGGATACTTTCTTTTTCTCATAGAGATGTAAATGGGTGACAATGAAAAAAGTCAGGAGGGTTTCTTCTCCAGCAGCTGTTCAATCTCTGCTTCGCTGAGCACTTTTACGTTGGTGAAGAGGAACCTGGGATCGAGGAAGTTGCCATATTGGTTGCATTCGTTCACCGCTGCCCGCAGGGAGGCATGTACATCCCTGTCGAAGGAGAAGAGCAAGAGGATGGTGAAGTAATTGCCTTTCATCTCAAACCGTTCAATCGCCACATCGGCCAGTTGCAGCTGGAAGATGAATTCACGTTCTACAATCTCTTTTTGGAGCGGTGTGAGTTCCTGTCGGTTGCGGGTGGTGAAGAGTGAAAAGAAACGAAGCTTCTTGTCCAGTCCCCCCAGTCCCGAAGAGATGTAAACCTGTTGTTGTCCTGAGAGATCGGAACTCAATACGATCCGGCTGCTCACAAGGGCCATTGCCGACCAGTGAAGCAACTCTGACTCGGCGGGGCTGCTATGATAGGTCTCAATGGCACGGTAGGCACCCACATCAGGAATGGAGGCAAGCAGGGTGAGACTCTTTTTTTTTCGTTCTGCCGGTATGTCGGGAGAGAAGAGCAATGCGACCTCATCGTCCCTCAAAAAGGGGGCATTTTCTTTCCGCAACTGGTCAAAGTAGCGAAAATAGGCCATCTGCTCCTCGATGGGTACCAGCTCCTCGAGAATGTGAAATGAGTCAATACCCTGTTCGTTCAAGGTCTGCCTCAATTTTGTCAAAAGGTCATCCTGTTCGCTCATATCACAAAGATAGTTTTTTTTGCCTTCCTCCCTCCTCATACCCGTTAAAAGTTGTAAGCAGATAACCTTCAATTTCCTTAAATTTCATCAAACAGGCCCTTTATCTCAGCAGAATTGTATAAATTCGCACAATCAATCCAAAAACGCCTCACCAATGAAAATCAGGATCGTAAACCGGTCTAAACATTCACTGCCTGCACATGCCACTACGCTGGCTGCAGGGATTGACCTGCGGGCCAATATAGAAGAACCGCTCATATTGAAACCCCTGGAAAGGGCACTGGTGCCAACCGGTCTCTACCTGCAACTGCCGGAGGGCTACGAGGCTCAGCTGCGTCCCCGCAGTGGACTGGCACTCCGTCATGGCATCACCCTTCTGAATACACCCGGCACCATCGATGCTGACTATCGCGGCGAGATAGGGGTGATTCTGATCAACCTCTCCGGTGAGCCGTTCACTATCTGTGATGGCGAGCGCATCTGTCAGATGGTAGTAGCGCAGCACGCACGTGTGCAATGGGAGCCGGTAGAGTCGCTGGATGAAACGCTACGGGGTGATGGCGGATTCGGACATACCGGTAAACAGTAACAACGACCGACAAAGCATGTACAACAGATATACAAAACTCTTTTTTCTTTTTCTGACGATACTGATAACCAGCCTGACCGGCTCCAATTTCTCCCTGAAAGCAACGGAACGGGAGAGGACACCGGAATTTACACAGCGAGAAGCAGAGAGGAGGAAGTTCGATTATTTTTTTTACGAGGCGATGAACGCCAAAGCGCTGAGGAGATACGACGAGGCAATGGATCTTCTCAGGTACTGCTATGCGCTTGACTCCACAAATGCCAATGTGTTGGTGGAGTTGGGCACCTTCTACAATGTGCTTCAGGAGAAGGAGAAAGCCCATCACTACCTGCAAAGGGCCGTGAGCCTCGATCCGGAGAACTATTACTATAACATGATGCTGGCAGGGCTTAGCAAGGAACTGGACCGTAAACAGGATGTAGTCGATATCTACGCTACGATGTACAGGCTTTATCCCGACAAGCAGGAGTTGCTCTACGAGCTGGCATCAGCATACGCTGACAATGGGGAGCTGCAACAGGCAATTGATATGCTGGACCGGTTGGAGAAAAGCACCGGTATCACGGAGATGGTAACCCTCAACAAGTTCCGTTATTATTCAATGTTGGAGCAGAAAGAGAAGGCGTTTAACGAGATTCTGCAGATCATCGAAAAGAATCCCTCCAACCCGGCCTACCAGGTGTTGATGGGTGATCTCTATCTGGAGGATAATCAACCTGAGAAAGCGTGGGAGCACTATGAAAAGGCAGATGATATTGATCCGGCCTTTCCGGCACTCATTCTATCCAGGATCAATTATTACGAGAAGAACAACCGGAAAGAGGAGGCACGTCTGGAACTGGAGAAAGCGATCAGCAGTAGCTCCATGGAGGTGGAGTCAAAGCTTCAGCTGCTGACCCGCTACCTTGGTATCCTACAACAAGATCAACAGGATCTGACAGAGGCCAACAAGCTCTTCGAGTCACTCTTCCGGCAATATCCGAACAACTCCCGTCTGAACATGATTTACGGCAATGTGTTGATGTTGCAGAATAATAAGCAAGGGGCAATGGAACAGTTCCAGAAATACATTGCAGATCAGCCCGGCGATCCGGCAGGCTATGAGCAGATCATCCGCATTGCTTTGCCCGATGAGGATATGGAGACCCTTAAAGCGGTGACCACACAAGGTATCAGGCATATTCCACAGGAGCCGCAATTCTATTATTACCTGGGAGCTGCAAACTACCAGGAGGGAAATTATGAAGAGGCATTGCGGGTATTTAAAGAGGGGTTGGAACATGCGTTGATTGAGAACTCACTGCTGAAATCCGACTTCTATGCGCAGATTGGCGACCTCAGCTATTTCCTGGGTCGCAAGGAGGAAGCCTTCAGCAGTTATGAGAAAGCATTACAGCTCAATCCGCAGAACCTTCCGGTCTTGAACAACTATAGTTACTACCTCTCACTCGAGAAGAGAGATCTGGACAAGGCAGAGATGATGAGTGGCATCACCATCAAAGCGGAACCAATGAATCCCACCTATCTTGACACTTATGGATGGATCCTTTATGAACAGGGATCCTACATCATGGCTAAAATTTATATTGAAAAAGCCATCACATACAGTGGTGAGAACCCCTCGGCAGAGGTGTTGGAGCATTATGGCGATATTCTCAGCAAAAACGGGGAGAAAGAGAAGGCGGTGGAACAGTGGGTCAGGGCCAGGGAGCTGGGAGGGGATGCTGAAGCACTGGAACGTAAGATCAAAACCATTAACCAAACCAATCCATAGCAATGAACCAGAAGCCTTACACTCTTTACAGACTACCCGTTCTCTTCTTTTTGCTTGTTATCCTCCTGATGGCAGCCTGTAAGTCACGTCAGCAGTATATCTATTCCACAGCACCGGTAGAGGATAAAACACACAATGAGTTGTTTCGGGATATCATCGCCAGCGAGTTTTCATTTCAGACCTTCACGGCCAAGCTGAACATGAATCTGACATCAGGTAAGAAGTCACTCAGTTCACGGGCCAACATCCGGATTGTGAAGGATAATGCTCTGCAGATATCAATCCAACCGCTGTTTGGTGTGGAGATGTTCCGTCTGTTCATCAATCCTGATACAGTGGTTCTATTAGACAGGATGAACAAGCGATATGTGATGGAGCCGATAGCCCAGTTGAAGGAGCATTATCCTGTAGGGTTTGACTTTTATACCATGCAGTCAGTATTTACCAATGCGCTGTTTGTCTCGGGCAAAGAGCAGGTTGAGGCAGCTGATTATCGCAGGTTCAGCTACACCCGCACATCAGACCAGAACTACTATCTCACGGCAAAGGATCAAACATCGGGCATCGATTATGCTTTCACGGTGAATGGTGATGACCGGATCACCTTTACTCATCTGCTGCAACCGGAGAAGAAACAATCGCTGCAGTGGGGCTACAACAATTTTGCGCTGTTCAACGAGATCAGCTTCCCGCTTAAGATGCAGATCAGCCTCAGTTCCACCTCGAGAAAGGTAGATGCAGAGCTGCTTTTCTCCGATGTGGTAACAGATATTCCAATAGAGCTGACCATGAATGTGCCGAAGGGTTACAAGAAGACCTCGATCGATGAAGTATTTAAATTCCTCTCAGCAAACCAGTGAAATAAGCATGAGAAAAAGAGTTGTTCTCCTATTCTTGTTCTCTCTCCCACTCCTTCTGATGATGTCACAGACTCCTCAGATTGAGCGGTTACAGCAACAACAACAAGCGCTGCAGGAGGAGATACGCAATACGAACAAACTCTATCTGGACGTAAAGAAACAAGCGACCACCATCCTCGACCGGATCAACCTGATCAACAAGCAGATTGCTTCACGTAAGGAACTGATCAATGTACAGCGGGAGGAAGTAGTCGCTTTGCGTCGGGAGGGATCTCGTCTGGAGGAGGAGATCGGACGACTCAACAAGGAGCTTTCTGCGACACAAGACAAGTATGCCAATGCGATTCGTGGAATGTTGCGTCACAATGTCAGCCAGAACAAACTGCTCTTCATCCTTTCAGGCCGTTCGTTCGGCGAATCGATACGCAGGATGCAGTACCTGAAAGATTATTCCCGCTGGCAACAGTCACAGGCCGAAGAGATCAAAAGACAAAATAGAGCGATTACCGAAAGAAAAGAGCAGCTTGCCAAGGCCATGGCAGACCGTGAGAAAGCCCTCACCAAACTGGAGCAGGAGCAGCAGAAACTGCAAAAGGAGGAGCAGTCAAGACAGCAGGAGATCACTGCTGCAAGGGGCAAGGAGCAAGAGCTGCAGAAGTCGTTACAACAGAAGCAGCGGCGGGTGAATCAGCTGAATGCACAGATTGAACAGTTAATCGCTGAGGAGGTGGCTCGTCAGGAGCGTGAGGCGGAGGCACGCCGAAGGGAAGAGGAGGCCGCTCTGCGCAAGAAAGCAGCGAAAGAGGCCGAACGGAGAGACCGCAGCAGCAAAGAAAAAGAGAAGGAAGCAGCGAAGGAGGAGCCTCTCCACAGTGAAGAAGCTGCGCCAAAGGAAGCTGCCACCGAAACCGGTCCGAAGATCGACACCGGAGGTAGCGGGATGACCGCGACCTTCCGACTCTCCAAAAACTTCGCCGCCAACAAGGGTAAGCTGCCCATGCCGGTGACAGGTACTGCAACGATTGTAGGCGGATTCGGCACCAAGAAACACAGTGAGTGGAATGTGACAACCAACAGCAATGGTGTCGATATCCAGGCTCAAAAGGGAGCCAGTATCCGTGCAGTGTTCGACGGTGAGGTGTCGAAGGTGTTCTCCTTCCCCGGCTCCAATACCTGTGTCATTGTGCGTCATGGCGAATATTACACCTTCTATGCCAATATCTATGATCTTTTTGTGAAACAGGGTGACAAAGTCAAGACAGGCCAGTCGCTGGGACGCATCTACACCGATCCGGATACCGGTATAGCTACGATGCACTTCCAGTTATGGCAGAAGACCACCAAGCTCAATCCATCTCCCTGGCTCAGCAGATAAAAAAACCACAACCCTATAAGTTAACGTTATGTCACTCAAACTTCGACTCATCATCATGAACTTCCTCCAGTTTGCCGTCTGGGGGGCCTATCTCACTTCGATGTCCCGTTACCTGGGTCCTGCCGGTCTGGGGGCACATATCGGTATCTTCTATTCCGTACAGGGAATTGTCTCCATCTTTATGCCCGCCATCATGGGCATCATCGCCGACCGCTGGGTGCCGGCACAGAAGCTGCTGGGGGCATCACACCTGCTGGCCGCACTCTTTATGATGTCGGCAGCTCTTTACGGTCTGCAAGCCGGGACGGATGTCTCTTTCCCCATCCTCTTCACACTCTACACATTGAGTGTCGCTTTTTACATGCCCACGCTGGCACTCTCCAACTCTGTAGCCTACACCATCCTGGAGCGGGGTGGCATGGATACGGTAAAGGCATTTCCTCCCATTCGTGTGTTTGGTACCGTGGGTTTTATCTTCACCATGTGGCTGGTCGATCTTGTCGGCTACCAGACCTCATCGATGCAGTTCGTGGTGAGTGCCGTGATCGGACTGATGCTGGGACTCTACTCCTTTACTCTTCCCAATTGTCCTGTCAGCACCGACACCACCGACAAGACACTGGCCCAGGCTCTCGGCCTGGATGCCTTCAAGTTGTTCAAACAGCGTAAGATGGCACTTTTCTTCATCTTCTCCATGTTGCTGGGTGTATCGCTGCAAATCACCAACGGTTTTGCCAATCCCTTCATCGCCAGCTTCGAAGCCGACCCGCTTTTTGCCGATACCTTCGGTGTGCAACATTCAAACATACTGATCTCGCTGTCACAGATATCAGAAGCACTCTGCATTCTGTTGATCCCGTTTTTCCTACGGCGTTATGGCATCAAACGGGTGATGATCATCGCCATGATGGCCTGGGTGATGCGCTTCGGATTCTTCGGTCTTGGTAATCCCGGCAGTGGCGTCTGGTTGCTGGTGCTATCCATGCTGGTCTATGGCGTTGCTTTCGACTTCTTCAATGTCTCAGGCTCTCTTTTTGTGGATAAGGAAACCCCTCATCACATCCGTTCGAGTGCTCAGGGAATGTTTATGCTGATGACCAATGGCATCGGTGCTACCATTGGCACGCTCGGAGCGCAATGGGTCGTGAATCAGTATACCTCCTGGCAGGAGGTGATGGTGGGAGGTGAAACCAAATCGCTGATGTTGGGTGAATGGTCCTCTGTATGGTTTATCTTTGCGGGGTATGCCTTGTTGGTAACCATTTTCTTTGCCATACTCTTCCGTTACAAACACGAACGGAGCGATTAATCGTCTTGACACCCTGCTTGTGGAATATGGCGATCTATCTGCCCAGGTTTCATTCAATAGGGGAAGTGCCCACTCAGCTATTTGGCAAATTTTTACTATGTTTGTGGTGTAATCCTCCAACAATTATTGTTTGACGGATGAATACCCGCTATAAAATTTGTCCCCATGTCGTGGATGTTCCGTCTTATGCTTCTGTTCCAATTTTTTCTCTGCAGTCATCTCGCGCTGCTGGGCCAATCTGCTTGGTACTTTAAGCACCTTGAAGTTCGCGACGGTCTTTCACATAACCAGATCAATCATATATATAAGGATAGCAACGGTTTCATGTGGTTCTCCACCGCTTCAGGCTTAAACCGGTACGATGGATATGAATTTAAAATTTATTATCACAACCCGAACGATGTTAATTCATTGCCTGACAATCTGGTCATGAGTGTGCAGGAGGATCTACAAGGGAGACTATGGATCCGCACCGGCACCGGCTACACCATATTCAATACCGAAAAGGAAAAATTCGAACAAAGCAGTATCCTCTTGCAGGAGATGGGTATCACCAGCCCGGTTGATCTCATTTTCATCGACAACGAAAAAAATGTGTGGTGTTATATTTCTACCCTCGGTTTCTACAAGTATGACGCCCATCATGCCCATTTGCAGTTCTTCTCTCAGGACGGAGAGTCGGGAAATTTAAATCCCGGATTGATTACAGATTTCACTGAGTCAGATCTGTATTATCTGTTTATCTTTCAATCGGGATTGATTCAGTACATGGACAAAACCAGCTTGCAGATCGAAGGCTTCGACAGCTATATTCAGAAACAGCAGCACGGACAGGATCATGACTATCAGATTTATGCGGATTCGGAAAACGATCTGTGGGTCTACTCTGATATGCCACTTGGGTGCTGGTTCTTCGATTCCCGACAAAATAAATGGAACTGTATGGGGTCAAAGAAAAGCGATTTCCCATTTTTGTTGTCAAGTGACATGATCCAGGATATTGTGCAGGATTCTGCCGGACACATCTGGATGGCGACCGACCATGGTGGTATCGATGTCATCGATAAAAAAACAGGGAACCTGACTATTTTACGGAATCAGCCTTACGATGAACGAAGCATTGCACACAACAGCATCAATTGCATTTACGCCGATCAGGATGATATGATATGGGTGGGGACCTATAAAAACGGGATCTCCTACTACAGTGAGAGTATTTATAAGTTCGGCATTGAACATTTGCACTCTTTCAACAAGATCGACAATTTCAAGCCCGATATCAACTCCATTATCAAGGATGAGGATGGCAACATATGGATTGGATCGAATGGAAGCGGATTGATCCGCATGGATCACCTTAACCGAACCTCTTATCTTTACAGTCACAATCCGACCGACATCAGCTCCTTGACCAACAATGTGATTGTGAGCCTCTGTGCTGCAAAAAACGGTAAAATATGGATCGGAACCTACCTCTCTGGAATGGATTGTTTTGATGGCAAAAAGTTTGTTCACTATCGTCACGATCCCCAAAACCCAAACAGCCTTGCCAACGACAATGTCTGGTCAATTGTGGAAGACAAATCGGGAATGATCTGGATTGGCACCCTGGGAGGGGGATTGCAAAAATTCAATCCCGAAAACGGACAATTCACCACCTTCGATAACAGTACAAAGCAACAGCTCTCATCTGAATTCATCTCATCAATCTGTCTGGGTAAAAACGAGCGTTTGATCCTCGGAACGGCTATTGGCATTACCATTTTCGACATAGCATCAGAAGATAGCGAGATCATTCAATCCAATCGGAAGGGGGATCAGTTTTTTACCAATCTGAATGTGAATCATGCTTACGAAGACAGCCGCGGATTGATCTGGGTAGGTACCCGGAACGGATTGAATATATGGGATCCAAAACAGGATAAAATCACACAGTTATACAAGAGTGACGGACTGGCCGGTAATGTCATTTCCGGAATTACCGAAGATGATCAACACAACATGTGGATCACCACTTCGAACGGCTTATCCAACATTATCATCCAGAGCCGCTCTATCACCGGCGATTATAGTTTCTCGTTTGTGAATTACAGCGAACAGGACGGTCTGCAAAGCCATGAATTTAACTTACGCTCCATTTTTAAAACAACCGACGGTGAAATCCTGCTCGGTGGAACCAAAGGATTCAATTTTTTTCATCCGGAGAACATCCGTTACAACACATCCCAACCCAAGGTGCTTTTCACCGGACTGAAATTGTTCAACGAAGAAGTTGAAGTTGGTACAGCCTATCAGGGGAACATGATTCTGCCCTCGGAGCTTAACCGGGTGGAAGAGGTAACCTTCAAATACAGGCAAAATGTGTTCTCGGTGGAGTTCTCAGCCATGAACTTTGTGCTTCCCGAGAAAGCCACTTATGCCTATATGCTCGAGGGTTTTAATACAGACTGGCTGATCATTGACGATGGTCTCCACAGTGTCACATACACCAATCTGGCTCCCGGGAACTATACCCTCAGGGTAAAGGCGGCCAACAGTGACGGCTTCTGGAGTGATGAATCAGCCATGCTTCCAATCCGAATAAGACCACCCTTCTGGCTCTCACCCCTGGCCTATATCTTCTATTTGTTTCTTTTAATCTCGATTTTGCTTTATGCACGATACACCATTATCCGTAACGAGAAGCAGAAGTTCAAAGTGAAACAGATTGAACTGGAAGCAGCACGAAAGCATGAGATAGACGACATGAAAATTCGTTTCTTCACCAATGTCAGCCATGAACTGCGCACACCTCTGACATTGATTCTCTCACCACTGGAGAATATGTTGAAGACGGTATCAGATGATACACAATTAAAACAACTCTCCCTGATTCACAAAAATGCCATTCGCTTATTGAATATGGTGAACCAGTTGCTTGATTTCAGGAAGAGCGATGTGAAAGAACATGCCCTGAATTTATCCTATGGAGACATCATCCCTTTCCTGAAGAACTCCTGCAACCAGTTTACCGAATATGCGGAAAAAAAGAGTATCCGGTTGTCTTTTTTCTCTGCGATTGATGAATTGAGTATGGTATTCGATGAAGACAAAATGGGGAAGATCATGATGAATCTTCTTTCCAATGCCATCAAGTTTACCAATAAGAACGGAACGGTGGATGTGATGGTTAAACTAATCCCCGGACAGGACGACTCAGGTGGTGAACAGCTTGAAATCAGGGTGATTGACAATGGCGTAGGCATAAATGATGAAGAGAAAAAGCGGATCTTTGAACGGTTTTACCAGGGAGACACCAGGAACGAGGATTTCCCGGGGAGCGGTATCGGACTGCACATTGTAAAAGAATTTGTATCTCTTTGCAAGGGTTCGGTGCAGGTCTTTGACAACGTTCCCCGCGGGAGTCTGTTTGTGCTTCATTTTCCGGTAGAAAGGCTGGAGTCCATTGCCTCTTCTGCTGCGATACCCATTGGTCGTAAACCGGAAGAACCGCACGTGGGAGATGAGAGTAAAGATCATGCGGATGTCCAGAACACGAATGAAACCACCATACTGTTGGTGGATGACAACGATGATTTCCGTTTGTTCATGCGGGATATGCTACAAGAACATTTTTCGCTGATCGAAGCCTCGAACGGTAGTGAAGCCTGGGAGAAAATCCTCTCCTGTTTACCGGACATTATTGTCAGCGATGTGATGATGCCGGGGATGGATGGGTACGAACTGTGCGAAAAGGTGAAAAATGATGTGCGTACCTCCCACATCCCGCTGATACTCCTCACAGCGCATACCGCTCAAGAACAGGAGTTGCATGGTCTGGAAACCGGGGCGGATGATTACATCACCAAACCGTTCAATTTCGATATCCTCCTGCTTCGGATTAATAAAATACTGAAGATGAGATCTTTCCGGCAGATGAAATTCAAAAGCCAGATCGACATTCAGCCCGCCGAGATTACCATCACACCCCTGGATGAAAAATTGATCAAGAAGGCAATTAAATTGGTGGAGGATCACATCTCCGATAGTGAGTTTTCGGTGGAGAGATTAAGCAAGGAGCTCGGCATCAGTAGGGTGCATTTGTATAAAAAAACGACATCTATCACGGGTAAAAGCCCGATTGAGTTCATCCGTCTCATACGGCTGAAACGGGCAGCTCAGTTGTTACGCGAAAGCCAGCTTCAAATATCGGAGATTGCCTATATGGTTGGTTTTAACAATCCCAAAAGTTTCAGCAAATATTTTAAGGAGGAGTTCGACGTTTTGCCTTCACAATATCAGCGTGACCCCTCTCATTCTTCCGATCATCCTGCTGTAAACGATGCTGAAACGACGCTGTAAACATTTAACATCCCTTACAGAAACAAAACAACCCCCTCAGTAATCAAAACCTCCTGTTAGTGTAAACAGAGAGAAACCTCACGCTCCCGTATTATAATTAATTTTACAAAAAATAAATTGTAATACATGAAACGCATCTTATCGATCGCATTGGGTATCTTCTTGTTTGTCTCCTGCACATCTACCGGCATTGAGAAAACAGAGCATGGAATCATTGTCCGTTTACAACCGGAAAACAGCAGGGGCGTACGAAACATACGGCTGCAGGTTGTCAATGAAAAGATTATTCATGTTTCAGCCACCAGTGAGAAAAGTTTCTCAACTGAGAAGAGTCTGATCACCAAACCGGGATTAACTTTTTCGGACAGATTCACGGTTGAAGAAAAAGAGGACAGGGTCATTCTCTCCACCGATTCCCTGGATGCAGTCATCCTGCTGGAAACAGGTGAAATCGCTTTTCTGAACAAAAAAGGGGAACCCATCCTGCAGGAACAAAAAGGAGGTGGGAAAACGCTGACCCCCATAGAAGTGGAAGGCACAAAAGGTTTTACAATTCACCAGTTGTTCGAGTCACCCGATGATGAGGCCTTCTACGGTTTGGGACAGCATCAGGCCGACGATTTTAATTACAAGGGCAAAAATGAGTCCCTGTTCCAGTATAATACCAAAGTATCGGTACCCTTCGTCATTTCCAATAACAATTATGGCATCGTCTGGGATAATTATTCGTTGAGCAAATTTGGCGATGTGCGTGATTATGCCGATCTCGATCAGTTCAGGCTTTACGGCAGCGACGGATCGGAGGGGGGACTCACAGCGGTATATGCGAAAAAGAAGGATCCCTCTGATATGATTGTACGCAAAGAGACCAAACTCGATTATCAGTTTATGTCGTTGTTGCACAATTTTCCGGAGAATTTCGACCTGAATGACTCGCGGGTGGTCTGGAGCGGTGAGATAGAAGCTCCTGAAAGCGGCTTATACCGTTTCTTCCTCCATTATGCCGGTTACACAAAGGTGTACCTCAACAATCAACCGGTGGTGGAGGAACGTTGGCGTACTGCCTGGAATCCTAACAGCTATAAGTTCGATTATCCGCTTCAAAAAGGAGAAAGAGTGCCTCTTCGTATTGAATGGGAGCCCGATGGGGATGTTTCCTATATTGCGTTGAAAGCGTTAAGCCCTGTTTCGGATGAGTTGCAGAACAAACTATCGCTCTGGAGTGAGATGGGCAATGGCATCGATTACTATTTCGTGGCGGGCTGCAGTATGGACGAAGTGATCAGTGGCTACAGAACCCTTACCGGGAAATCGCAGATCATGCCCAAATGGGCTATGGGATTCTGGCAGAGCCGTGAACGGTATAAAACGCAGGATGAGATTGTGGGCACACTCGCTGAATTCAGAAAAAGAGAAATACCCATCGATAACATCGTACAGGACTGGAGTTATTGGCCGGAACAGGAATGGGGCAGCCACCAGTTTGATGCAGAGCGATTCCCCGACCCTCAGGGAATGGTAGACCGGATCCATGAGATGAATGCCCGTATCATGATCTCCGTATGGCCCAAATTTTATTCCAACACCGATCATTACAAGGCATTCGACAAAAATGGGTGGATGTATCAACAGGCGGTGAAAGACAGCATCCGCGACTGGATTGGAGAGGGTTACATCGGCTCATTCTATGATGCTTACTCTGAGGGTGCGCGTAAACTATTCTGGAAACAGCTCGAAGATAATCTCTACTCCTACGGTGTGGATGCCTGGTGGATGGATGCTTCCGAACCCAACATACAGGACAATACCGACATGGATTACCGGAAAAAACTGTGTGGTCCCACGGCTCTCGGTCCCTCCACAAAATATTTCAATGCCTATGCACTGGTCAACGCCGAAGGTATTTATGAAGGACAGCGGGGTGTCAATCCCGATGAGCGGGTGTTCCTGTTGACACGATCAGGATTCACTGGTATACAGCGCTATTCCACCGCTGTCTGGAGCGGTGATATCGGTACCCGATGGGAAGATATGAAGGCACAGATCTCCGCCGGCCTCAACTTTGCATTGTCAGGGATACCCTACTGGACAATGGATATCGGTGGTTTTTGTGTGGAAAAACGATACGAGCAGGCACAACGCATCTACGAGGCTACCGGGGTGGAGAATGAGGATCTGAAAGAGTGGCGCGAGTTAAACACCCGCTGGACACAGTTTGGGGCTTTTGTGCCCCTGTTCCGCTCCCACGGACAGTTTCCCTACAGAGAGATCTTTCACATCGCACCGGAGGGTCATCCTGCCTATCAGTCCATGCTCTACTATAACAAACTCCGTTATCGTTTGATGCCCTATATCTATTCGATGGCCGGCATGACCTATTTCAACGACTATACCATTATGCGTGCCCTGGTGATGGATTATGGCAAAGACCCGGAAGTGAATGATATCGGCGACCAGTATATGTTTGGAGATGCACTGATGGTCTGCCCCGTCTATACTTACCAGGCAACCGATCGGGAAGTCTATTTCCCGGCTTCCAGCGGCTGGTATGATTTCTATACCGGAGCATTTGTGGAGGGAGGACAAAAGGTGCGGATGGAGGCTCCCTATAGCCGCATACCCCTTTTTGTGAAAGAGGGAGCGATCATCCCGTTTGGCCCTGAAATTCAGTATACCGACGAAAAAAAACCGGAAAAGATACTCCTTTATCTCTATGCTGGTAAGAACGGTACATTCACGCTCTACGAAGACGAAGGGGTGAACTACAACTACGAACAAGGAGCCTATGCTACCATCGACTTCTATTATGACAATGCATCCCGTACCCTCGAAATAGGTGAGCGGCAGGGATCGTTCGATGGCATGTTGCAGGAACGCACCTTCCAAATTGTCTATGTGGATAAAAACAATCCGCAGGGTGTTAACTTCGATGAAAAAGGGATTGAAGTCGTTTACACGGGTCAGGCACAAAAGATAGCTTTGGGGAAATGAAAAAATTGACGGTCATAGTAGTGTTGTTTTGCATTGCGCTCATGGGGTTCAATGCTTGTGCAAGAGATGACCAGAGTCCTCGTAAGACCGAGAACTTCAACAGTGGATGGCGTTTCTTCCAGGGGGATCTGCCCAAGGCAAGCAACATGCTTTTCGATGATACCGGTTGGAGGCAGTTGGAACTGCCCCACGATTGGGCCATTGAAGGTGATTTCAGTGAAGATCATCCCTCTGGGAGTGGTGGCGGTGCCCTGCCCGGAGGGGTGGGCTGGTACCGCAAATCTTTTTCACTCGATCAATCTTTTGAAGGGAAAATGATATTTATCGATTTCGATGGTGTCTATATGAATTCCGATGTATGGATCAACGGGATTCACCTCGGACATCGTCCCTGCGGTTACATATCGTTCCGCTATGACCTGACGCCCCATCTGCAACTTGATACGGAGAATGTGATCTCGGTGCGGGTAGACAACAGCGAGCAACCCAATTCACGCTGGTATTCCGGCTGCGGTATCTACAGGAATGTATGGATGACAAGCGTCGACCCCGTATATGTAGATCTGTGGGGAGTATTCGTTACCACGCCCGAGGTAACCAAAGAACGTGCGCAGGTGAATGTAAAGACTACGGTTAAAAACGAGATGTCAGAGAAGGTGAACCTTAGAACGGAAACAACGGTGGTGGATGCATCCGGAAAGCAGATCGCCCTGGCTTCAGTTGACGGCAGCCTGGAAGCACTCTCATCGAACGAATATGAACAAGAGCTCACTGTTACAGAACCGCAATTATGGTCGCCTGACAGTCCCACTTTGTACAAGCTTGTTACACGGATATTTGTGGACAATAGACTCACAGATGAATATGAAACACCTCTTGGTATTCGCACCTTTACATTCGATGCCGCCAAAGGGTTCTCACTCAACGGTGTACCAACAAAGATAAAAGGAGTCTGCATGCACCACGACCTGGGTTGTCTGGGCGCTGCTGTCAACACAAGAGCCATTGAGCGACAGCTCGAGATATTGAAGGAGATGGGTGTAAACGGTATCCGCACAGCCCATAATCCTCCTGCACCGGAGCTGCTTCAGCTGTGCGACCGGATGGGGTTCATTGTGATGAACGAGACGTTCGACATGTGGCGCAAGCGAAAAACAACGTACGATTATTCCCATTTCTTCAATGAATGGCACGAACGTGATTTGACCGATCATATTCTCCGCGATCGCAATCATCCGTCAGTGTTTATGTGGAGCATCGGGA
>DURL01000048.1 GCA_012837345.1 Bacteroidales bacterium
GCTCCGCGGAACTTCTTGTAGAGTTCCATAGGATCCTCGGTGTTCCCTTTCGAGAGCACATGCTCACGGAAGAGACGGGCTGTCTCCTGGTCAAAGATCCCCTTTTCGGCAAAAGCCTGGAAGGCGTCGGCATCGAGCACTTCTGACCATAGGTAGCTGTAATATCCGGAGGCATATCCTTCCGGACTACTGAAGATATGTGAGTAATAGGTGCTCTTGTAACGGGGGATGATCGGGTCGATCAGCCCGATTTTATCCATGGAGGCTTTTTCGAAGGCGTTCACATCATAAGTCTGCTCTTCTGTCTGGGTGTGGTAATCCATGTCGAGCAATGCGGCTGCTACAAACTCGGTGGTTGTAAAGCCCATGTTGAACTTTCCTGCAGCTTCAATCTTCCCGATCAATTCGTCGGGTATCACCTCACCGGTCTCATAATGCTTTGCGTACATCTTCAGTACTTCCGGCTTGAAGGCCCAGTGTTCCATGATCTGTGAGGGGAGCTCCACGAAGTCGCGGGCGACGCTGGTGCCTGAGAGGCCGTGGTAGGTTACCTTGGAAAGCATGCCATGAAGGGCATGGCCAAACTCATGGAAGAGTGTCTCCACATCATCGAGTGAAAGGAGTGAAGGTGTATCGGCCAATGGTTTGGTAAAATTACCCACGTTGTAGATGATGGGGCGGATATCCTCACCATCGTGGGTGGTCTGCTTGCGGAAGCTGCTCATCCAGGCACCGGCACGCTTGCTGGCGCGGGGGAAGTAATCGGTATAGAAAAGGGCGATGTGAGAGCCATCGGCATCCGTCACTTCGTAAGTCGCCACCTCGGGATTGTAAACGGGGATGTTGTCCAGTTTCTTGAAGTTGAGGCCCCACAGCTTGTTGGCTACCATAAAGACTCCTTCACGCACGTTCTCCATCTTGAAGTAGGGGCGTAGCTCCTCTTCGTTCAGGTTGTACTTCTCCTGACGCAGCTTCTCGGTGTAATACCACCAGTCCCACGATGCCAACTCGATGTTGGCCCCTTCGCGGTCGGCGATGGCCTGCAGTTCGGCAGCCTCTTTTTTTGCCTGCGGCAGGGCATAGGCCCAGACGTCGTTCAGCAGCTTGTATACGTTCTCTTCGTTCTTGGCCATCCGCTCTTCCAGTGCATAGGCAGCAAAATTCTTGTAACCAAGAAGCTTGGAGCGTTCCAGACGCAGGTTTACGATCTCGTTGATCAAGTTCTTGTTGTCGAACTCGTTGTCGTTGTTGGCCCGCATATACATGGCCTTGTAGAGCTCTTCACGCAGGTCGCGGTTGTCGGCGTATTGCAGGAAGGGTATCCAGCTGGGCTTGTGAAGGGTGAAGACCCATTTGCCCTCCTCGCCGGCAGCAGTGGCTGCTTCAGCTGCCGCGCTTACCACGCTCTGGGGCAGTCCGGCCAGGTTGGCTTCGTTGTCGATTACCAGCTTGTAGTTGTTGGTCTCCGCCAGCACGTTGTTGTTGAACTGGATGGTGAGTGCTGAGAGTTGTTTGTTGATCTCACGCAGCCGTTCCTTGCCCGCTTCGTCGAGCATGATGCCCGACCGTACGAAACTCTTGTAGTTCTGCTCCAGCAGTCGGAACTGTTCCGGTGTGAGATCCAGCGAGTCTGCATTGTCGTAAAGCGTTTTGATTCGGCCGAACAGCTTTTCGTTCAGGCTGATATTGTCGCTGTGGGCTGTCAGTTTAGGCGACATCTCGGCTTTGATCTGTTGCATCTCCTCGTTGGTATCAGTGCCTTCCAGGCCGTAAAAGACCATCGAGACCCTGTTCAGTACGGCCCCACTGTTGTCGAGCGCCAGGACAGTGTTCTCGAAGGTGGGAGCCTCGGGGTTGTTGACGATGGCGTCAATCTCCTCAACCTGTTGAGCCATACCTGCTTCAAATGCAGGTACATAATCCTCAACCGTGATCTGGTCGAAAGGGGGTGCACCATAGGGGGTGTCAAACTCGCTCATGAAGATAGCACCTTTCTCGGTGGCTTTTTCCTGATTGTTACATGCCAGTAATGTCATACATGCAAATGTGAATAATAGTACTTTTTTCATACAATTTATTGATTGTTTTCTTCAGTGAATGGTTCTTGGCAATTAATTGCAAAGATAGCTAATTTTTCTTTTGGGATGAATCATAATCGGCACAAAATCAGGTGGTGCTTCTGCTCCGATCGGGGTTGGGTTTATCCTTTTTCGGAAAAAATGTTAAAGTTGCGTTTTTTTTAAGCAATTAATCATCCATGTGAAAAAAGTGCCTATATTTGTGATATCAAAATAATATCATTATAAATTTAATTATGGAGACAAAAGAGTTCAATTTTAAAGGTGCCAGAGTGAACGGTTTTCTTATGCTGTTCCTGTTACTTCTGTTGCTGGGTGTGGATGTATGGTTGTTTACACAACCCCTCTGGGGCATATTGACAGGTGCCTTTTTGTCGGTAGTCTGGTTCATCCTGCTGGCCGGATTCACCAAGTTGGAGCCGAACGAGGCAGTTGTGATGATCTTCTTTGGTAAATATAAAGGAGTATTAAAGGAGACCGGTTTCTTCTGGGTGCATCCTTTTATGACCAAGAAAAAACTTTCTATGCGGGCACGCAACCTGAACGTGGATCCCATCAAGGTGAACGACAAGGTGGGTAACCCGGTACTGATCGGCCTGGTGCTGGTCTGGAAGTTGAAGGATACCTACAAGGCAATGTTCGAGATTGATGCACAGACACTAGCCTCTTCCAAACCGGGTAAGGAGGGTGCAGCCACCTATTCGGTAAGCAAACAGATGGATGCTTTTGAGAACTTCGTCTCTGTGCAGAGCGATGCTGCCCTGCGACAGGTGGCAGGTCAGTATGCCTACGACAATAATGTGGTTTCCGATATTGAGCTCACCCTTCGCTCAGGTGGTGAAGAGATCAACGAAGATCTGCTGAAGGAGTTGAACATACGGCTCGATATGGCGGGTATCGAGATCGTGGAGGCACGTATCAACTATCTGGCCTATGCCCCCGAGATTGCGGCAGTGATGCTGCGTCGTCAGCAAGCTGAAGCCATCATCTCTGCCCGCGAAAAGATCGTGGAGGGAGCGGTGACCATGGTGAAGATGGCGCTCGACCGGATAGAGGATGAAAGCATTGTGGAGCTGGACAGTGATAAGAAAGCTGCAATGGTGAGCAATCTGCTGGTGGTCCTCTGTGCCGATGAATCTGCACAACCGGTATTGAATACCGGCTCGTTATACCAGTAAATTCAGGATTCGTTTAAATTCAGGATTCGTTTGCATTTCGATATGAACATGCGAAAATAAATTTCCAAAGTAGTGATTGATGCCTAAGAAGGAGAAGACAACCAGGAATTTTGCCCTGCGACTTGATGCAGAGACCATGGCAGCCCTTGAAAAATGGGCTGCCGATGAGTTCCGTAGCGTAAACGGACAGATTCAATGGATACTGGATCAGGCACTCAAAAAAAACGGGCGTTTGAAGTGATTTAAATTGAACGACAGTAGTGGATGCGATTAACTGCATGTATGACCGGCTGGAAATCAGCCGGTTTTTTTGCACAATTTAACGATGGTGCAGCGATAATTAACTAGAAGAATTAGTTTGATAACTAAAAATGTTAGTTATATTTGCAACATCGATTCATAAAACATAAAAAAGTATGAAAGAATTGACAGCAAAAGAGGAAGAGGTGATGCGTCATTTTTGGGACAAGGGGGAGTTGTTCGTGAAACAGCTTGTGGAGTTGTATCCCGATCCCAAACCGCATTTTAATACACTCTCCACCTATGTCCGATCACTGGAGGAGAAAGGTTTTCTTTCGCACGAAACTTTCGGTTCCACTTATCGTTATTACGAAGTTATCAGTGAAGAGGCTTATCGAAACGGAACGTTGAAGAATCTAGTAAAGAAGCATTTTGCCAATTCCTACCTGAGTGTGGTCTCATCATTGATCAAGGAGCAGGATCTCACCGTGTCAGAAGTTAGGGACCTGTTGGATGAAGTGGAGAAGTTACACAATAAGAAGTGATTGCCATGGAAAATCTACTCTATTATCTGCTTCGTGCATCAGTTTCAATGGCCCTTTTATACGGTTTCTACAAACTGTTTCTCGGCAAAAACACCTTCCACGCTATCAATCGTTTCGTGTTGATTGCGATAGCGCTGTTGACTGTTCTGCTTCCGTTGTTCCGATTCAATTTCATCCCGGATTTGGGAAGAGTGACTATTTCTGATCATTCATCATGGGACTTATCAGACATTCCCGTTTCCGAGTTTTCAAGTATGACAGCAACGCAGCAGCTGTTCCCCTGGAGAGAGTTGCTTTTTGTCGTCTTTGTGGTTGGTTTTTTGATAGCTCTGGTGCGTTATCTGATCGGATTTTTTCAGATCATTGGCATTATTCGGAATTCGCACAAAGAAAAATTGAATGATGGTTCAACACTCTGTCTGAGCGTCAAAGATATAGCACCCTTCAGTTGGATGAATTATGTTGTACTGTACGGTAAAGGTGTTCCGGAGGAGAATCGGACAATTATTCAACATGAACAGGCGCATATACATTTAAAACATTCATTCGATATGCTATTTATAGACCTGTTCACCTCCTTTTTCTGGTTCAACCCCTTTTCCTGGTTGTTGCGCCGTGAGATACGTTCGGTACATGAATATCAAGCAGATGCGCAAGTACTTAATGAAGGTGTCGAAATAAAACAATATCAACTACTATTAATCCGCAAGTGCGTGGGTGAGCAAAAGTTTGCATTGGCAAACAATTTCCGCCAGCGAGACTTGCACAAAAGAATTCAGATGATGATGAAAAAGAGCAGTGAAAGACAGATGAAATGGCGTTACACCGCCGCATTGCCCCTCTTGTTCCTGGTAATGGTTGTACTCTCCGTTCCGAAATTGAATGCAAGCATTCCCGATAAAGCAATTGAACAATCACATGAGAAAGCAGTGAAGGAAGGTGAATCAATTATTCTATCGGAAGATTTTGCTGAATTCTCCAATGGTTCACTTGAATTGGGGAAGGTGAGAATTGTAGCAAAAGATGACTCCATTGCAGTTGCTGCTAAAGTGGGAGCTCAACCACTCTACATTGTGGATGGCAAAGAAGTTGCGTCACTCAGTGAGTTCGATCCTGAACAGATTGAGTCCATAGAGGTGCTCAAACAGCATGCTACCGATAAATTCGGCGAAAGA
>DURL01000049.1 GCA_012837345.1 Bacteroidales bacterium
GGAATTAAAATGAATGAAACAAGTTATGTGTTCCATTATCAGGTGTTATTTTCTATCAAGTTACAAAGCAACCTACCGTACCATTGCAAGTGAGTTCAATACCACTGCCTTCCATGTCTATCGTCTTCTTTACATTCAACACCAAGCACTTTAGTCGGTTTAAAGGTTGCCAGGGAAATATTTTTCGGAGCTTTTGAATCCTCTAGTAATTTGTTTTTATTGGTATAGATGTTCCTTAAGCAATATTGCTTTCTTTCATACCAATTGCCATCGGTATTGATCCTGTCACCAATTACGATATCCTTGAAATCATAATTCAGGGGCGAATAGCTTTCCGGTCGAAAATCATCCAGACGTTTTTTCAGGTCAAGCTCAATCCAGGTATATTTCACATTCCTCATCCTTCCAGTTCCTTTTAAATCGATTAAGAAGCTCAATGGAACAGGATAGATTCTTATCCAATCTCCATTTTCCATTACTCCGGCAGTACAAACCAATTCATCGTAGCTTCTTGATGGGAGAGGATAAGTTGTAACAGTGATTAGAATTTTCTTTCTGTTCATCAAATATGTACGACTTCATATTTGAATCCATGCATGTGAGCAATGGATTCTGCTAAATGTTTTCGATGACATTGACAGATATTTGCTTCAAAACAGGTGAACGCAATGCGTTTTTTATGAATCAATAATTCCAGGATCTCTTGCTGTTTTGCTGTCTCAGTTGATAAGATATGCTCTTTGTAATACATAAAAAGATGGTCATAATCGGCCTGTGTCTTTAATTCACGTCTCTTATCGTTTTCAATTCCTACTTCCGGTATGTGTATGTATTCAATCCCCACACCATGACACGCCTTGATCAATTGATTTTTGCTAAATCCAAACTTCATACTGACCGGATTTTTGCGCACATCACATAAAACTTTCACATCATTCAAAATCAGCTTGTTGATATATTGCTCTAAAGAAATACCTTCATAACCGATCGTGAACAGTACTGTCTCTGCTTTACAGGGTCTTTGTATTTTCACCTTATTCAATTCATCTTCACTCAGTAGCTTATCTGCTATGGTGCTATTGATAGCGTAGTAAGGATAATTAGTGTAGGTCAGTTTAATTAACTTATCCCGATCAAGATTTCCATAGCGTGAAACAGTATTCTTCAATGCCGCTTTATCTATTTTCTTCAAATCAGGAAAGTAATACTTATCGTCGATTATCTCCCAAAAACATTCATTATCAGAAACTTGTTTGTAAGTGGATAGCGTTTTTAGATCTGCATTTGCCTGAAAGGAATAACAACCCAATTTATACGGAACGAAATGAAACGACGCACTTTCTTGTTGACATGTAAAAAGGAATAGGAGTTTCTGTAAGCTGATCTTGTCAAGTTTACCACCTAATTGCTCCAATAAAGCTAACAGTATCTTTCTTCTGTAATACATAAAACAAAGATACAAATAGAAAACAAAATCAATAAATAATCATTGAACTATTTCATTATCAGTATATATTTAACATTGTTTTCTTCTTTTTATCTTCCAATATTCTGATCTCAATAATGAGGTCTCTCACTACTTCACCCTGAACTCGTCGGGCATCTGGTACATGTCGGGCAGGTCGTCAGAGAAGTAGGAGAGGGGGCTGTTGAATAGCTGCAGGAAGCTGGCTTCCGACGCGTGCCCCTTGAATACCGAGAAGAAGTGGCTGCCGCTCTCCGAGGGGTCGTACTTGTTGCGCCACATCACCACCATGCTCACCTTCTGCCCGGTGAAGGGCTGCAGGATCTGCTGCGTCCAGTAGTTCGCCTCCGGCACGCCGTTGCGCTGTATCCCCTCCACACCTGTCTCGGTCACGCCACAGGGCTTCTTCAGCTCTCTCGAGAGCGCCGCCAGCGTGTGCAGGTTGGTGGTCAGCGTCACCGGGTTGAGGCCGTGGTAGCAATCCATCCCCAGGAAATCCACCCACTCGTTGCCGGGCCAGCGGAAGAGCAGCTGGTCGCGCGGCTGCACCGAGTCGAGCTGCGGCGAGATGGCGTAGATCAGGTTGTGCACCTTCTTCGTGTCGCGCAGGTAGGTGACGGTGAAACGCCAGAGGTTGATGAACTCCGCCTGTGTGGTGCAGCTGCTGCCCCACCAGGACCAGCTCTGCGTATGCTCGTGGTAGGGACGGAATAGGACCGGTATCAGCTTGCCGTCGCTCCCCTTCAGGTTGAGCGCGAAGGTCGCCAGGCGGTCGAGCCACCCTTTGTACTTCAGGTTGGTGCTGCTGCCCTCCGTAAGGATCTCTTTTGCCACCTGCTTGTTGCTGTTGTCCCAGGCGTCACCGCCCGTGAGCGGGTTGTTGAGGTGGGCACAGGCGGTCACCACCTCGCCCCTGTTGTACGCCTCGATGATCACCCTCCGTCGGATGGCGTTCTCCGGATCGTTGTGTCGCTCGTCCATCACCGCTGCCAGGTCCACGCTGAATACCGCCGGGTAGTCGCCGCACACATCCCTGGTGTCGGAGCGTCCCGGCTCGTTGTACCATTTACGGCCATACCAGAGGTCGTCGTGGTGCCCGAACATAAAGCCCGACTGCTGTATCAGCCAGAGGTTGGCGTAGAGCGCCCTGGTCTCTGCCGTGGCCCCCGGGTCGGCGAGGGTCAGCTCGGTCACCTCCTCCACCACCGGCGGCTCCGGTTCGGGGATCTCCTCTCCCTTGGAGCAGGCGCTCAGCAGCAGGAGACACAGGAGACACAAGGGGAAGAGGGATAAGCGTTTGAAACTGAACTGTGGGGTTCTTACTCGCTGTTCAGCTTGTCCCAGGCTGATCTGTGGGACACTTTCATGTCGTTCCGTTTGCCCCGGGTGGTGTTGCAGATGAGGCTCTTTTTGCAGTGCCGGTTGTACCGGTTGTTGTATCAATGAGAGTGGGTGTGTTGTTGACATCATTTAATTCATGTTGGTGATCAATAGAAAGCTTTGAGCCGGGAGAGCGGTCTTGTAGCTCGCCGCTATGGAGAGGCCGCTCTCCAGCGGCAGGGGCAGTCCCTCATCATCTGTTGGCCTGTTCTCCTCCTGGTAACGGTAGAGCGAAGCACCCTCCAGCGGCGCCGGCAAACGGAGCGAGAGCTCGCGGTCGGCATCTGTCACGTTCACCGCCGCGATGACATGGCGCCCATCCTTCACGGCGGCAGCCACGAAGAGTCCCTCTTCAGCATCCATCTCCGTATGCAGGATGGTGCTGCCGGCGGGGAAGTAGCGGCACATCAGCGACCAGGTGTAGTACCAGGGTCGGATCTCCTCCTGCGAGGGATCATTGAACACCTCTTCACCCAGTATGTTCCACATGCCCCACAGCTTGATGTCCTCCGTGTTGCCCGAGTCGCCGTTGCTGTGCATGGCATCGTCGAGCATCCAGGCGGCGATGCCCGAGTAGCCGTTGTTCATCACCTCCATGCCCAGGAGCGGCATGTCCAGCCCGTAGAAGTAGTCGTAAACGAGCATGTTGGCATCACTCCCCTTGGTGAAGGGATGTCCCTCCACCCTGCGCAGATATTCCTTCATCAGCAGCGAGTCGGCCGGGCGCCAGTATTTGTAGCCCGCCTCACCCAGCAGGATCTTCTTACCCTCCGGCACGGAAGCCTTATGGTGTTGCAGGATCGCACCATAGCTGCCCGAGCGCAGCTGCTGCTGTCCCGGGTAGGCATGCAGGTCGTAGACACCCACCAGGTGGTCCGCATCGGCGGCGGTCTGCGCCACCCATCCTGCGGCATCGTAGGGGGAGTCATTGTTGCGGTAGTCTATCACCACGTCGGGGGCGGCGAACTGCACCTTCTCTGTCAAGCCCGGGTACTCATCCATCTTCTCCGCAAAGCGGTGCAGCATGGAGAGCCAGAGGTCGTAGTCCCCGTTGGTCGATGCCCAGTCGCCGTCCGGCTCGTTGAAGATAACGAAGTACTTGATGCAGGAGAAGCCCAGGTCGTTCACCAGGTAGTTGAGGTAGTCCACCGACATCTCCACCCATCGCTGATCCTCTTTCATCTCCCAGGTGGGGGGATTGTACTCCCCATACATCACGGTGATGTTTCGGTCGGTGCAGTACTGCAGCAGTTTTTTAAGCGACTCTATGTTTCTTGTCTTGTTGTAGGTGCCGGTCTCCGGATTGAAGTAACGGTAGGGGCTGTTGATCATGCAGCGCACATATCCCGGCCGCATGAAGTCGATCCGCCTGAATAGCTTCTGCCAGTCCTCTTCCGACACCTCCGCGCCCCATGCCTCCGCCTCATCATAGGGATCCCACTCCACGCCGTTGCCGATATAGCCGGTGCTGACCGGCCGGTCACTGATCATCACCTCCACCTCCCCGTTCCTTTTCTCACTGCATGAGAAGAGGAGCGCGGCCAGTGTCAGGGGCATCAGCAAGTATATTATTTTTTTCATCTGTTCGGTTGTCTCTCTGCAAAGGTATTGCAATGCATTCAATATTCGGTTCTTTTTTAATCTCTCTTTACTTTCGGATGCAGGTGACTGATCAGGACCTGTTGGTGAATACGATTATCGACACCGGCAGTATCTTCCGTATGGATGCAGGTGACTGATCAGGACCTGTTGGTGAAGAGAGGGTCATCGACACCGGCAGCATCTCCCGGATGGATGCGGGTGACTGATCAGGGCATGTTGGTGAAGACGATCATCGACTCCGGCAGCATCTCCAGCGAGAGGCCGCGGCTCAGGTCCAGTGTCAGCTCCTCCTCGTTGGGCAGCAGCCGATGGTCACCCTCCTTGCGGAGCGTCGTCTCGTGGTAGATATACTTGCGCCAGCCGTCAGACGATGGCAGGTCATCGCTGATCAGCCGGATCCGCTTCGCCTCTTTATCTACGTTCACCACTGCGATCATCCGCCTGCCCTCCTTCCCGGCCGTGATGGCCCTCACCCGGCTGTCGCCGGTCACCACCGTGCCACCGATCACCGATCCTGCAGGCAGGTAGCGGGTGAGCAGCGACCAGGCGTAGTACCATGGCCTCACCTCCTCCTCGGCCGCGCCGAAGCGTTCCTCGCCCAGGATGTTCCAGAAGCCCCACACCTTCAACTTGTCAGGTGCCTGGTGTGAGTGCATCGCATCGTCCATCATCCAGACCACCGCGCCCGAGAAGCCCTCGTTCACGGTCTGCATCAACGCGTCGGCCATATCGGTGCCATACATGTAGTCGTAAACGAACATCTGCGAGTCGCCCGTGGCGGCATGGGGTGCCGCGGCGGCCCGTCGCCCGTTCTCACGCAGGTAGAGGCTGTCCGCCTCCTCCACGAACTTGAAGCCGATCTCACCCATCACCATCTTCATCCCTGCCGGCACCCTGTCGCGGTAGGCCCCGATGATGTCGCTGTAGGCACCCGTGTTGACCGTGCTCTTGGAGGGGTAGGTGTGGATGTCGTAGAGTCCCACCTTGTCGCCCAGCCGTGTAGCCGTGCTGTCCACCCACCATGCCTCCTTGCTGTCCCAGATGGCCACATCGGGACCCACCAGCGTCACCTTCTCCTGCAACCCGCGCTCCCGCATCTGCTCGTGGAAACACTCCATGGCCGATGCCCAGAGCGGGTAGCTGGTGTTGGTAGCCGCCCAGTCGCCGTTGGGTTCGTTGATCAGGTTATAGTAGCGGATGCAGGTGTAACCTTTCGTGTCTACCAGGTAGTCCAGTAGCTCCGCGGCATGTTGCATGTTCGCCTCGTGGAGAGAGCCCTGCTTCGTGTCGATCACGCTCCACCCCCAGTCGCCGAACATCACCGTGACGCCGCGGCTCTGACAGTAGTCCAGCATGGGTCCCATCACCTCCATCTGCTGTTCGGGTGCAAAGCGGCCCTCACGGAGGAAGGAGGAGGTGTTGATCATCATGCGGATGAGCTGCGGCCGCATGAAGTCGAGCCGGTCGTATAGCTTCTGCCAGTCCGCCTCGCTGATCTGCATCCTTCCTTCGCCGTAGTCCAGCTGATAAGGATCCCACTCCGCGCCGTTGCCGATGTAATCGTCATTCACCACGGTGGTCGCCTCGATCCGCACCGTCACCTCCTGCTCTGCCTGTGTACAGGAGAGCAGGAGTGCGCAGGCCACAATGAAAAGAATCTGCATGAATCTATCCCTCCTTGGTTACCATGATGAACAGCTTGCGCGTCTTCTTCACGAACACATCATAGTCGGTAAAGATATAGGTCCAGTCGTCCACGCCGCCGATGTTGAAGAGGAAGGCCTGGTTGGGTACGGTGACCGCTTTGTCGTGGCCCATGTCATAGGTGCCGGCATCCTCGAGCGAGCAGACCGTCACCCGTCCGTTCTGGTCGGTGAAGGTGATGGTGCCAGCCGCGTAGTTGCGCAGCCACTGGCTCTCCCCCTCGGGTATGCGGCGGTAGTAATCCTTCTTGTCCACATCCTGATGTGTCTCCGGGTTGGAGGATCCCTTGAAGATGAAGTCGGCGTACTTGCCGTCGGGACCGGCATCGTTCACGCAGGTGCCCATGGTGTTGCCCTCGTCCGAGATGCTCTCCAGCGTGAAGGTGAGGCTGTTGTCATACTCCTTTGCCGGCGAGTAGTCGGGGTACCAGCACCAGGACTTGTCCATGAGCCCGTAGACCCTGCCGCCGCCGTACTCGGGACCGGTACCGCCGTAGACCACCATGTTGTTGATCTTCCAGGTGCCTTCGAGCGATTCGCGGAACTCGTTCACGTAGACCGTGTAGGTGCGCGATTCACCCAGTGGGGAGGTGACCGTGATGTCGGCCTTCCGCTCCGGGTTGCTGAAGTCGAGCGTCTCGCTGTTGGCTACGCTGGCCGTACCCTGGTAGGAGAGGATGATGCTCTCGAGCGTCACCTTCGAGAGGTCGTCGATCGCCCCCACGTTGAGGGTCACCCGCACCTCGCCGGTGCTGTTGTCGATCCGTTCAATCACGGCCTGTCCCACCTGGTTCTCAAACTTGAGGGATAGGATCGAACGCTCGTGGTTCCAGCCCCCCTCGTTCAGCTCATCCTGCATGTCCTTCACGCAGCCGCTGAGGAGCAGGCTGCCCAGGAGCAGCAGGGTGCATAGGATTGCCTGCGGTCGGCCATGGGTGTTGAACCCGGAGCGGAAACCCCGTGGGTTCCGGGGCAGCAGGCTGCTGATATATGTAAATGAATTGTGTTTCATAATCATTCTAGTTTAAATGGATCCTTAACGTAAGCTCGGGTTGAGGTTGATCTCGCTCTGCGGTATCGGGTAGAAGGAGTACTGGCTCTCGGTGAGGCCGGCATCCACTACCTCCTTTATCTCGCCGATCCTGCCCCAGCGACGGATGTCATACATCCTGTCCGCCTCGTAGGCCATCTCATAGATGCGCTCCCGGTATACCCGTTCACGAAACTCTTCCAGCGGCAGGTCGGAAGGCAGGTTGCCCAGTCCCGCTCTCTGGCGGATGAAGTTCATCACCTGGTACGCCTCGCCGGTGGGACCTGCCGCCTCGGCGTAGGTCATCGCGATGTCGGTGAAGCGCAGCAGGATGGGACGTGTGCTGGTCTTGTCACCGTCGAACTGCGGGTCGATGTACTTGCGGCAGAAGGGATAGAGCAGCTTGCCGCTGCCATCCGCCTTCCACTCGGCCGTCACGGCACCCGATGCGTTGTATACCTTGCTGGCGATCAGGTGCTCCTTGCGCAGGTCACCCTCCTCGAACGAGTTGTAGAAGTCGATCTCGGTGCGGTACTCGCCCCAGCCGTCGTGCGACTTGATGAAGCTGTCGCTGTCGCCCTGTCGCAGCCAGATGGTGGCCCCGTCCACATAGGGGATGAACATCTTGGAGATCTTGGAGTACTGTCCTTCCGACTCGCCGGTGCGGTCCATCGACATCAGGAAGATGTTCTCGTTGCCGCTGAAGTTATCCACCGAGTAGATGTCCAACAGGTTCAGCTCGAAGAAGTAGGTGTTCTGCGGATAGGCGGGGTCGATACCCAGCACCCTGGCGCCGTACTTCGTCGCCTCGCCATACATCGCCGTCACGTCGCGTGTCATGTCGCGATAGAGCGGCACGTTGTGCTCCTTGGCCGAGGCGGCATAGAGGTAGATCTTGGCCAGCAGTGCCTGCGCTGCCACGCGGTCCACGCGACCCATCACCGGTGCGTTGTATACCGGCAGGAGTGCCTCCGCCTGCTCACAGTCGGCGATCATCATGTCATAGATCGCATCCATGTTGGCAGCCAGGGGTGCCGACGTCTGCTCCAGTGTCTCCACCACGCCGTCGTGCAGGGGCACCAGCCCGAAGTTGCGCGTCAGGCAGAAGTAGTTGTAGGCCCTCAGGAAGTAAGCCTCACCCAGGTACTGGTCCTTCAGTTGCTGGTCGATGGGTGTGTCCGGCATCTTCTTGATCACCGCATTGGCGCGGTTGATGGCGATGTAGGAGTACTTGAAGAAGTTGACCAGCGTGCCGTTGGTGTCGAAGTTATCGATGCGCCACATGTTGAGCGCCCGGTTGTCTACCGAGGCATCCCCCTTGGTGGTGATCAGCTCGGTGGGCATGTCGCCCAGGAAGTAGAGCGCCCTGGAGTACTCAATGTAGGTCAGCGTGGCGAAGGCGTAGTTGATGGCCGCGCGGGCGTCGCCCTCGGTCTGGTAGAAGTTGTCTTCCGAGTAGAAGCCGTAGGGCTCTTCCTCCAGGCTGCAGGAGGAGAGGCCGGCTACCATCGCCGCCAGGATTAAAAAGAATATTTTTGTTGTCTTCATATGTTTAAAATAATTTATTCAAGTAATATATATTGCTAAATACTCGACTTACAATGTTTTGTGACCCATGTTCGATTTACAGACTATCTGATAAGAACTCGCTTCGCTTAAACAACTTATCAGATCACGCCTGTTTCATCGAAGGGTCCCCACAAAACATTGACAGGTCTCATCTTTAGCAGTATAAATTCTGATATCCTGAATATACATAAACTCAAATTTTAAAAGGTGACGTCGATGCCGACGGTCCACTTGCGCAAGCGCGGGTATCCGCCGGTGTAGATTCCCATCTGGCTCACCTCCGGGTCATAGCCGTCGAAGCGGGTGAAGGTGTATAGGTTCGATGCGTTCAGGTAGAGCCGCACCTTCGAGAGGAACAGCCTTTCCTTGGGCAGGTTGAGGGTGTAGCCGATGGTGGCGTTCTGAATCCTCACGAATGAGCCATCTTCAATCCAGTAGTCCGAGAAGCGTGTCTGACGCCCGTCGCGCAGGCTGGGGTAGTCGTCGGTCGGGTTGTCGGGTGTCCAGCGGAAGGCCGCGTTGTGCGGGTCGCCGAACTTCTTGGTGTTGATCACGTCGTTGCCGAAGACACCGTTGAAGAAGAGCGAGGCGTCGAAGTTGCGCCACCGTCCCGAGAGGTTGAGGCTGGCGGTGAAGTCGGGGTTGGGATCACCGATCACCGCCTTGTCGTTCTCGTTGATCACGCCGCTGGTGTCGTCGCCGTCGTAGATGTTGCGGTACTTGAACTCGCCCGGCAGTGCATCCTCGCCCATCAGGCCCGCGTCGAGGCCCTCCTGCAGCGACTGTATGATGCCGTCGTTCATGTAGCCGTAGAAGACGTTGATCGGCTGCCCGATAGCCAGTATGTTGGTGTAGGAGCGGTACTGCTCCCGCAGGTTGCCGATCACCTCATACTCCATGCCGGTGCGGGCGTCGGTGATCAGTCCCGACTCGATGCTGCTACCCAGGTCGAGCACCTCGTTGCGGTTCATCGAGAAGATGAGCGTGCTGTTGAGGCCCCACTCCTTGCGGTCGGCCAGCACCGCGTCGATGGTCGCCTCGAAGCCGCGGTTCTGTATCTTGCCGTCGTTCACCCACATGCGGTCGTAGCCGCTCGAGAGGGAGAGGTTGCGCTCCCGCAGCAGGTCGGAGGTCACCTTGTTGTAGAGGTCGAGGGTGGCACGCAGCCGTCCCCCCAGCATGGCCATGTCGATACCGAAGTCGGTCTGGGCGGTGGTCTCCCACTTCAGGTCGGGGTTGGGGATGCCGCTCCACACCTTCCAGATGCCGTCCTGGCCGGTGTAGCCGGAGACGTAACCGGGTCCGATGGCGGTGACCCACTCCCCTTCGTTGTAGTACTTGGTGGTGCCATAGCGGCTGAGCGTCTGGTAGGGGCTGATGCCCTGGTTGCCCGAGATGCCGTGGCTGAGGCGGAACTTAAGCTCGCTGAAGAGCTCCTGCTTCTTCATGAAGGGCTCCTCGTGTGCTTTCCAGCTGATGGCTCCCGAGGGGAAGTAGGCCCATTTCTGGTTCTTGCCGAACTTGGAGGAGCCGTCGGCACGGAAGGTGAAGGTGGCCAGGTAACGGTTGTCGAGTGTGTAGTTGATGCGTCCCAGTCCCGAGAGCAGCTTGCTCTTCGAGAGGCTGTTGGAGAGGATGTTGTTGGCCTTCTCGCCGGCACCCATGTTCTCATTGCCCAGCGTCTCGTTCACGAAGCCGTTGGCGATCAGCTGTGAGGCGCGGTACTCGTAGAGCTCGAACGACTGACCCGCCATCACCTCCAGCTGGTGACGGTCGCCCAATGTCTGAGTGAAGTTGGCGAAGTTCTCCGACACGAAGTTGAGATTCTCGGAGTTGCCGATGATGCCACGCCCCCCGTTCTCGGTACCCACCTGCGTGTATTTCTTGGGCAGGTACTGGTCGTTGATGGAGCGGCCATACTTGTAGTTGAGCTGACTGGTCAGCTTGAGCTGCGGCAGCAGTTGCCACTCGGCGGCACCGGAGGAGATCACATCCAGCATCTTTGTCTTGTTGGTCCTGTTCTCGCGGATGGCGATGGGGTGGCTGTAGTCGTTGGCGGTGGTCTGGTAGTAGCTCCCGTCCTCGTTGTAGACCGGGTAGATGGGGTTGCGCCAGTACGACTGACCGCCGTTGTTGTTGCGGTTGCCCAGGTAGAGGATGTTCGAGGCCCGTATGGTGAAGTTGTCGAACAGCTTGTGGCTCACGTGCAGGTTGTATCCACCCTTCACGTAGTCGTCGTCCACGTACATGCCCATGTCGGTGAAGTAGTTGGCGCTCAGGTTGAAGCTGGTGGTCTCGTTGGCGCTCGCCACCCCCACGGTGGTGTTGTTCGAGAGGGGGCGCTCGTTGAAGACCAGCTCGTCCCAGCGGGTGTTGGTGGTCCAGCTGGTCTGCAGCTCCTCTATGGAGGGGTAGTAGACCCCTGCGGAGTTGCGCTCGCCCACGTAGAGCGGCGGCATGCCGCCGTTGATGCGTCCCTCGTTGCTGAGCATCGCCATCAGCACGGGATCGCGCCACAGGTCGAGCCTGGAGGAGAACTCGGAGAAGGTGAGCTGTTGCTTCACCGTCACCAGGGTGGTGCCCTCCTTCGCCCGTCGTGTGGTGACCAGGATCACGCCGTTGGCGCCGCGCGATCCGTAGATGGCGGAGGCCGAGGCATCTTTCAGTACCTCCATCGAGACAATGTCGTCGGTGTTGATCTGCTTCAGGTCGCCGGCGTCACCCAGGGGGAAGCCATCCACCACGATCAGGGGTGCGTTCGATCCCCTCAGGGAGCTGTTACCGCGGATGCGTACGGTGGCGCCCGCGCCGGGGTCCTGCGACGAGTTGATCACCTGCACGCCGGCAGCCCGTCCCTGGAGGAGTCCCTCCACCGAGTTGGCCGGTATGTCGGCGATGGTCTCCGGCTTCACGCTGGCCACGGAGCCGGTGAGGTCGCTCTTGCGGGTGGTGCCGTAGCCGATCACCACCATCTCACCCAGGAGGATGGCATCATCCCTCATCACCACGTTGAGGGTGGTGCGGTTGTTGACGTTGATCTCCTGTGCGATGTAGCCGATGCTGGTGAACTGCAGCACCCCGTTGCCGGGGACGCCTGTCAGCCGGTAGCGGCCGTCGATGTCGGTGGCGGTGCCGGTGAGGCGCGCCGCGTTTTTCACTACCACGGAGACCCCAATCAGCGGTTCTCCCTGCTCATCAGTGACCTGTCCCGACACCTCAATGGTTGCCGGTTGCTGCCCCTGAGCCATCACTGAGACCGCGGTGGCGGGTCCCGTCAATAGCAGTATCATCAGCAGCAGTGAGGTCACACCTCTAGTTTTCATGATCTTGTTTTGCATACATTTGCGATATTAGAATTGATTTGATGATTTGATGATTTGATGATTCGATGATTTGATGATTTGTTCAAGCGGTACACACCGATACCGTTACAGCTCGATGAACGAGTCGAGCAGCTCCTGCACGTTGCAGGTGGCCACCCCCACATACTTGTCCGCTCCGCCGTAGTAGACGAAGAGGGTGTCATCCACAATCACGTTACCGGTGGGGAAGACACATCCTTTGTAATACCCCTCCAGCTCATAGTCATGCTCCGGCTCCAGGATGAAGCCGGGCGAGCGGGCGATGATGCGGAGCGGGTTCTCCAGGTCGAGCAGCAGTGCCCCGGCCCTGTAAAAGCCCCTGCCGCCATGCTCCACGCCGTGGTAGATGAGCAGCCAGCCGCGGTCGGTGCGCAGCGGAGGCGTGCTGCCACCGATCTTCTCCTCCCAGGTGCCTTCGCGACCGGTGACCAGCAGATGGCTCTCCTTCTTCTCCCAGTCGAGCAGGTCGTCCGAGAACTTGAGCCAGATGGAGGGGTAGCTCACGCCATACGGTTCTCCCACGTACTCCTTGGGGCGGTGCAGCATCACGTAGCGGCCGCCGATCTTCTCGGGGAAGAGGATCACGTCGCGGTCGTCCAGCACCGGCGAGGTGATGCGCCCCAGACGCCGGAAGCTCCTGAAGTCGGTGGTGACCGCCAGGGCGCTGTTACCCAGGTTACGGGCGACGGCAGCCGGGGCGTGGGGCCCGCAGTCGGGCAGCTGCACCTCGTCGTGTCCGAAGCGCCAGTACTGTCCCGGCGGGAAGGGGCGGTAGGCGTAGGTCACGTAATAGTCATCGTCGAACTTCACGATGCGCGGGTCCTCCACGCATCCCGAGTCGAAGTTGTCTGTTCCCGGCTCAAAGACCGGCTGCCGGGAGGCACGCTCAAAATGGAAGCCGTCGGTGCTGGTGGCCAGCCCCAGGCGGATCACATGCTCGGCGTCATCGCCCGCGGCACGGTAGAGCATGTAAAATACTCCCTTGTCGAAATATACACCCGGGTTACAGGTGACCAGCGACTCCCACTCATTCTCGTCGTTGGGAGAGAGGATCGGGTTGCCCCGAAATTTTGTCAGCATCATATATTTATCATTCAAATTTCGTGTTGTATGTATACAGCTAAAACTTATTGCATCTCTTCAGCTAAAACTTATTGCATCTCTTCAGCTAAACCCTCGACTGCAAATGTTTTCGTGACCCATATTCGCTTCACAGGCTATCTGAAAACGATCCAGATGGCCGCACTCGCCACGAGGAGGATGATGGCCCAGCTGAGGTAGCTGTGCGCCCATCCCCCGGTTTTCATTCCTTTCCATTCGGCAGCCAGGTCCGCCTTGCGGAAGGTGGTCTCCTCCAGCTTGTCGGCAGCGGGTGCCGGTGCCAGGCGGCTGGCGGCGATCA
>DURL01000050.1 GCA_012837345.1 Bacteroidales bacterium
AGTTGTCTTTTTAATAGAAACAAACGGAAATTGCAGATGCCATCATGGCTGTTTGCTGATAAATTAATATATAATGGTGCACACAATCATCTTTGATGAACAGAACAAACCTGACAAACAGGAAAAAAAGGAGCTGGTCGACTTCCTGCATGACCAGCTGGAACAGTACGGAGACCCCAAAAACCAAATTGAGAGAGCCATCGACTACTCCCTGAAAGAGTTCGACTCCTTTGGTGGTTTCGTGATGTTGCTGAAGCAGCAGGAACAGATCAGGGCTGCGGTGGTGATCAACCGTACCGGTATGGATGGCTACATCCCTGAGAACATATTGGTATATATCGCTGTGGATCGCAACAGCCGCGGTGAAGGACTCGGCAGGAGGCTGATGACGCAAGCCATCGCTCATGCCCAGGGGGATATCGCCCTGCACGTGGAGGCGAATAATCCGGCAAAGATCCTTTACGAGAAACTGGGATTCACCAACCCTTATCTGGAGATGCGACTGAAAAAAGGAAACTGATGGCTGAGCTGATTATTGAAGCAGAGAAGATCAGGGAGAACATCCGGACCCTGAGCGACTACTTTGAAAAACAGGGGATCGACTGGAGCCTGATCACCAAGGTCTTTTCGGGAGACAAGGATTTTCTGGAGAACATCCTCACCGAGGAGGTGATCGACAAGATCAACTCGGTGGGCGACTCGAGGCTTACCAGCCTCAAGAACCTGCGGGCAGTGAACCCTGCCATGCGTACCATCTACATCAAACCACCGGCTGCCATCTATGCCGATGACGTGGTGCAGTATGCCGACATTTCGCTCAACAGCTCGTTCAGCACCATCAAGGCACTGAACGAGGCCGCAGGCAAGACCGGTAAGATTCACCAGATCATCATCATGGTGGAGCTGGGCGAGATGCGCGAGGGGGTGAACCGCGACGATGTGATGTCGTTCTATGAGAAAGTGTTCAATCTGCCCAATATAGAGGTGATTGGACTGGGTTCCAATCTTGGGTGCATGTATGGTATTGAGCCTACATACGATAAGCTGCTACAGCTCTCCATCTACAAGGAGTTGATCTCAGTGAAATTCAACAAGAAGTTGAAGTATATCTCCGGTGGTTCCTCCATCACGCTTCCGTTGATCGAAAAGGGTGCCATCCCGAAGGATATCAATCACTTCAGGGTGGGGGAGGCTGCTTTTTTCGGTGTGAGTCCTCTCTACAACGAGCAGTTCCTGAACCTGCACACCGACACCTTCGCCTTCGAGGCCAACATCATCGAGCTGGAGGAGAAGAAGATTGTGCCGGAAGGTGTGCTGAGCGATGCCAACATCGGCCATACCGCCGATTTCGATGATCACGACGCCAGCGAGACCACCGTGAAGGCGATCCTCGACGTGGGAATCCTCGATGTGGACAAGGATGACATCGAAGCACTCGACAAGGAGGTCCGTTTTGTGGGCATCACCTCCGATATGATGGTGGTCGACATCGGTAAGAACCGTAATGCTGAAGGTAAAAAGAAATACCACGTGGGTGATCGGATCCGTTTCCGAACCAACTACATGGCTGTGGCTCGCCTGCTCAACTCAAAGTTTATCGACAAACGATTCATCTGATCTGTTGCTTGCATTTGCAACAAGCAGTGAAACGCCGGTTCAATATCACATAAGTAGTAGAGTTTATGAAAAAACAGGCATGGTCCTGTTTTTTTATTGTTTATACCCTATATTTGCAGTGTGCAACCGACTCAATGTGTCTATAAAAGAGTTTCTTATCAATAAATCGATATTCAATGAAGACAAAACTTTTTATTCTGCTCCTTGTCTCGGGTTGGATTGCCTCTCCCGGAGCACAAGCCTGTACTACCTTTTTGATGAAAGATGCAAAGAACAATCTTTATTATGGGAGAAACTTCGATTTCCCTGTCGGTGAGGGTTTGATACAGATCAATGAGCGGAACATGGTGAAGCAGGCCATGGTGCTGCCGTCGGACAAACCCTTCAGCTGGGTTTCTCTCTATGGCAGCATCACATTCAACCAGGTGGGACGTGAGTTCCCTTATGGGGGGATGAATGAAGCAGGGCTGGTGGTGGAGCAGATGTGGCTCGACGGCACCCGATACCCGGAGGAGGATGAACGGTTTGCACTGAATGAGCTGCAGTGGGTACAGTATCAGCTGGACAGGGCTGCCACCCTGCAGCAGGTGATCGACAGCGACACCCTGCTGAGAATCTCCGACAGACCCTTTGCCTATCTTCATTTCCTGGTCACCGACGCCCAGGGAAACAGCGCAGTCATCGAGTTCCTCGACGGCACGATGGTGGTGCATCGCGGCGAAGAGCTACCGGTAGCCGTACTGACGAACTCAACCTATGAAACCTCCCTTCGTTACAGGGCTGATCTGAAAAATGGGGAGGTACGGCACTACGAAGAAATGGAGCATAACTCCTCCGGCAGGTTTTCAAAAGCGGCTGACAGGCTTGACAAGTATGAGGGGCAAGCGGATCCGGTGGCCTACGCGTTTGCTACGCTCGATAGCGTGGCACAAGGTGAACATACCCGCTGGAGCATTGTGTATGATGTGAATAACAGGGTGATCAGCTACAAGACCGGAGCCAATCCCCTTATACAAACAATCGCCATGGATGACTTCAATTTCTCCTGTGGCGACCGTCACCTGAGCCGTTCCATTGTGGCGACCGCTTCGGGCGTAGAAGGATTCCTGCCGCTCACACCGGAGATCAACATGCATTCCTTCACGATAATGAAAGAGAAGCTTGCCTTCCTGAAAGATCTGCCGGAGGAGGAGATGAAGACAATCGCCAGC
>DURL01000051.1 GCA_012837345.1 Bacteroidales bacterium
AGTGGATATGTCACTGACGGCCCTTTTCTTTTCAAAACCGGAACCGGGAGACTGGGGATGCTCTGGTCCAGCTGGAGCGACAAAAGATACGCACAGGGGGTGGCTTATTCACTCTCGGGACGTCTGGATGGACCCTGGGAGCAGCAGGACGAACCGCTCGTGCTTGAGAATGCGGGTCATGGCATGCTCTTCAAAACCTTTGAGGGGAAAGATCTTCTCTCATTACATTATCAGCCTCTGGAGGAGAATCCCGGTCCTCGCAGACCGATGCTGCTGGAAGTGGATCTCAGCGGTGATGCCCTCATCATAAAAGGGAGATACAATCCCTGATCATATCTCCCATTGTTGAAACTTTTGATGGTTGTCTGACTATATTCCTGCAACACCTTTCGTTGTCTGTTCAACAAACTGCATCGTGCCGTCGGGGTTGTAGTGCAGTTCCTCCACACAGACACTACGTCGTCCGATGGCTCCCTCGATACCCTCCAGGGTGAGGGTCGCATTGTGGTAAAACAGATACCATTTCCCGTTGAACTCCGCAATCCCCGGATGAATGGTGAAGCTGTTCTCCGCCATGCCGGTCAGCTTCCCCTGTGGGCTCCAGGGACCCTCCATGGAGGGCGCAGTGGCATAGGAGATGGTTTCACGTCCCTCACCCATTGAGGCGTAGGTAAGGTAATAGAGGTCATCTTTCTTATGCAGCCAGGGACCTTCCACGAAGAGTGGCAGATCGACGACTTCAATCTCACCCTCCAGTTCTGTCAGATTGGGCTTTAACCGCGCCAGGAAGCAGGTGCCGTTGCCCCAGCAGAGCCATGCCTGCCCCTCCTCATCCATGATAAAGGTGGGATCGATGTCGTTCCACCAGCCCCTGGGGCCGTTGGAGGTCATGTCGTCGGTGATCAGCGGCTTTCCGATCGCATCGGTAAAAGGTCCCGTGGGGCTATCGCTCACTGCTACACCGATCACCTTACTGTTATAAGGTTCACCTGCCTGAACAGTGGTATAATAATAAAACCTCCCTTCATGTTCAATCACTTGTGAAGCCCAGGCTTCACCGATACCCCATTCGAAGTCGGTAGGTTTCAGCACGGAGCCATGATCGTTCCATGTCTGCATATCCTTTGTGGAGTAACAAAGCCATTCGGTGATGTTGAACTCCCTGCCACCAGAAGCGCTATCCTGACCAGCATAATACTCATCATGCCCCACATAGAGATAGAGCGTACCCTCATGCACGAGCGGTGCGGGGTCGGCAGTAAATTTGTTTTTTATCAGCGGATTGCCACTGTTTTGAAAGGTTGTCTTCTCTTCTTTCTGGGTACATCCCACCAATAAAAGGAGTGTACAGATCCAGAGTGCTAATTTCTTCATATTCTTTTTGTTTTACGTTTGTTTGAATCGTTTTATGGGTATGTATGCCGATATGTTAATGATCTCTGAAATTCCATTTGGAATTGTCGCTGTTCACATCAAACCTGGCCAGTGTGGGCGTACTGTCGCCCGATGATACCAGTGCCAGTTGTTCATCCGATTCAGGGACTACTTTGGGCATGATGCGATAGGTGCCGTCGGTTAGCTGATCAATGCGCCATAGTTGTTCCGGTGCACCGGTAAAGGAGGGGACGGTGACTACTTCTGCTTCCGACGTGGCTGCCAATGTCCTGTCTGTACCTGCAATGGTAATCTTGTAATAGGGCCCTCCCAGGTAACCTCCCGCATCATGAAGGGCTGTGAGGGTCCATCGCTGATGGGGACGTACCATGTAATCCCCAATTCTTACCTCAATGTTGCCGGCAGGCCAGCTCTCAATCACATCTTCCAGCTGCTGTGACGGAATAGGTTTTACCGGTTCATCCTTGTCACGATTGAACCAGTGCATCCTGGGCATCCGGTTGAAATCTACTGCCAGTTCCAGCGCATAACCTCTTCTTACAGATTCAATTTTATAGGTTCCATCCTTGAAATTGTCTCCCGCAACAGGCCATCCATCTTCCCACAGCAGAGGTCGGATGCCAAGGACGCTGCGACCGCTTTGATCCAGATCAGCCTCATAGTGACAGGACATCTTCTCCACGCCATCTTCAAGCACAACCCGGCCGAAGTGTCCCGGGCCGATAAGCTTCTCCCTGGCAGCAAGCACCATCTTGCCGCCACCTCGCAACATATCTCTTCCCATGTTGTCGAGGTAGGGACCTGTTACCTTTCTGGAACGGCCCACCACAATGTTGTAGGTGGAGTTTGCCCCATCACAACAGGTGCCGTGAGTGCCCAGCAGGTAGTACCAACCGTCATGATATTCCAGGTCTGTCGCCTCACAGTCAATCGCTATGTCGATTGCTTCATTGCCCTCTACCCGTTCACCTGTTTCGGGATCGAGCTCTATCAATCGTATAAATCCGAAATAGGTGCCGTAGGAACACCATAAACGACCATCATTGGGATCCAATAGCAATCCCGGATCAATGGCATCATTGTCTTCCACTCCGTCGGACTGGGCAACCAGTAAAGGTTCTGAGAATTTGAAGTCGGGTGAGGCAGGATCGAGCGTTCTATTCCACATGGTCAGTATCCTGCCGTTGTGACCCCCTCCCAGGCCACCACCTGTGGCACCATAGACAACCAGGTAACGATCACCAATCTGTATGGCATCAGGTGCTGCGCCACCTCCCGGTCTTACTGCACCGCTGTGCCAGGTCCACCCATCTTCCGATATCAATCCGCCACCAC
>DURL01000052.1 GCA_012837345.1 Bacteroidales bacterium
ACACCATGACAATCGAAGTAGACAAAGAGATAAAACTAACTCAACTGGAGCAATCGGATGCAAAAGATATTTTTGAGACGATTGACAGTCAGAGAGAATACCTTGGGAGGTGGTTGCCTTTTGTGGCGTTAACCAGGGAAATCTCGGACAGTAAACAATTTGTGGACTCGGTAGTGAATGCTCCCGAAGGTCGCGCTGAATATGTGTTCGCAATCAAAAAGAATAATCAATTTGTGGGACTGATTGGCTTTAAAGACACCGACAGATTAAATAGAAAGACAGAAATTGGTTATTGGCTTTCAGAAAAATTCCAAAAACATGGGATTGTTACCAAATCGGTAAATAAATTATCTATTTTTGCCTTTGAGAAAATGGGGATAAACAGGATTCAGATTAAATGTGCTGTCGGCAACAAATTGAGCAGCAACATACCGAAGAGACTGGGATTCAAACTGGAAGGTGTTGAACGGCAGGGAGAATTGCTTACAGGAGGTGTCTATACCGACCTGGAAGTTTACAGCAAATTGAAATCCGAACAATAACAGAATATCTACCTGACTTTCCGATTCATCCCGCTCGATTACAACTATTTACATAATTTGGAGTAAAATGAAAAATCAGGAAAAAATCTATAAATTATCATTCCCCCGCGTCTATCCCTACTATGTTGAGAAGGCTGAAAAGAAGGGACGCACCAGAGAAGAAGTGGATCAGATCATCTGCTGGCTGACCGGATACAGCAAAGAAGAGTTACAACATATTCTGACCGGTGATATGAATTTTGAAACCTTCTTCAATCAGGCTCCGCTGATCAACCCCGAAGCTTCAAAGATTAAAGGGGTAATCTGCGGCTATCGTGTGGAAGAGATTGAGGATGACATTGTACAAAAAACACGTTATCTCGATAAACTGATCGACGAACTGGCAAAAGGAAAAACAATGGAGAAAATTCTGAACCGCCGTTGAGAAAAAGGCATGTTTGAATCTCTTCAACAATCGTGTAAACCAGCTGAACAACAACCAGTGTACTTTTAACGGGACTGTTTAACACAACGCTTCAAACTAAAAAGAGGCATCATTTGTTATGTCAATAATCACAGCAATATTGCACATAATTCATAAACCCTGGAAAAATGAAAGTAGCAGTCTGGGACACCTATGTAGACAAAAGAGACGGGAGTGTGATGCATTTCGACATCATCGCTCCGGTTGAGACCGATGATAAGGAACAGATTTACAATTACGGACGCGAATACCTGAAGACCAAAGGTCAGGAGGGACAGCCCCTCACCTCAAAAGAGTGTCAGTTTTGTCATATCGAAGCCCTGAAACCAGAATGGGAAGAGAGCATCATACGGAAAGGATACTCCATAGTGGAAATGGAAAACTGTGAGGAGATATGAATCAGCCTATCCAACATATCAACCCCGAGGGACTCTTCAAGAGTCCTGCCTTTTCTCAGATAGTGACGACACAAGGTAACGGGAAGACCATCTATATTGGGGGACAAAATGCAGTAAATGCGCAGAGCCAGATCGTGGGCAAAGGTGATCTTTTTGAACAGACAGAACAGGTAATGCAGAATATTGAAACGGCCCTGGCTGCTTGTGGAGCCACTTTTGCCAACCTCATAAAACTGACCATTTATATTGTTCAGGGAGAAGATCTCCATCAGGGATTCCAGGCATCACAGAAGTATCTGGGTGGACTGAAAAACCCTCCTGCAATTACCGGCTTTTTTGTTGCAGCACTGACAAACCCCGATTTTCTGGTGGAGATTGATGCCATCGCCTTTCTTCCGGAGAAGTGATCCGACAATAAAAATGTAATTGTTTGTTCTCTTGAATAAAAAAGTATGAAAAAAAATCAAATCACACAAGAACAGATAGAATCATTGTTTGGTATTCTGAAAAAGCGCTTCGAACAAAATATGGATCGCCATCCGAACCTTCAATGGAATGATATCCAACAGCGACTCGATGCGAATAGGGACAACCTCTGGTCGCTGAACGGGATGGAAGAGACCGGAGGCGAACCCGATGTGATTGGGCAGGATGCCGGAACAGGTGAGTATCTCTTCTGTGATTGCTCTGCAGAAAGTCCGAAGGAGCGCAGAAGCCTTTGTTACGATCCTGATGCATTGCGCTCGAGGAAAGAGCATAAGCCGAAAAACAGTGCTGTGGGGATGGCAGATGAGATGGGCATCACGTTGCTGAACGAAGAGCAATACAGGGAACTGCAGCAATTGGGGTATTTTGACATAAAGAGCTCGAGCTGGATTGCTACTCCTGATGAAATCCGAAGACGGGGCGGCGCACTTTTCGGTGACTCCCGGTATGGACGCACTTTCATTTATCACAACGGTGCCGAGTCCTACTACGCTGCCAGGGGCTTTCGCGGGATGCTACGAATATAGGTTATATTAAATGCACGCGTTCCATCATCTGCAATAGGATCCTTATCAAAAAAAAGAATCTTGAAAATCCAGTATCTTTTTGACAGGTATCTAAAATAATGTATCTTTATTTTTTGAATCATCAAAATGGTTGCTGTAATGCGCAACGGTACCTGGAATAACAGAAGATGAAACTGAAATCTAACCCTATAAAAATCTAACAGACATGGCTCGACTGGTCACTCTCTACTCGCTCCAATGGGGAGACCTAACCCTTAAGGAGGTATGCATCAAAGCAAAAGAATTCGGATACGACGGACTGGAACTGGGACTGCCGGATCATCTGGATGTGCGGCAGACGGATCCGGCATATTACGAGGGAATCATGGCATTGCTCGAAAAACATGGACTGCAGCTTCGCACCATCTCCTCCCATCTGGTGGGACAGGCGGTCTGCGACCGTATAGATGAGCGGCACAAAGCCATCCTGCCCGCCCATATCTGGGGCGATGGCGATCCGGAGGGTGTGAGCCGGAGAGCTGCGGAGGAGCTGATACTGACAGCCAGGGCAGCCAAAGCACTGGGTGTTGATACGGTGGTGGGATTCACCGGCAGCCCTATATGGCACCTGCTCTACGCCTTCCCACCCGTTCCGGGAGAGATGATTGACGAGGGCTATCAACTTTTTGCCCGCCGCTTTATCCCCATCCTGGACCAGTTTGAAAAACTGGGTGTCCGTTTTGCGCTCGAGGTGCATCCCACCGAGATCGCCTTCGACACCTTCTCGGCACAAAGAGCCCTCGAAGCGCTGGACCATCACCCTGCCTTCGGCTTTAACTACGACCCCAGTCACCTGGGCTACCAGGGGGTGGACTACGTGGATTTCATCTACCAGTTCCCCGAACGGATCTACCATGTACATATGAAGGATGTCTACTGGAGTGACACCCCCAAACAGGTAGGTGTTTTCGGAGGACATGTGCCCTTTGGCGATCCCCGCAGGTTCTGGAACTTCAGGAGCGTGGGCCGGGGCAGGATTAACTTCGAGGAGATCATCCGTGCACTCAACGCCATCGGCTACCATGGACCGCTCTCCATCGAGTGGGAGGACAGCGCGATGGATCGCGAGCATGGGGCACGTGAGTCGTGCGCCTTCACCAAACGGATCGATTTTCAGTCGTCAGGCCACGCGTTTGATGCATTTTTCGCAAAAGATTAACCAACAATACAATTGTAGAATGAAGAGTAAGAAATTAAAAATGGGCATGGTCGGCGGTGGCACCACCGGCTTTATCGGCGCGATCCACCTGCGGGCGGCAATCATGGAAAACATGGTGGAACTGGTATGCGGATGTTTCAGTTCGAAACCGGAGGTCTCCCTGGAGTCAGGACGACAGTATGGCCTCCCCGATGAGCGTATCTACTCCGGCTATCAGGAGATGTTCGAAAAGGAGATGGCACTGCCCGAAGCGGAACGGATGGATTTCGTGGTGATCGTGACCCCCAACAAGCTCCATTTCGAGCCGGCGATGATGGCCCTCGAGCGGGGGATACACGTGGTGCTGGACAAGCCGATCACCTTCTCGCTGGAGGAGGCGAAAGCGTTACAGCAGAAGGTGGATGAGACAGGACTGGTATTGGCACTGACCCATGTATACACCGGCTACCCGGCCGTGAAGGAGATGAAGGCCCGGGTTGCGGCAGGTGAGCTGGGGAAGCTGCGCCGCATCTATGTGGAGTACCCGCAGGGATGGCTGTCGGAGCGGATCGAGACGCAGAGCGGCAACAACGCCGGCTGGCGCACCGACCCGGCACAGTCGGGCAAGGCAGGTTGCATGGGCGATATCGGCACGCATGCCTGGCATCTCTGCGAGTATGTATCGGGACTGAAGGTGCAGGAGCTCTGTGCCGAGCTGAACACTTTCGTGCCGGGACGTGCGATCGACGATGACGGCACGGCGATGATGCGCCTGGAGCAAGGCGTGAAAGCGCTGCTCTCCGCCAGCCAGATCGCTGTGGGTGAGGCCAACGGCGTCAACATACGTGTATATGGCGAGAAAGCCAGTATGCGGTGGGTACAGATGGACCCCAACCGGCTGATCATCAAGAGCGGCGG
>DURL01000053.1 GCA_012837345.1 Bacteroidales bacterium
ACTTCTTTGCCAGGCAGGGCATGATGGAGACCACCACCAGATCCTTACGCTCCACCCCTATCCTGTCGGCAAACCAGCTCTTGGCGATGGCACCGAACATCTGTTGCGGTGATTTGGCCGTGGAGGGTACATCCAGCAGGTCGGGGAAGTTGTGTTCAAAGAAGTTCACCCAGCCGGGGCAGCAGGAGGTGAGAATCGGCAGCCGCACATTGGGGTCTCCCGCCAGATGGCCGCGGAGACGTTGCAGCAGCTCCGTACCCTCCTCCATGATTGTCAGGTCGGCACTGAAATCGGTATCGAACACATGGTCGAAGCCCAGCTCACGCAGTGCGGAGACCATCCTGCCGGTGACCAGCGTGCCCGGCTCCAGGCCGAACTCCTCACCCAGGGCAGCACGCACCGCCGGAGCGGTCTGCACCACTACGGTCTTCTTCGGGTCACTCAGGGCACGAATGATCTCATTGGTGTGGTCCACCTCGGTGAGTGCACCGGTGGGGCAGACCGAGACGCACTGCCCGCAGTAGGTGCAGGGCGAATCCTCCAGATTCATCTCGAAGGCAGGAGCCACCACCGACATGAAGCCGCGGTTCACCGCCGAGAGGGCACCCACCGTCTGCACCTCGTTGCACATCATCTCACAGCGGCGGCACATGATGCACTTATCCACATCACGGATGATGGAGGGGGAGGTGTCCTTGCGGTAGTGTGACTGCTCACCGCCATAGGGCACGGTGCGGATGCCAAACTGGCGGGCCAGATCCTGCAGCTCACAGTCGCCCGACTTGGCACAGACCAAACAGTCGAACGGATGATCGGAGATGATCAGCTTCAGTACCGTGGTACGTGCGTTGAGTACCCGTATGTTGTGGGTGTTGATCACCATCCCCTCCTGCACCTCGGTCATGCAGGAAGGGGCCAGGTTGCGTCTTCCCTCTACCTCCACCACGCAGATGCGGCAGCCGCCCGGTTTGTTCTCGATGCCCATGTCACACAGCTCGAAGTGGCATAGCGTTGGAATCTCCACACCCGCCTTATGGGCTGCTTTCAAGATGGTGGTTCCCGGTTCCACCTCTACTGTTTTCTTATCTATTGTCAATCGTATCATATCTTTTCCTTTTGTTGCTTTTAGCTTTTAGCTTTCAGCTATCGGCTCGCTGTTCTTCATCTTTAATTTGACTGATCCCTCCTATGCATCTGCCGTCACCGGTGATAGCCTGGGATAATCGTTCAGTAGGCTGATGGCATCAAACTGGCACTTTTCCATGCAGGAACCGCACTTGATGCATTTATCCTGATGAATATAGTGGGTCTGTTTCTTTGCTCCGGTAATGGCGTTCACGGGACAAACCCGCACACAGGCCATGCAACCGACACAGTCTTCATCATCAATGACGTAGTAGAGCAGGTTCTGACATCTCCCCGACCGGCATTTCTTATCAAAAACATGTTCTTTGTATTCATCATAAAAATTACTCAGTGTCGACAACACCGGATTGGGGGAGGTCTGTCCCAACCCACACAACGATGTATCTTTGATCACATTCGACAGGTTCTTGAGCTTTTCCAAATCCTCCTCAGTTCCTTTGCCATTGCAAATACGCTCCAGTGTTTCAAAGAGTCGTTTGTTTCCGATGCGGCAGGGAGCGCATTTCCCACACGACTCCTCCACAATGAAATCGAGGTAGAACTTGGCCACAGAGACCATACAGTCATCCTCATCGAGCACGATCATGCCGCCGGAACCCATCATGGAGCCGGCAGCGGTGAGGCTCTCATAGTCGATGGGGGTGTCGAGGTGTTTCTCGGTGAGGCATCCCCCCGAGGGGCCACCTGTCTGCACCGCCTTGAATTTCTTGTTGTTTTTGATGCCGCCACCAATCTCGTAGATGATCTCCCGCAGGGTGATGCCCATGGGTACTTCAATCAGTCCCACGTTGTTGATCTTACCCGCCAGGGCAAACACCTTGGTCCCTTTCGACTTCTCCGTGCCGATGGAGGAGAACCACTCAGCTCCCTTCAGGATGATCACCGGTATGTTGGCCAGTGTCTCCACATTGTTCACGTTGGTGGGCTTGCCCAGGTAACCGCTCTGAGCGGGGAAGGGCGGCTTGTTCGCCGGTTCACCACGCTTTCCTTCCATGGAGTGGATCAGGGCGGTCTCCTCACCGCAGACAAAGGCACCGGCACCATACTTGAGGCTGATGTCGAAACTGAAGGAGGTGCCGAAGATCTGCTCGCCCAGCAAGCCATATTCGCGCGCCTGTGCGATGGCCACCTTCAGTCGCCGGATGGCCAGCGGGTATTCGGCCCGGATATAGATCAGCCCTTTTGTGGCACCGATGCAATAGCCACAAATGGCCATCGCCTCCAGCACCGAGTGGGGGTCGCCTTCCAGGATGGAACGGTCCATGAAGGCACCGGGATCCCCCTCATCTGCGTTGCAGACCACATACTTCCGGTCGGCCTGGTTACGACTGGCAATCTCCCACTTCAGTCCGGTGGGGAAACCGGCACCACCGCGTCCCCTCAGTCCGGAGCGTTTGATCAAATCGATCGTTTCCTGGGGGCTCATTTCGGTGATCGCCTTGCCCAATGCCTGATAGGCATTGCGGGCAATCGACTCGTCGATGTTCTCCGGATCGATGGTGCCACAGTTGCGCAGGGCGATGCGCAACTGCTTCTTGTAAAAGCCCATGTGCTTCGAGTCCAGCACATGCTCTTCGGTCTCCGGATCGAGGTAGAGCAACCGCTCCACGCGACGTCCCTTAATCACATGCTCGTCGATGATCTCACGCGCATCGGAGGGCTTCACCTGCGTGTAGAAGGTGTTGTCAGGCAATACCTTCACAATGGGTCCCTTCTCACAAAAGCCGAAGCAGCCGGTGCGGATGATCTGCACCTCTCCCTCCAGTCGTTTCCGGTCCACCTCATCGCGCAGCATCTCATATACCAGGTCGCTCTGGGAAGAGTGGCAGCCGGTTCCGGCGCAGACCAGCAAATGCATTTTAAATTGGCTCATAACAGTTGTATTCAGTTGATTCAAGATTCAATCGTATTGTAATTCTGCGGGATGATGCCATCCACCAGCTCCCCGTTCTTGATGTATCGTTCAATGATCTCATCTGCTTTCTTCGGATTCACGTAGCCAAACACCATCGGATCATGGCCCGGCAAAGTGATCTCCACGGTGGGCTCCGCAAAGCAGTAACCCATGCAGCCTGTCTGGGTGACGACGGCATCGATGCCCCGCTTGTCCAGCTCCAAGGCGAAAAACTCCATCACCTCCTTGGCACCCGAGGCAATGCCGCAGGTGGCCATCGCCACCTTCACCTGTACCAGCGACTCGGGGTTCTCCGCCTTGTCACGCAGGCTGATACGGGTTCTCACCTCCTCCTGTATTCGTTTCAGGTCGGCGAGCGTTTTGATTCCAGTTGTATGTTCCATCATAATCTGTATTTAGAAAAATATCATTCGGTTATCAATCATCCTCTTTTACTCTGTGTCAGCAGAGATAGCTGGCCGCTGCCCGATGCCGCCAGAGCGCCTCCAGGTTCTCCCTGATATATTCTTTCACCGGCAACAGCATCTGTGGGTGCTGCAGGTCTATTCCCTGCTCCCTGAGGTCACCGCTATCAAATCTGAACATCTCCTCCCCCATACGGTAGTTAAAACGGAAGCGGATGGCAGGGTTGGCCATCACCAGCAACAACAGCGACCCCACCAGGTCACCCAGGGGCAGACAGTCAGGGTTGTCGGTGCGATAGAGCGCCTCTACCGTGGTTCCCTCACCCTCTGTGGAGGCTACCCGGAGGCTGCCGCCCGTCTGCTCGCAGGTCATCTTCAGAAACGGGATGCCCAGTCCCACCCTCCGTGTGGTGCGGGTGGTGAAGAAAGGATCGGTTAACCGCTCCAGGCTTATGCGGTCCATGCCGGTGCCGTCATCCTCCACCCTGAACAGAAGGAATGATTCATCACCCCGTTCATCCAGCGTGATCGTGACCATATCTGCCTGCGCCCTGAGGGAATTCTGCACGATATCGATCATATGCATTGCCAGTGTTACCATCATCTCTCCTCTTTAACAGGTGGAAGACTCATCGCCTCAAACCGTTGCTCCAGGAGCGCTCTCCTGAAGTGATTCCACCCTGCTTCCTCCATCTGAAAACGGCTGTGCACCGACCCGATATCCTCCGGCCGGTGCGCATCGGAACTCTGCAGGAAACCCTTTCCCTTCAGCTCCGGATGACTTCTGATAAACGCGTCGGGGGAGGTACGCCGTGATAGCTCCAGTGCGTCATATCCCAGCTCCCGTGGTATGAATCCCAACTGGCTGAGGATACCGTTCGACTGACGATCGATGTGCGCCGGCACGAAGAGTCCTCCAAGCCGGTGTACCATCATCACTAGCGCCTCGATCCCATCGCTGATACCGGTGAAAAGGGAACGTGATTCTTCATATATGATCCGCTCATCGGCATCCACCGCCACCTGATAGCCGAAGCGAACAGGATCATGAGGGATATCGAGCATTCTCCTGTCAAGGTATTCCTGAAACTGCACCACTGCCTCCAGATCGGGGAAATAGCAGAGGCAGTGCACCTCCTCCTGCGTATTGACCTCGCAGCCGGGAATCACCATGATGCCATGGGCCGCACCACATTCCATACAGACCTGCACGTTGCGGGTGCTGTTGTGGTCGGTGATGGCAATCAACTGCAGACCTCTCTCCCCTGCACGTCCAATGATGCGGCGGGGACTCATCTCCAGGCTGCCGCAAGGCGACAGGCAGGTGTGGATATGCAGATCAGCGTTGTACCAGGGCATAATTCTCAGTGATCAACTTATTCTTTTAAACCATGAACCAAGAACCACGAACCACAAACATATAAACCTACTAACGTATCAACTTGCCAACGAATCAACTTATCAACGTTCAACCTCTCTCAAATAATTATACAACATCCCGGCGGTCTCGAAGGCGGGCTTACCCGAGGAGAGGATCACCACCTCTTCCTCATCGGCATGGGCCAGCACCTCAGGCTCTACCTGACGTTCGTTCACCACGACAATGGCACTCAGCTCTTTGAGTGAGGCCACCGCCACGATGTTGCGATGTACCTGTGAGGTGATCCATAGCATACCGGCCTCGGCCTTGCCCATGGCATCGCTCAACAGGTCTGAGAGATATGCCCCCTCCGTGTACCTGTAGAGAAAGGCCTCACCGGCCAGGCAGGTGAATCCGAGCTCCTGCATCAGTTGTCTAAGGTTCGTTTTCATTTGTATCGTTGTATTTGTTAAGCCTGTCCCTGCCCCATATCTTCTCTATCACCACGAAGGCCTGATCGGGACTCAGCTTGTAATTCTTCTCCATCACCCGCTGTACGAAAACACAATGGGATATACTGGCTTTCCCCTGTACGATATCTTCTGCCAGACTCCTGCAGGAAGGAGCACCACAGGCGCCGCAGTCGAATCCAGGGAAGTAGGTCATCAGCCTCCTGATGCGTTGCAGTTTGATCAGTGCCTTTTCCATATCCTCATCCAATAGCAACCCGTCTCGCGGATGTACCGGATCCACCCTCGACAGTGGTTGTAGCTGTTGACGGTATCTCATCAATCGGTTGTCCACCTCTCCTCCCTGTTGATCTTTCAGCATTTGCAGTCTTTTTTGTCTGTGCTCAAGCCGCTCAACCGTCAGGAAACGGTTCCCGGGACAGAGAATACCACCGGCACATCCCTGGTCACACGCTCTCAGCTCCAGAAAATCGATGTCGGACAGATGTCCCGACTCGAGCTTTTCCAGGAACTCGATCACGTTCTCCATCCCGTCGATTGCCAGGCTCCTCCCGGGGAAATAGTGTTTCTCGTTACCCGAGAGAGACCAGCAGACCGAGTCAGGACTCATATCGGCCACATGCTTGCGTCCTCCCCTTTCTTTCCTACCCAAAAGGGTTGCAACTGTTTTGTTATAGACCTCTTTCATATTGATGGTGCCGTCGATGGGTGAGGCGGCTTCACCCACCGGCGCACGGGCTGCCACCGTCTTGGCGGCACAGGGCGTGACATAGTAAATGAATATCTTTCGGGGATCGTCCTGTTGCTTCTCTTTCGACAGACGCAGGTAGAGCGCCGCAATGTCGTGTGGTGCCTTCAGAAGCATGATATGGGGTGTCAGCGACGGATAGAGTACCTGTATCAGGCGAACCACTGCCGGGCAATAGGAACTGATCACCGGTCGTGCAATATGATTATCGGCATATGTCCCGTATGCCTCTTTCATAAAATCGACCGCACGCTCCACTTCACACACCTCATCAAAGCCACATGATTTCACCGCCTCCAGCACCTCCGTGGCAGAATAGTCGGATGGGAACTGACCGATAAAGACAGAAGGTACAAGTGCAATCTTGTATGCATCATCACGCATGAAAGCGAGTCCATCGTCGCGTGCATAGATGGCTTTCTGGGGACAGACACGGTAGCACTCACCACAATCCACACACCGCTCCGGTTGTATGACGGCATATCCCTCCACGATACGGATGGCCTGCGTGGAGCATACACGCATGCAATGGGAGCAACCGATGCATTTACCCCGGTCAATCTGGATTGAGTGTGTGTAGTCTCCTCCTTTTTCCATTTCTCAGTTCATTCTTCATGCCTTAAATAGCACAGTGATCTCAAGCCTTGTCCCCACACCGGGTGTGGAGGTGAGCACCATCCTGTCACTGTTCTTCCTGATATTGGGCAGGCCCATCCCGGCACCAAAACCCATCTGCCGTACCTCCTCTGTGGCTGTGGAGAAACCCTCCTCCATCGCCCGTTCAATATTTTCAATGCCCGGACCCTTGTCTTCCATCACCACATGGATCGCATCCGGAAGGATCTCGGCATCCATTGTGCCGCTCCAGGCATGGGATACCACGTTCATCTCCGCCTCATAGAGTGCGATGGCCACCTTGCGCAACACCTCCGGTGCGATGTGAAACTGCTTCAGCGTCTTTTTCACTTCTGAGCTGGCCCTGCCTGCCGCAGTGAAATCACCGCCTTCTATCTCGAAATGCAATCTCATTGGCACACCGGTTTAAGTCCCCCCTGGTAGAGTCTCCCAGATAATTCAAAAAGTGTCAGCTCCGACTCGATGATGGTGATGTGGTGCTCCTTTGCCAGCGCAAGCATGTCGGGCGTGACCCGTTTTCCACGTGCAAAGATGATACAGGTGATATTGGACATCTCGGCCGTACGCAATACCTGTATGGTGCAGAGCCCCGTAATCAGGACTGTGTTTTCCATTCGGTATCGCAGTACATCACTCATCAGGTCTGAAGCAAACGCTTTGGTATAGTCGCTTGAAATATGGCCATCCATGAGTATCGTGCCATTGAAGAGCAGGTTGAGTTGTTGTAAATTCATCGTTTCATTTAAATTGCGAATTGTTTCATGCCATTCAACAGACTCTCTGCTGATAGGAGGTGTGCAGACCGGTTTGTGTTTCCATAAGAGTATTCCTTCATCAACAAACTAAACATCAGGTAAAATAGTCAACCCAGGTTACAGGGTCATCTCTTTGCTACGATATCCCTTTTCCAGGGATATCAGGACCGTTTCACATGACAAATATAATCATTCCGGTATGATTGAGGAAAATTTTCCATAATTATTTTTGATCACGGCAGCACTATGCAGATGAATGGGATGAATCAGCAGGAAAATATGCTTCTTAGCGAAATATTTTGTACTTTTGCAGATACTTTTGCTTCGCCGTAGCGAATGCAGGTTGCATCATGTTGGTCCTTTGCCCACGATGGCACATCCGGGGTTCCCTCTGAATGCCTATCCAGCCGAAGGCAAGCCCACCTAAACAATTGAACGAATTCGTATGAACAATCCAGAACTTAGCGAACAGGAGATCATTCGCCGCCAAAGCCTTGAGGAGTTACGAAAACTGGGAGTCGAACCCTACCCCGCAGCGCTCTATGAGGTGAATGCCTGGTCTGCAGATATAAAAGAGTCCTTCCGTGACGAGGCCGAACGCCGCCAGGTGAGTATCGCCGGTCGCATCATGGGACGCCGCATCATGGGAAAAGCCTCCTTCGTGGAACTGATGGACAAACAGGGACGCATCCAGGTCTATATCACCCGCGATGACATCTGCCCCGGGGAGGATAAGGAGCTCTACAACACCGTTTTCAAGAAACTTACCGACATCGGTGACTTCATCGGCATCACCGGCTACATCTTCCGCACCAAGACGGGAGAGATCTCGATACATGCCGAAACGCTCACCATCCTCTCCAAGTCGCTCAAACCACTTCCCGTGGTGAAGATGAAAGATGGAGTGGCCTACGACAAGTTTTCCGACCCTGAGCTGCGCTATCGACAGCGCTACGTGGACCTGCTGGTGAACGAGGATGTGAAGGATATTTTCCTTAAACGCACCCGTATCTTCGATGCCATGCGGGCATTCTTCAACCAACAGGGAT
>DURL01000054.1 GCA_012837345.1 Bacteroidales bacterium
CGCATGGGTCGGTGTCAGCTGACTGCTGCTCACCACATTTTCCGGGATGACACTGAAGCCGTCACGGAAGGCCACCTTCACCACCTCATAGGAGGAGGCAAACTGTGCTGGCAACACTACACGGGTGGAGGTCTCCTTGCCGCCCAGGGATCTGAAGCGTAACGACGCACCGGAGGAGAGCAACCCTACCGAACCGATATTTCCATCCAGATGATCCAGTTCAATCTCTTTGCCGGCATACTCACTCTTCACGAAGAGATAGAGCGCATCCTTACTGGCGGTCACCTCTCCCCAGGGGAAGAGACGCATGAAAGGACTTGCCTCTGTGCCGTATACTGCCTCCCCGTTGGCTTGAAGCCATCGCCCCATCGCCTGCAGCAGATCCTGCTCAAAAGGTACCAGGCTGCCGTCGCCACGGGGACCGATGTTGAGCAGGTAGTTGCCGCCGCGGCTCACCACCTTGATCATACTCTCGATCTTCTCCTCCACCTTCGGTTGCAGAGCACCCCGCTCCTGCCAGGAGCGGTAACCCCATGTCTCGTCAAACACCGAGGCAGCAGTCTGCCAGGGTACCGCGAGGCTATAGTCAGGATACTCGTTGTCGGCCATCACACTGAAGTCCACATAATCATTGCCCAGCCGACCACTGATCATGCAACCCGGCTGCAAACGGTTCACCAGCTCATAGAGCCCACTGCTCTGATCCGACGTAAGCGATCCCATGTCGAACCATATCTCGGAGAGATCACCATAGCGGGTCATGATCTCCTCCACCTGCTTCAGGTTGTAGGCGTAATGCTCCGGCGTGAGCGGGTCGGCGTTGTGACTGGAGATGGGATAGGCGTGAGGATAGTGCCAGTCGATCAGCGAGTAATAGACACCGAATCCGATGCCACCCCGTGCGCAGGCATCGGCCAGCTCTTTCATCAGATCCCGCCCGTAAGGTGTAGCATCCACGATATTGAAGCCGGTATATTGCGAGTGGTACATGCAGAAGCCGTCGTGATGCTTCGAAGTGAAGACAATCGAGCGCATCCCCGCTTCTTTAGCCAGCGTCACCACCGCATCGGGGTCCCACTGCTCCGGGTTGAACTGCTTTGCCGTGTTGCCGTACCAGTCGCTGAAGATACCCGCGAAAGACTGGATCTGCTCGCTGTAACCTCTTCTCACCGGCTTCCCCTCATAGACACCTCCATAGACCGAATAGAGTCCGAAGTGGATGAACATCGAGAACTTCCGGTCGAGCCACTGCTGCGACGGTTTCTGTTGTGCCGACAACAATAGGGTGGAGCTAACCAGCAAAAGGAGGATTGCTTTGTACTTCATAGCGTGGGGTTTGAGGGAACAAAAATAGCGAATAAAACGAGAACGGGCAAACCGGTCTCACCGGGTGAGTTCCCCTCTATCCCCTACAATGGCCACAAAAAACCACAAAATCGGTTCTATTTTACCCATAAATAGCGATTACAGGCTTGATCATACAAGCTTAATTTTGCAGGGTAGATTTTATATCTGCCAAAAAAGTGAAGTCAGCGTGAAACCATTATATACTCTATTGTTCTTTATTCTTTGTTCCTGTTCTATCGTCACCCTTGCCCAGACAGGTAAAATTAGGGGGACACTGCGATTCAATGAGGGTACCCCCGTGGCTGCCGCGGTGGTCTACATTGAAGCGCTCGATAGGCATACCGTCTCGGACCTGGACGGACTATACGAGTTGGATGATATCCCCTACGGCAGCTATGCGGTAGAGGTTCGCTCCATCGAAGCCGAGAAGAGCGTGACAGAAGTAACTGTGGACAAGCCGCTGGTCACCTTCACGCCACAGCTGAAGGAGAGCAGCTACCAGCTGGGGGAGGTGATCGTGAAAGGAACCACCGAGAAACGAATCATCGAGACCAAAGGTTTCGCAGTGAATGTGATCGAGACGGAGCAGGAAGGTCTGAAAAACATTCAAACCAACGACCTCCTCAACAGAAGCGTGGGGGTCACCGTGCGCCAGGATGGAGGATTGGGCTCGGCGGTCAGCTACAACCTGAACGGTATGTCGGGTAACTCGGTGCGCATCTTCGTGGATGACATACCCATCTCGGCGTACGGATCCTCCTTCAGTCTCAACAGCATCCCACCGTCGCTGATCGAACGGATCGAGGTATACAAGGGAGTGATTCCCTCACACCTGACCGATGATGCGCTGGGCGGGGCCATCAATGTGGTGCTGAAGAAGGAGATGCGCAACAGCCTCACAGCTTCCCTATCATACGGCTCCTTCAATACCTTCCAGGCAAACATCAACGGCAGGTACCGCCACGACAAATCGGGTTTCACCCTTACCCTCTCCGGGTTCCACAACTACTCCGACAACGATTACGAGGTGTGGGGGAAGTTCGTGCGCAACATCCTCCCCAATGGACGCTACGAGTATGTGCGTGCCAGACGGTTCAACGATGCCTATCGCTCTACGGGAAGCCGCATAGAGATGGGATTCACCGATGTGGTCTGGGCCGATCAGTTCTTCGTGGGATACAACGGCTCGGACGACTACAACGAGATACAACACGGTACCTATATGTCGATCCCCTATATGGGACGCTTCTCCGAGTCGCAATCGCACGCCTTCAACCTGATCTACCGAAAGAGGGATCTCTTTTTACCGGGACTCGACCTGCAGCTCAGCGGGGTCTACGGCAACCGCAGCCAGGTGGTGAACGACACGGTGAGATGGAACTACAACTGGTATGGCGAGAAGAGCATGGGTCTATACGGCGATCCCATCCTGCGGCCGAATGGTGCGCAACAGGGTGCCCCCACCATCAGCCATACCCACCGGGATATCTTCACCCTTCGATCGGGAGTGGCTTACACGATTATCCCACGCCACAAGGTGCTGATCAACCATTCCTATTACACCATCGACCGGCGGGAGTTCGATGAGATGCGTTCAGAGGCGGAACAGGCCTTTGTGGGCAGACGCGACCTGCAGAAGCATGTTGCCACTCTCTCTTATGAGATGACCACCCTTGGTGATCGCCTGCGCAGCAACCTCTTTGTAAAATTCTACCGGCAGATGATCGATCGTATGGACCCGGTACTGACCCTTGACAATGGCGAGCAGATTCGCACCGAAGAACGGGTGAACAGCACCCGGAAAGCTGCCGGCTATGGTCTTGCTCTCTCCTATGCACTGCTGCCGGAGCTATTACTGCTCACCTCTGCAGAGAAAGCCGTCAGGATGCCCTCAGAGAATGAGCTGTTTGGCAGCATCGGCGAGAACATTGTCGAAAACCCCCATATCAACCCCGAGGTGAGCAACAACCTTAACATCGGGTTCAAGGCCGGCGACTACTACATGGGAGCACAACGATTCTCCTTCTCTGCCACCGGCTTCCTGAGGGATACGCGCGACAAGATCGTGCGGCAGATCAACCCCCGCCTGAACGATGCCATACAGACCAGCCCCTTCGAGAACCTGGGTAAAACACAATCGCTGGGCATTGAGGCGGAAGCCAACTATGCCTACGACGACAAACTGAGCCTGTTGTTCAACCTCTCCCGCTTCAACACCCTCTTCAACATGAAAGAGGATGCCGCCGGCAACCGGCTCGATTACTACCGGAAGCAGATGCCCAACGAACCCTGGTTCACCTTCAACAGTACGGCGCAGTACACCCTCTTCAACCTCCTGCAAAAACGTTCGCAACTCCACATTCATTACAGCTTCCGTTTCGTGGAGAGCTTCCAGACCACCTGGCTCGATATTGAAGATTTCAGGGTGCCCCGCCAGTACATCCAGGATGCCGGATTCAGCTATCTCTTCCCGGGAAAGAAATTTGTGGTCAGCTTCGATGTCAGGAACCTCTTCGACCGACAGGTGTACGACAATTTTGCCGTGCAAAAGCCGGGTAGGGCGTTTTACCTGAAGCTGAACTACACCATCAATCACATCAACATATAAAACAAAAGCATTATGAACACAAAACTAATCAGAACAACACTGTTCACCGCTATAGCAGCTTTCCTCTTCACCGGCTGTGAGAATGAAACGCTCACAGACAACCGGGAGACAACTCCCGATACCGAACGATGGATCACCGTGGCCGGTGCCCTGATGGGGGAAAACCCCGGCGACGGCAATGGGGGTACCATGGTCTATGCCGTGAGCTATGAGGATGCCAGGGACCCGAACGCATCGATCAATGTGTTCGATGATGGCTTCAGTGTAAAATCCAACCGTACCGCCCGCCTGCAATCCTCCGAAGATGGCAACACCCTCTTCAACATCGCCTACACGGGCGAGAACGGAGGCGAGTTCTCCCGCTATAGTGTGAACGGTGGCAACCACTTTGTCCAGGAGGATGTGACGGTAAGTATCGCGCAGTATGCCGGCACCTCACCCCGCTGGGCTAAGCTGTTTGATGGTGACAGGACCGGTATCGCCGTCAACGTGGCAAACATCACCGCCAACAATGCCGGGAGCGGATCTGCCGAACCGTTCCGCTACTACCGGGGCATCGCCACCGTGCTGGCACTCGACCTACAGGAGGTGGTCATCTCCGGCTACCGACAGTATGAAATACCGCTCAGCGAAGAGGAGGAGTTGCTGGGCCATACCCTCTTCCGACTCGATGCCCCGGTGCTGAACAAAGCGGGCGACAAGGTGATTATCGGCACCTGGATGCAGAAAAGAAACCCGCTGACAGGTGAAACAGAAAGCGACTTTGCACGGCTCGGCACCAAGTCGGTGGTGGTCGACTACCCTTCGCTGGAGAACCCGCAGGTGATCACCTCCACGGTATCCGACGGCGACTGCAGCGGCTATCGCAGTTTCAACAGCTTCCTGGCAGACGACGGTAACATTTACCAGGCCACACAGCGAGGCAGCAACGGCTCCTGGATCCTGCGGATCAACAGCAACAACCAGTATGACAACACATATCGGTTCAGCCTCGATGAGGCACTGGGAATCACCCACTCCTACATTGAGAGCTGGCGCTATGCCGGCAACGGTATTGCCTACGTGATGTACAGTCACGACGACTCCGCCAACGCCACTTTCAACAGCGAGGAGCGGCAGAGCTTCCTGGCACGGGTAGACCTCACCGCCGGAACCGCACATCAGGTGGAACTGCCTTACGAACCGGATCTCTACTTCTTCCAGTACCAGGGGTTCCTCGTCAACGGCGATGAGGTATACGTCGCCGTCACCCCGGTGGGCAGGGATGGGCACATCTATATCCTCAACAGCCGCACCGGTGCCGTGACCAAGGGGGCCCGACTCATCAACAAAGCGGGAAACCATTACATCGGAATCTATTGAATCACCCGGTTGATCTCTCCAGTGGAACAGCTCCCGGGAGGGGCACAACCCATAAACATCATCCCAATCATATGAAAAAGTTACAACTTACCTTCATCTCTCTTTTCGCACTGCTCATGATCACCTCCTGTCAGGGCAACGGAAAGCAGTCAGAAAAGAGTACCGCAGTTACAGAAAAGAGCGACCGTATGAGCACGAACCAATCGACCCGCCGTCGGGGCCCCGACTACCAGGCTCTCAAGCAGGAACTTCAACTGACAGGCGACCAGGAAAAGCAGTATGACGCGCTGCTGGAGAAATACCGCGGGATTCAGGAAGCCGGTCGCACTGCCTGGACAGGAGCCGACGGCAAGGTAGACAGGATGACGATGTTCGAAAAGATGGATGAACTGCGCAAACAGCAGTCCGCCGAAATGGCAACCATCCTGAACGAAGAGCAGATGAAGCAGTACGAAGCCTTCACGGCACAGAACCGACGCCGTCGTCCGGGTTATCCCGATGAGCTGATGAGTCGTCTTAAAAGCGAACTGCAGCTGGATGAATCGCAGTGGCAGATGCTGAAGGCAGTGAACAAAGCGTTTGAGAAATCTTACCACGATGCGCACGATTTCTACCATGGCAACGGGGAGCTGGCCAGAGAATACTGGCAGCGGTATGACAAGGAGCGAAAAAATGCATTGAAACAGCTTTTCAACGAAACACAATACGAACAGTACCTTGAAATCGTCAAGGATGTTACGCCGCAGGGTGGTCATTGATATGCGATTGCTTAAATCCCTGTTCCGGAAAAAGGGACGGAGTGAGTCCCTTTTCCGGTATCTGATATCACTCTCCCATCTCTGGCTGGGACTGCTCTCATCCGTTGTGCTGTTTATCGTCTGCCTGGCGGGCAGCCTCTATGCCTTCCGCACTCCCTATCAGCAGTTCCAGAACCGCGGACTGCTCAATGCGGAAGTTCCGAAAGGAGGCAGATTGCTGCAGGCAGAGGAGATTGAGGGGCTGTTTCACGAAAGAGGACTTGTAATCAGCTCCATTGTTTTCCCTGCAAGCGCAAAGAAAAACCTGGTCATATCCTACCATGAAAGTGAAAACAACCTGAGCAGTACCGGTTACTTCAACCCATACACCGGTGACGAGATATCGGGTCAATTTGACCGGAGTTCGGAACCCTTCTTTCAGGTGCTGCTCGGCCTGCACAAAAATCTGCTGCTGGGGTCGACGGGGAAGCAGATCGTGGGTATCACGGTGATCATCTTCGTGATCCTGCTTTTCTCGGGACTGATCCTCTGGTGGCCCAAATCGCGGCGGTGGCGTACCATCAAGGCGTCACTACAGGTGCGGTGGAGGGCCAACAGCTTCCAGCTGAACTACAGCCTGCACCGGGTGCTGGGCATATATACCTTTCCCCTGTTACTCTTCATCGCTCTCACAGGTTTGTATATCACCTACCCCTGGATGAAGAACAGGGTGATCATCACCCTGGGTGGCGAGCCGATCCTGCAGAAGGAAGCACCGGCAGGTGAGGAGGTTTCTGATTCCTTTGCAGCACTGATGGAGGAGATGCTGCAGCAGGAGGCGGAGAAAAAAGAGACGCTTCAGGAGAAACAATTATCCCTCCCGGAAGTAAAGGCGATGGCTGACCGCTACCTCGATTACCCCGCCACAACCACCATCATGATGGCTGACGCAGAGAACCCACGCTACCGGGTGAGCAAGATCAACACCCACAACCTGCTGGGTGCGAAGGTGACCGACGCGGTCTCCTTCGATCAGCAAGGAGAGATGCGTAACCTGGAGAGGTTCAGCGACCTGCCACTGCACCGCCAGTTCATCGAGATCTCACTACCGCTGCATACCGGCGAGATCATCGGCTTGCCCGGCATCTTTCTTTATGCGCTTACGTCGCTGATTGGATGCTCCCTGCCAGTCACCGGGTTCCTCATCTGGTGGAAGAAAGCCGTGCGATCCGGCCGATAGCCTCGACGGTACGCTCCGCACTGTTGAAAGCGGTGAGACGGAAGTAACCCTCACCGGCGGCGCCAAACCCAACACCGGGTGTCCCTACAATATGGCACTTCTCCAACAGGTGGTCGAAGAACTGCCAGGAATCAAGCCCATCGGGACATTGCAGCCAGATATAGGGGGAGTGTTCACCACCGTAGAGGGTATAACCATGATCCATCAAACCCTTTCTGATCACCGCGGCATTCTCCATATAACTGTCGATCATCACCTGCATCTCCTGCTGCCCCGCTGGTGAGTAAACCGCCTCTGCGGCACGCTGTATGATGTAGGGTGTGCCGTTGAACTTGGTGGACTGACGCCGGTTCCAGAGGTAGTGGAGCGATACCGACTCCCCACTGTGGGTGATTACCATGAGCTCCTCGGGCACTACCGTGTAGCTGCAACGCAGTCCGGTGAAGCCTGCACTCTTGGAGAAGGAGCGGAATTCAATGGCACAACGCCTGGCACCCTCTATCTCATAGATGCTACGTGGTATGCTCTCGTCACGGATAAATGCCTCATAGGCGGCATCGAAAAGGATCAGGCTCTCATTCACGAGAGCCCAGTCGACCCACGTTGTGAGCTCCTCCCTGGTCATCACAGTGCCGGTGGGGTTGTTGGGATAACAGAGATAGACAATATCTACTCTCTCTTGCGGTAACTCAGGCAGGAAGCCGTTCTCCCCACTGCAGCGTAACAGGCGGATACGATCGCTTCTACCGATGCGCATCAGGGTGGTGTCGAGGTAAACCGGGTAGACCGGGTCGGTGATGGCCACCACATTCCCTTCTCCCAGCAGATCACCGATGTTGCCGGTGTCGCTCTTGGAACCGTCGCTCACGAAGATCTCAGCAGGTGAGATGTTGATGCCACGCTTCCGGAAGTCGGTTTCGGTGATCGCCTCCCGCAGGAAGGCATATCCCTGCTCGGGACCGTACCCACGGAAACTCTCTTTGGTCCCCATCTCATCTACTGAGCGATGCAGGGCGCTGATCACGGCAGGGGAGAGCGGCAGCGTCACATCACCGATGCCGAGACGGATGATATCGGCACCGGGATGGGTGGCACTGAATTGCTCCACTTTACGGGCAATGGTACTAAACAGATAGCTCTCGCCGAGCTGAAGATAGTGTTCGTTGATCTGAAACATATGGTGTTGATGAGTTGATGTGATGATGTGCTGATGTGTTGATGTGCTGATGTGTTGATGTGCTGATGTGTTGATGTGTTGATGTGTTGATGTGCTAATCTGCTAATCGACTAATCTGCTAATCTGCTAATCTGCTAATCTGCTAATCCTCAAATCAATTGACCTCTCCCTTGAAGACGAAGTGGGCATCACCGGTGAGGAAGACGCTGTTCTGCTCGCGGTCCCACTCCACCCGAAGGTCGCCGCCACGGAGGTGTACCAGTGCTTTGGGGTCGGCACGACCGGTCAGCACGGCGGCAACCAGCACCGCACAGGCACCGCTGCCGCAGGCGAGGGTCTCGCCACTGCCTCTCTCCCATACGCGCATCCGCAGTTCATCAGGGGCGATCACCTCCACAAACTCCACGTTGGTACGCTGTGGGAAAAGAGGATGATGTTCAAGAGCCGGTCCGATATGCGCCAGGTTAAGCGTATCGATCCCGTCTGTAAAGATTACCGCATGAGGATTGCCCATTGAGACAAAGGTTACAGGATAAACGCCATCCTTAGTTTCAACCGGGTGATCCACCATCCCCGGCAGGAGTGACTGCGGAGGCTGTATCAGGGCACCGTCCATCAACGCGGGCCCCATATCCACACGAACCTGCGTGACCCGGTTGCTTGCCGAATCGATCGTCAACTGAAGCTGTTTGATGCCCGACAGTGTCTGAAGAGCGATCTCCCGCTTAGTGGTGAGTCCTCTCTCATACAGGTATTTGCCTACGCATCGGGCGGCATTGCCACACATAAGCCCCTCGCTGCCATCGGCATTGAACATTCGCATTGAGAAATCGCCTTGTTCGGAGGGCCCTATCAGCACCAGCCCGTCACCCCCCACCCCGAAATGGCGGTCGCTCAGCTTTCGTGAGAGGGCGGCAGGCTCTTCTACCCTCTCTTCGAAGAGGTTGACATAGATATAATCGTTGCCGGCGGCATGCATCTTTTCAAATTTCATCATTCATATTTTGTTTTAGAACCCATCATCAAAAAAGAAAAAAGCTGTCTGAATTTCCATGGGAACCAGACAGCTTGATAAAAGGTTTATTTCTTAAAGGAGGGGTTCTTTGTGAACATTTGCTTCTTTTTCGACAAAATTACAACTTTTTGTCGGTTTTTCAGCCATAAAACAGCATTAATTTACTTATAGCGCACCCACTTGAACATCTCCTTGAGCGATGGCTTCTTCCCGTACATCAGGATTCCCACACGATAGATCTTGGCCGCCACCACTGAGATCAGGATAAAGGTACTGTAGAGCAAAAAAATGGAAAGGAACTTCTCCCACAAGGGAATACCGAATGGGATGCGTACCATCATCACGATAGGCGAACTAAAAGGGATCATGGAGGCCCAAAAAGCAAGCGGACCATCGGGGTTGTTCACACTGTAGAAGCCGGCCAGGAAGGCGAACACGATCAGGAGGGTGACCGGGGTGAGGAACTGACTGGTATCCTCTTCACTGTCGACCGCCGAGGCGAACATGGCGAAGATGGAGGCGTAAAGGACATACCCGCCGATAAAGAATAGCAGGAAGAAAAGCATCACTTCCAGCCAGTTGATGCTGAGGATGGCGCTCATGATGCCCTCCATCTCTACCCCTCCCATACTGCCCATGGCATTCATACCGGACATACCGCCCATGCCTTCACTCATCGATGCAACCTGTTCGGGGGAGGCAATAAAAAAGGAGACAAGAGTGAAGAGAGCCCCGGCGAGGATGCCCCAGATGGCCAACTGGGTGATGCCCACCAGACCGATGCCCACGATCTTGCCAATGAGCAGCTTGACCGGTTTCACCGAGGAGACCATCACCTCCACGATGCGTGTTTTCTTCTCCTCCAGTACCGCCTGCATCACCATGTTGCCATACATCAGGATGAACATGTAGATCAGAATGGTGAATACCATCCCGATGATGGTGGCCATCTCGGTGGATGACTCGGTGACACTGCCATCACCTCCCATGCGCAGCGTCTGCAATGAGATGGAAGGCCTGTTGTCGAGTATCTCCCTCACCTGCGCGATGGATGCAATATCCACCTCACCACTGACGGTGAGCTCATCGAGCCGTTGCTGTGTCACCTTCTCCCGCAGCGTCTGCCGGATCAGTGACTGTAGCTCCTGTGGCGACTGCTTCTCGGAGGTGAGCGATACCGCGTTGGGGTTCTCGTTTAGGTCGCCCGTGATCTGGAGAATGGCAAAGAGCTCCTTGCCTACCTTTGATTCGGTGGCGTGGCTCTGCCCTTCATCTACAACCTCGAACTGAAAGGTCTCAGTGGATTGCAGCAGGGGGGCGTAGATGCCGGTCTGGTCGATCACGGCAATCCGCTTCACCTCCCCGTCGTTGAGGGTGGAGAGCCAGAGGGGCAGGAAGGTCATGGCAACCATCAGCACCGGCATCAGCAGCGTGAGGATGATGAAAGACTTTTTACGTACCCGGGTGATATATTCCCGTTGAATGACTAAACTAAGTGTGTTCATATATGTGTGAGATTGATTCAGATTGAATAATATTCGTAAAGAGTGATCTTTTTAGAAACCTTATTAAGCTTCTTTGGTAACGGTGTGGATAAAGACATCGTTCATGGTGGGCAATTCCTCGTCGTAACTCACCACCTCGTAGCGGTCGAAGATCAGCTTCGCCAGCTCGTTGCTGCTGACACCGTCGGCCTTGCGGATACGCAAGTCAATGAACTCGTGGTAGGGCTCTTTTGATAGCAACGTAAATGATGGGTGCTCCAGGTCGAACCCGTTGCCATAGAGCCGGAAACGGAAGATGCCGGGGCGGTGCTCCTTGCGGATGTCGAAGACGCGCCCCTGCAGCACCACCTCCGACTTGTGGATCAGGGCGATGTTGTCGCAGAGCGCCTCCACCGACTCCATGTTGTGGGTAGAGAGGATGATGGTCTTGCCCTCTTCCTTCATACGGAGCAACTCGTTCTTCACGATGTCGGCATTCACCGGGTCGAAGCCGCTAAAAGGCTCGTCGAAGATCAGCAGGTCAGGGTTATGGATCACGGTGGAGATAAACTGCACCTTCTGCTGCATCCCCTTGGAGAGCTCTTCCACCTTGCGGTTGTACCAGCTCATGATGTCGAACCGCTTGAACCAGATCATCAACTCCCGGTGAGCATCCTGCTTCGACAGACCCCGTAGTTGTGCCAGGTACATCGCCTGCTCACCCACCTTCATCTTCTTGTATAGTCCCCGCTCTTCCGGCAGGTAGCCGATGCGGTAGACATCCTCGGCGCGTGAGGGACGCCCTTCGAGAAGCACCTCCCCGCTGTCGGGTGCAGTGATGCGGGTGATGATGCGAATCAGGGTGGTCTTGCCGGCACCGTTCGGGCCCAGAAGACCGAAGACAGTGCCCTGTGGCACCGATATGCTCACTTTGTTGAGCGCCAAATGATTGGCATACTGCTTGACTACATCTTTGGTTTCTAAATACATACGCGATGATAATTCAATTGTGAAATAAATATGCTTTCTCACACAGCAATAATGCTGTGGTTGCGATTGATTCCATTCTATACCGGAAGAGCCGCAAAAAAAAGGCTTCTGCCGGTCTACGATTTCAATATTTCAAGATGATCCGCTCTCCCAACTCTTTGGCCAGAAGCCTCTTGATCTGTTGTAGCTGTTGTAACTGAGTGATCAAGCCGTTCTCATCATCCGGTGTAGCTTTCTTCAGTGCTATTTTTATTTCCTCAATTTTCTGTAGCACGTAGGCATTCTTCAGCTCGGTGGTGGCACGCGGAACATAACTGTTGAGCAGGTTCTGCTCCAACAGGCGTGAGCTCTGGTCCCCCTCCTCCTCCCCCAGTATGCGGGAGTGTATCTTGCTCAGCTGATAGCGGTCGCTCATCAGCTCGGAGGCCAGGCGACTGATCTCCGGATCAGCATGTGAGATAAAGTGGCGGCCGGCATCAAACTCTGAATGCTCAACAAATGTAGTCGCCTCTTCAAAGATACGACGGTAGAGCTCGTTTGAGAAGTTGATGTGATCCCGCTCCAGGTCATACAACACAAACTCGGTCACACCGGGCCCCTCTTCTACCAGGATATCCTCTTCCACTACTTTCTTCCCCTCTTTCCGCTTTTGCTTCTCATACTTGCGATAGATGGGAGTGTTGCCGTAGCGGATCACGTAGCGGATGATTTCCCGCTCATAGCGGTCGTAAGGACCGGCAACCACTCCTTTGCGCTGTTTTTGCTCCTGGTTGACTGAGGAGGCAGACTCATTTTTGGTCCCTGCTTCCGACACCGTCTCTTCCCGTTGTTTCAGTTCCTTCTTCCGGTCATAATTGCGTCGCCGGATGCGGTTGGTCTCGGCAATCAGCACCCGTTCCTGCATCTGCAGCATCTGGGCACATTCCTGTATGTATACCGAACGGGTGATGGAATTGGGTATCAGGGCGATGCTCTCCACCACATTTGAGATGAGACCTGCTCTTTTCACAGGGTCATCACCGGTCTCCTCCAGAAGCAGTTGTGTCTTGAAACGGATGAAGTCAACCTCATGATCAGCGATGAAACGATTGAACTGCTCCGCATTCTGTCTGCGGGCAAACGAGTCGGGATCCTCGCCCTCGGGCAGCAGCACCACTTTTACGTTCATCCCATCTTCCAAGAGCAGATCGATACCCCGGAGGGCGGCCTTGATGCCGGCTGGATCGCCGTCGTAAAGGAGGGTGATATTCTCCGAGAATCGATGGATCATGCGTATCTGGCCGTGGGTGAGGGCCGTTCCCGAGGAGGCCACCACGTTCTCGATGCCTGCCTGGTGCATCGAGATCACATCGGTATAACCCTCCACCAGGAAGCATTTGTCCTGCTTCACAATGGCGCTCTTGGCGAAATAGATACCATAGAGCTCCCTGCTCTTGGAGTAGATCTCGCTCTCGGGGGAGTTGACATACTTGCCCACGTTCTCCACCTTCTTGAGGATGCGACCCCCGAAGGCGACCACCTTTCCCGAGAGGGTATGCACCGGGAAGAGCACCCTTCCCCGAAAGCGATCGACCAGCGGCCTGTTATCATCTCCACCGGCAGAAAGACCGGTCTTCAAGAGGTAATCACGACGAAAACCCGCCTTGTTTGCTTCGGTTGTGAAAGCGTCTCGCTGCTCCAGGCTGTAACCCAGCTGAAATTTCTTTACGATGTCATCGCGGAACCCCCGCTCGCGGAAGTAGGACAACCCCACCGCCTTCCCCTCCGGATGGGAGTGGAGAATTTTTACGAAATAGTCACGGGCATACTCGTTGAGGATGAACATGCTCTCACGGTCGCTCTGGGCCTGCTTCTCCTCATCGGTGTACTCCTTCTCCTCCACCTCGATGCCATACTTGCGTGCCAGGTATTTGAGCGCCTCGTAGTAGGAGAGCTGCTCGTGCTTCATCACGAAATGGATGGGTGATCCTCCCTCACCACAAGCAAAGCACTTACAGATATTCTTGGAGGGAGAGACATAGAAGGAAGGGGTGCGGTCGTCGTGAAAGGGACACAATCCCACGTAGTTGACCCCCCTGCGTCGGAGTGTGACGAAGTCGGAGACAACATCCACGATCTGCGCGGCATCCTGAATACGTGCTATGGTGAGATGATCGATCATTGAGGATACGAAAGTAATGATTTAGTTGGTGAATACGGCAAATTTCAAAAAATATCTCTACATTTGTGAGAGACAAATCTGATACTTATAGTTGTACAGCTAAATTATGCAAGATGGAGAAGATTGACTGGTCGAACATCTCGTTCGGTTACATGAAGACGGACTACAACGTACGCAGTTACTATCGCGACGGTAAATGGAGCGCCCCACAACTGGAGACCTCCGAAGAGCTAAGCCTCCACATGGCGGCCACCTGCCTGCATTACGGACAGGAGGCTTTCGAAGGACTGAAGGCATTCCGTGGAAAAGACGGGAAGATTCGCATATTCCGTATGCGGGACAATGCCGAGCGGCTGCAATCATCCTGCCGCGGCATCATGATGGCCGAGCTGCCGGTAGAGATGTTTGAGGAGATGGTGCTGTTGGCAGTGAAGAAAAATGAGCGGTTCGTGCCTCCCTATGAGAGTGGTGCGTCGCTGTACATCCGTCCGCTGCTGATCGGCACCAGCGCACAGGTGGGTGTGAAGCCATCGAAGGAGTATACCTTCCTGATCTTTGTCACCCCGGTGGGTCCCTATTTCAAGGAGGGGTTCAAACCGACCCCCATGGTGATCATGCGTGAATATGACCGGGCGGCACCGCTCGGCACCGGCACCTTCAAGGTGGGAGGCAACTATGCCGCCAGCCTGCGCTCGGGCGAGAAGGCCCATGCGATGGGATATTCCGCCGTGCTTTACCTCGATGCCAAAGAAAAGAAATTCATCGATGAGTGTGGCCCGGCCAACTTCTTCGGGATCAAGGATAACAGCTACATCACCCCCAAATCGGAATCCATCCTCCCCTCCATCACCAACAAGAGTCTGATGCAGCTGGCAGAGGAGATGGGAATGCAGGTGGAACGCCGCCCCATACCGGAAGAGGAGCTCGCCACCTTCGAGGAGGCGGGTGCCTGCGGCACGGCTGCGGTGATCAGTCCCATCCTGCGCATCGACGACATCAGTGAGAACCGAACCTATCACTTTTCAAAAAATGGTGAGGCCGGACCGGTGAGTGAGAAGCTATATCACAAGTTGCGTGCTATCCAGTATGGCGATGAACCGGACAAGTATGGATGGGTGACCATTGTGGAATAATAAAACAAAAAGCGGCAGCTGCCGCTTTTTTATAATTTTTTTTATTTGTCTCCCCACTCCCTGTAGGGATGGATGGAGAGATAGGAATTATAATAACGTACGTTCCCTGTCACTTCGACTCCGAGCCAGTCCGGTTTCTCAAAGGACTCCTCTTCATTTTCAAGTTCCACCTCAGCGATCAACAACCCCTCATTCTCACCTGCGAACTCATCCACCTCAAAAATATGCTTCCCCACCCTTACCAGGTAACGGGTCTTCACAATCACCGCATCCTCACAGAGGAGCAACATCTCCTCCGCATCTTGCAGAGGGACCTCATACTCCCACTCGCGGCGGGTGATACTCCCCTCTTCCACAGCTCCTTTCACAGTGATATATCCCTTCTCACCCTTGACACGTACCCGTACCACACTGATGCCTGAAAGCGAGAGATAGCCCTGCTTCATCAGGTAATGGTGATGAGCATGTGGTTTGTATGCTCCATTGACCAGGAATTTACGTTCAATCTCGTAACCCATAGCAGTTGTTTTATGGATATAACAAATGAAATCAATAAAGTGTTGGAATTTACAAAAGGGAAAAAAAATATAACTATGTTTTTAAGATCGCGTAATCACTACGAAAAAATAAAAACATAGTTAAGATTTTGGTTGGATTAAATAAAAATCAATGCGCGTAATTCTATTCTTTATTCAATGAATCTGTAACAAAAATAATATCTTTAATCGAATTAA
>DURL01000055.1 GCA_012837345.1 Bacteroidales bacterium
CGGAACAAGTTGATCCCACGGCTCATCGTAATGTATCCCGTCATGGTGATGCTGGTCTTCCCCTGGGCCATCAGCTTTGAGATCAGGAATATCCGCATCGATGTGGGGGATCACAGCCTGAGCAGCTACTCACGGCGGCTGACCGACAAGGTGGCGGCATCGCGCTATTTCATCCTGCATGACACCCCATCCGATTATCAGACCGCCATGCGAAACATGGAGATGGGTGAGACCGACATGATCCTGGAGATCCCGGCATCGTTCGACAGGGAGATGGTCAAGAGCCGCTCCTCGGCGGTGAGCATCGCGGTCAACTCGGTGAATGGCACGCAGGGATTGCTGGGGAGCAACTACATCACGCAGATCATGAACGAGTTCTCCGCTACCCTGCGGGGTGAGCTGATGCACACCCTGCCTCCCACCTCAAGGGCAGCGATGATGCGCATGCCAAAACTGGATATCGTGACACAGTATAAGTTCAACCCCACGCTGGACTATAAGAACTTCATGATCCCCGGCTTCATGGTGCTGCTGATGACGCTGATCTGCGGCATCCTGCCGGCGCTGAACATCGTCTCCGAGAAGGAGACCGGCACCATCAACCAGATCAACGTCACACCGGTGAGCAAGAGCAGCTTCATCCTGGCCAAGCTGATTCCCTTCTGGGTGGTGGGCATCGTCATCCTGGCCATCGCCGTCACCCTCGCCTACCTGATCTATGGTCTCTGGCCGGCAAGCGGCATCCTCCCGGTCTTCCTGTCGGGCATCGTTTTCATCTTCTCGGTATCGGGCATGGGGATCATCATCTCCAACTATTCCGACAACATGCAACAGGCCAGCTTCCTGGTGATGTTCTTTATCCTGGTCATCATCCTGTTGAGCGGCATGTTCACCCCGGTATCGAGCATGCCGGCATGGGCACGGCTTGTCGCCGCGGCAAACCCCTTCACCTACCTCACCAAATCGTTGCGGATGCTCTACCTGAATGGCAGCACCCTGGCGGATGTGCGGGGTAACCTGTTGATGCTGGGACTCTTCGCCCTGATCCTGAATGGCTGGGCCATCCTCAGCTACCGGAAGAGAGGATAAATACAGATCAGTCAAAACGTAACTCTTCAAAGTGAATTGAACTCGAAAAAGCTTTTTTTACCGTTCAATTCCACGGTGATCTCATCGGATCAGGAAAAACAGAGAGCCGACAGCGGTCAGTACCCACAGGGTGATGCCAAGGGCAAAACTACGGGGTCCGGACTGTTTGATCTCACCCAGGGTGATATTTGATCCGATCAGAAAAAGTGCGATCACCATCCCACGCTTGCCTAACCAGCTGAAATGATCGTAACTGGCATGCAGCTCAGGGAAGAAATTGGCAAAGAGAATCGCGAAGAGGAAGAATAGAATGAACCAGGGAAATTTCACCGACCTTGCGCCATTCTTCTTTTGCAGAAAGGCAATCACCAGTGACAACGGGATAATCCACAATGCACGTATCAGTTTTACCGTGGTGGCCACCTGAAGGGCTTTCTCTCCATATTCTGCACCTGCACCCACCACCGAGCTGGTATCATGAATCGCGATGGCAGCCCAGTTGCCGAAAAGCTCCTGACTCAGACCCAGCTCCCGTCCTACAAACGGGAAGATGAAAAGAGCGACGGCATTCAGTACGAAAACGACGATCAGTGCGAATGAGTTCTGGTAGCTCTTGCTGTTCAAGATGGGGGCAACCGCCGCGATGGCACTCCCCCCACAGATGGCCGTACCGGTCGCAATCAACAGTGTGATGTTCTTCTCAACCCTGAAAAGTTTGCCCAGCAGGATGCCAAGGATCATCACCGATACAACGGAGATGGCCGTAGCCACAAAACCGGTTTTTGAGGCGGTGATCACTTCACTCAGGCTCATCCCGAAACCCATCAGCACGATGGAGAGTTGAAGTACCGGCGAGGTGAAACGATGTATTGTGGCATGCCTAATCCCGAACAGGGAAAACAGCAATCCTGCAAAGAGCGCAATCGCCGGCGACAGAAAGGGTAAAAAACAGAGAAATATCACAAAGTGATAGAACCTTTTATAAATGGTTTCTTTTCTTCCTGTTAACAGA
>DURL01000056.1 GCA_012837345.1 Bacteroidales bacterium
CTGCCAGCATCACCACCGCCATCAACAGAGGGTAATAGTTCAATGGCATCACCCGGTAGAGCAGCAGGCAGATCACGCAGACCGCTACCGACAGATACATCCATCGCATCCGCAGTACAGCGGTGGAGATATAGAGTGCAAAGGTATACAACAGTGTAATGATGGAATAGGTGTACCAACCTGCCTCGCCCTGTGCCAGGACCAGGAAAGCAATCAGACAAACCGTGAACCCGGACCAGATGTGCAGGGATATGGAACCGACATAGGTGGTCACCTCCCTCCTGCCATGGTCCCTGAATCCCATGATCATGCTGATGATGAAACCCATGACGGTGACTCCGATCCAGATGAGATCGCTCCTCACGACGTGAGACGGCGCGAAGTTGACGATGATGAAGTGAGCGATCGAGGCGGCACAGATAAGATAACCCCAGAGCAGGAAATGCTTTCCGGCTCCTTTTTTGATGTTTCCCTTCGCTGTGGCGATCATGCCGGTGATCAGCTGCAGGCTCTCTTGCTCGTTGAATTCTTTTTCCATATGGTTGGTGATGTTAGTGATTTTCTGAATCTGTAATCATCTGCAGGAAATGTTTCCCCCAGTAGGGAGCACTGTAACTCTTTTGCTCCCGGTTAAACAGCTCTTCCGCTTTTTTCATCTCCTCTTCCCTGTTGCGTGACGACTGCAGGAACGGGGGCAGATTCTGCTCGAAGAAAGCCAGCAGTATCACCGGGCGTGGATTGGCGGGATTGAGCCGCATTGCCTCCTCAAATTTGGTGACGGTGGGCTGATACAGCTCCTGTCCTAACGTTTGTGGATTTTGGCTAATGCGACACATGGTAAAGTAACCCCATAGGGTTGCCACCTCCGATCGGTCAGCCTCCTCCAGTCCCTCCAGCTGCTTCAGATATTTCTCTGCCGCTTCCAGGCGTTGGGTGTTCTGCTCCGACTTCATCTCCCAGTATACCAGCTCGGTGTTGAGGTATGCTGCATAATATACCGGTAACCACCGCTCGGGGTAGCTCGCGGCAATCCGTTCAAAACTGTTCTTGCATACCTGCAGATCAGCTGCATCCTTCACCTGATCGAACTGATCGATCGCTGTTTCCATCGCCTTCTGACAGGCTTCTTCATTTTGTGCTTTGAGCTGCATCCCCAGCATGAGGATCAGCGATACAACCAGTAAAGATAATGTTTTCATAGGAATTAATTTTTTAAATGAATAATATATTGGAATCTCGCATTAAAAATGGGTTGCTTCGTAGGCGACGTTCTTCCCCAGCGTGAGGAAAAAACCGACATAGAAGTTTTGTGGTTGTTCCAGCAGGATTGGCTTTCTTTCATAGATCCCGGCATTGTTGGGCGTGCTGTTGTAGTGATAGCCATATATGTTCTTCCTGCCAAAGATATTGGAGGCAGAGAGGTAGATGATCAGCTTCTTGTGCGCCAGGATGGTCCAGCTCACATCAGTGGTGTGAAGTTGAGGAGTACAGCCGCTCATGAAGCCCTCCCCGTTGGGATCGTGGTAGGGACGACCACTGGCATAACGTTGCGTGATGCTGATCATGCTCCGCAGTCGGTCGAAATTGGTGTAGCGGACGCTGACGGAGGCGTTGTGTCGGGTGACATAATGCGGCTGCACCGGAACAGGGTAGTGCAGGTATCTGCGCCGGCTGTCGTTGAAGGTGTAGGCGACCATGTAGTCCCAATGTTTCAGGAACATCCGGTCGTTATAAAAAAGGTCGACACCGCGGCTGTAGCCCTCCCCTTCGGAGGTGTATCCCAGCTGCTGTTGCCGGAGGGGCAGTCGCTCGTAATCCTTGTGGTAAGCCTCAGCCCTGAAGATCTTCTCATCCTTCTGATAATAGATACCCAACAGGTATTGCAGGTTGCGTTCGTTGGAGAGCGCACCGTTACGGATCAGATAATCGTTGCCGGTCATCTGCTGATAGCGGCCAGCCACTCCAGAAAAGATGAAGTCGTTCAGCTTGTAACTCAATGCCAGACGGGGCAGCAGTGCGATATCGTCGTTGAGGGAGGTGTACTCCCCTCTCACAGATGTGTTGAGCAACAAGTTTTCCAGGAGGTTGAAGTCGCCTGAGAAGTAAATGCCGGAGATATGGTGGTTCAGACGTGGTGAAAGGGGGGGTGCGAGGATGGTATAGTCCATCTCATATTGTTTCAGGAAGCTCTCCGCGCCCGCATCCATCTTGAATAGTCGTGAAATTCTTTTACCCATTTTCACCTTCAGGTGCAGCTCCGATTCACTTTCGCTCAGCTTGTCGCCGGCGATCTCTGCCCCGGCGATTCGCCTCCTGTTCCAGCCGAAGGCCGCCCCGATGAACCAGTTCATTCCCGATTTGCTGCGGGTGCGGTAGGTGCTGTTGAGGTAGAGGTTGTTCTCATTGAAATCCATCTCCCGGCTTTCACCAAATGCGGGCCGCTCCAAACGGTTGAACGCGCTGCGGTCGAAGGTGAAGAAGGTTTTGAAATGGGTATGCTCACCAGGACTATAGCGAAACTGTTTCTGAAGGGCCAGTGAGTGGAAGGGCCTGTACCACTGCTTTGCCTGCTCCGGGTAGAAGAGGCGAACATAGCTATCCATATTGGTATAATCGCCGTTGAAAGAAAGCGATGCCTTCTCCCATGCCTTTGTGCCTCCCCCGCCCAGGGAGACATTCATCAGGCTCACTCCTGTTTTCGAATCCTTCGCCTCATCACGGGTGTAGAGAGGCAGGACACTGGAGAGACTCTGGGAATACTCAGACGTGAAGCCACCCATGGAAAAGTTCACTCCCGAGAAGAAGAATGGTGAGTAGCGTGAGCGCGCCTGCTGGTAGGGGAAGGTGGCACCGTATGGCGAGAGCACATGCATGTCGTCGATGTAGGTCTGCGACTCGGAGCTGTCGCCACCCCTTATCAACAACCGCCCGTCGGTACCGGTTGCCTGTGCCCCCGGCAACAATGAGAGCGCTTTGATCAGGTCACCCTCCGAGCCGGCGGTGGTGGCCACATCGACCGCACTCTTCCGGTCGACAGTGCTGGTGCCCTTAAGGATAAAACTGCCGGCTTGTACCACTACCTCGTCAAGATTCAACGGAATCTCCCTGAGGAGGATCTGCAGATCGTGCATCTCTTTAATAGGAGCCTGCAGGCGAACCTCATGATAGCCTATCATCGAGACAATCAGGCAACCCTCACCGGTCGCACTGCTATTGAAACGAAAGAACCCTTCGTTATCGCTGCTCGTGCCCTCAACACTGTTCTCCAACCAGATATTGGCATAGGTTACTGGATTGCCCTGTTCATCGATCACTCTGCCGGATATCTCACGAGTCTGTGTGAATGCCTGCAACTGCCAGAAGAATAGTCCGATAATAAGTATGAATCTAGTTTTCATCATCCAATTTTTAGAACGTACATCATTCAAAATTAGCGCATTGATCGTCTGATCCTAAGATTGACATTGCAAATGTAAACCAGTTTATAATATAAACCAAGTAATTTTCTAGATTTAATTTGTTTTTTTTCTGCAGATCTTTTTTTGTGGGATATTGTATAGTTTTATAACTTTGTTTATCAGCCAAATAATCTTATAACCTTTAAGAAGAAAAGTCATGAAAAGAAAAGTGTGTTGTTTGGGAGTAGCGTCGATGCTGATCTCGGTATCATGCGTACAGCCTCAAAGTGAGGAGAGTCAGCCGGCAGAGGTGTCTGCTGAAAGCGTGGAAGCGGTTGAATTTCGTGATTTCGGCCCCGAGCCGTTGGTGATTGACATCGAGCAGTACACCCTGCAGAATGAGACCTTCCGTACTGCTGTATGGACCGGCAGCCTGATGCAGATGACGGTGATGACCCTGCAGCCGGGAGAGGATATCGGACTGGAATTACA
>DURL01000057.1 GCA_012837345.1 Bacteroidales bacterium
AAATAAACGTTTTATCTTTGCACTCGCTTTTGAAAGAAAGCACCAGGTCGATTCGCTAGCTCAGCTGGTAGAGCACATCCCTTTTAAGGATGGGGTCCTGGGTTCGAACCCCAGGCGAATCACTTCAATGAAACCTCAACAACACTGTTGAGGTTTTTTTGTGTCGGGTTAAAAAGTAAACCAAAACAGCCCCTTGGTTGTTTTGGTTTTTAATGACGCTGCAACGATCGTCACTGTGCAGGGTGATCCAATCATATGTTGCGTCTCATAATATATAATGTTTGACATGTCACAACTTCACAACCGTATCTCCAACAAGGAGCTGAAAGAGCATATGCTGCAGGAAACAGAACCCCGCATCACCCTCTCCTTCTACAAATATTTCACGATCAATGATCCCCGGCAGTTTCGCGACCACCTTTACATCCGCTTCAACGAGATCGGCGTGTTCGGTCGCGTGTACATTGCCCGGGAGGGGATCAACGGACAGATCTCCGTGCCGGAGGGCAACCTGGAACTGTTTCGTGAGATCCTCTACACAACAGACCCGGCACTGAACGGCATCCGCCTCAACATCGCTGTGGATGACGATGGCAAATCGTTCTGGGTACTGCGCATGAAGGTGCGCCACAAGGTGGTAGCCGACGGAATCGAGGATCCCGATTTCGATCCTTCCAAAACGGGGAAATACCTTAAGGCGCGGGAATACAATGAGCTCACGCAACGGCCAGATACCATCGTGGTGGATATGCGCAACCACTACGAGTATGAGGTGGGTCACTTCGAAAACGCCATCGAGGTGCCCTCCGATACCTTCCGGGAGCAGCTGCCCATGGCGGTGGAGATGCTGCAGGAGCACAAGGAGAAGAACATCGTGATGTACTGCACCGGCGGCATCCGATGCGAGAAGGCAAGCGCCTACCTGCGCCACAACGGGTTCAGGAATGTCTATCACGTGGAGGGCGGCGTACTGGAATATGTGCGCAAGGCGCGGGAGCAGCAGTTGCCGTTAAAGTTCATCGGCAAGAACTTCGTGTTCGATGAACGGCTGGGAGAGCGGATCACCGACGATGTGATTGCCCGCTGCCACCAGTGCGATGCACCCAGCGACAGCCATACCAACTGCCGCAACGAGGGATGTCACCTGCTCTTCATCCAGTGTGCGCAGTGTGCCGCGGAGATGGAGGGGTGTTGCTCCGATCACTGCCGGGAGCAGTTGCATCTTCCTGAAGAAGAAAGGCGGCGTTTGCGCAAGGGAGCCAATAAGGGTCAGATGATTTTCAACAAGTCGCGCAACAACCCGCTGCTGCGCAGCAGGAGGGTTGCGGGCAGTTAACCCGCACTACTTCCGCTCAATCTCCCGCAGGTTCTCTATCCGCTTCCTGGCCAGGAAGCCGTTGATATCCTCCAGGTGCTCGGTCACCCTCCGGTTGCCAAACTCATAGACCTTCTTTGCCAGCCCGTCAAGGAAATCACGGTCGTGCGACACCAGGATCAGCGTGCCGTCGAACTCCATCAGTGCCTGTTTCAGGATATCCTTGGTCTTGAGGTCGAGATGATTGGTCGGTTCGTCGAGGATCAGCAGGTTGACTGGTTCGAGCAGCAGTTTGATCATCGCCAGGCGGGTGCGCTCACCGCCCGAGAGCACCTTCACCTTCTTGTCGATATCTTCACGTCCGAACATGAAGGCGCCCAGGAGATCCCGTATCTTCGTCCTGATGTCACCCACCGCGATGTCGTCAATGGTCTGAAAGACCGTCAGCTCCTCCTCCAGCAGCGATGCCTGGTTCTGCGCGAAGTAACCGATCTTCACGTTGTGGCCCAGTTGCAGGTTGCCGTTGAAAGCGGTCTCCCCCATGATGCATTTGACAAGGGTGGATTTCCCTTCGCCGTTGCGGCCCACGAATGCCACCTTCTCACCCCGCTCAATCATGAAGTTGACATCGCTGAAGATTAGCTTCTCATCGTACGACTTGCGGAGACCCTCCGCCGCCACCGGATAGCTGCCGGAGCGTGGGGCAGGCGGGAAGCGCAGCTTCAGTGCCGAGGTGTCCACCTCATCCACCTCCACCAGCTCCAGCTTCTCCAGCATCTTGACGCGCGACTGCACCTGGAGCGTTTTGGAGTAGGTGCCCTTGAACCGCTCGATGAACTCCTTCGTCTCGGCAATCATCTTTTGCTGGTCGTCGTACTGTTTCTGTTGCTGTTCACGGCGTTCCCTGCGCAGTTCCAGGTAGTGTGAGTAGGTGGCCTTGTAATCGTAGATCCGTCCCATGGTCACCTCGATGGTTCGGTTGGTGATGTGGTCCACGAAGGCCCGGTCGTGTGAGATCACCACTACCGCCTTGGCGCTGTTGATCAGGAACTCCTCGAACCACTCCACCGAGTCGATGTCGAGGTGGTTGGTCGGCTCGTCCAACAATATCAGGTCGGGCTCCTGCAGCAGGATCTTGGCCAGCTCGATGCGCATGCGCCAGCCGCCACTGAACTCGGAGGTCTGCCGCTCAAAATCGCTCCGTGCGAATCCCAGTCCCAGGAGCGCTTTCTCTACCGCGGCGTCGTAGTTGATCTCCTCGATGCCGTAGAACTTCTCGCTGAGAGCCGATACCTGCTCGATGAGCTGCATATATTCGTCCGACTCATAGTCGGTACGCACCGTCAGTTCATGGTTGATTCGCTCCATCTCCTCCTCCAGCCGGTGGATGTGTGAAAAAGCCTGTGCCGTCTCCTCGAAGAGGGTGCGTCCATCTTCGGTCATCAGGTGCTGAGGCAGGTAAGCCACTGTGAAATCTTTCGGCATGGATACCCTCCCTCGTGTGGGTTGCCGCACACCGGCCAGTATCTTCAGCAGGGTCGATTTGCCCGCACCGTTCTTGCCCATCAACGCAATCCGGTCGTTGGGATTTATGGCGAAGGAGATATCCGAAAACAATGCAGCTCCCCCAAACTCAACCGTCAATCCGTCCACTAATACCATATCATTTTTTTAAGGCTGCAAAGATACAGCTAGAAATCGGGTTGGGAAAATCAAAAGATCGATTTCAATGACTTAAGGACCATGAATTATTTTGCAGTTCACCAATTAATTCTTATCTTTGCACCCGCAATTACAGTTTATACTCATTTTACAAGAACTACTAAATGGCAACAAAATTACGTTTACAGAGAAGAGGACGGAAGAACTATCCTTTTTATCAGATCATTGTTGCAGATAGCAGAGCTCCACGGGATGGAAAGTAT
>DURL01000003.1 GCA_012837345.1 Bacteroidales bacterium
AAGGCACAGGGAACAAACACGCTTCCGGTCACCACAAAGAGAGAAGCACTGGAGGTGTTGCACAGCGTCAACCAATACTGGCAAACCAATCATCCGAAGCATGGCAACGCCTTCTGGCACCAGGCAGCCTATCATACGGGCAACATGGCGGCTTATGAAGTGACGGGGAGTAAGGAATATCTTGCTTTCTCACAGTCATGGGCTGAACAGAATGAATGGAAGGGCGCCAAATCAAACAACAGGGATAACTGGAAATATAGCTACGGTGAAAATGATGACTATGTACTTTTCGGGGACTGGCAGATCTGTTTCCAGGTTTATGCCGACCTCTACAAGCTTGAACCGGAAGAGCATAAGATTGCCCGCGCCCTGGAGGTGATGGCATACCAGATGAGCACCCCACGGAACGATTACTGGTGGTGGGCCGACGGCCTCTACATGGTGATGCCGGTGATGACCAGGCTCTATCACATCTCCGGCAACGATCTCTACCTGGAGAAACTTTACGACTATTTTGCGTTCGCCCGTGACCTGATGTATGATGAAGAAGCTGACCTTTTTTATCGGGATGCAAAATACATATACCCGGCACACAAGACCAAAAACGGCAAGAAGGATTTCTGGGCACGTGGCAATGGATGGGTCTTTGCAGGCCTTGCCAAAGTGCTGAAGGAACTGCCGGCGAACGATCCCCACCGTGATGAATATGAGCGCATCTATCAAGAAATGGCTTTTTCACTGAAGGCGTCTCAGCAAACAGAAGGGTTCTGGTCGAGAAGCCTGCTCGACCTCTCGCATGCACCCGGTTATGAGACGAGCGGAACCGCCTTTTTCCTCTATGGTTATCTCTGGGGTATCCACAACGGACTGCTCTCTGAAATAGAGTATCTCCCGGTGGTGAAAAAGGCGTGGGAATACCTGACCGTTATCGCACTACAGGAGAATGGACGGGTAGGCTATGTTCAGCCCATTGGAGAGCGGGCCGATCAACATCACAACGTAGGTCCCGAAACGACCTCCGATTTTGGCGTGGGTGCCTTCCTGCTGGCTGCCTCGGAGATGGTCAGATACTGCACCTCTAAAAACGCCTTCACTCCTGGTGCGATCTGGCGGGATGACCAGGGCAAGCAGATCAACGCACACGGTGGAGGTGTTCTCTACCATGAGGGCAAATATTACTGGTATGGGGAACATCGCCCTCAAAAAGGGTATGTCACCGAGGAGGGTGTCACCTGTTACAGTTCAAAAGACCTCTACAACTGGAAAAATGAGGGGGTGGTGATGCCTCTTTCGGCCGATAAGATGAGCCCCATCGTGAAAGGATGCATCATTGAACGGCCCAAAGTGATTTATAACGAGACAACGAAGCAGTTTGTAATGTACTTCCATCTGGAGTTAAAGGGACAGGGGTATGCAGCTGCTCACTATGGCGTTGCGGTAAGTGATTCTCCCGTCGGGCCCTTCACATATCTCCACTCATCAAGGGTCAATGCCGGTGAATGGCCGCTCAACATGCCAACGGATGAGCAAGAGTTATCGACCACAGAAAAGGAGTTCAGGGAATGGTGGACACCTGAATGGGAGGCTGCCGTGAAAAAGGGGTTGTTCGTACGCCGCGACTTTGATGGAGGACAGATGTCACGCGATATGACACTGTTCGTGGATGATGATCGGAAAGCCTATCACATATATGCTTCTGAAGAGAACCTCACGCTTCAGATTGCGGAGTTGTCTGATGACTACCTCTCGCACACCGGCCGCTATATCCGTGTCGCACCAGGTGGTCACAATGAGGCACCCGCCATCTTCAAAAAAGATGGCCGTTACTATATGATCACCTCCGGTTGTACCGGCTGGGAGCCCAACGCTGCCCGCTTACTGGTAGCCGATGAAATTATGGGTGAATGGAACAGGATGCCTAACCCGGCAAGAGGGGAAGGAGCCGACCGCACCTTTGCATCTCAAGGCACCTTTATCCTGCCGGTTGCCGGAAAAGAAGAAGCCTTCATCTTCATGGCCGACAGATGGAACCCCCGGAGCCTGGGTGACAGCCGTTACATCTGGCTTCCCATACAATGGGAGAATAATCTTCCCTACTTCATATGGATGGACAACTGGTCGCTGGAGACCTCTTGACAGTCTTTACTTTTTCTTTTTACCCCAGTAGGTAGCATTCAGATTCTTTTCAGTGCCGGCATACACCATCGTAACACGGCGCGGGGTAGCCTCCCAGTCCACCTCCCTCTCCACACAGACAATCACATTGCCCAGGGTGAGTTGTTTTTTTGCCTGATTGTAACTCCAACTGCCCGTGAGTGCTCCCGACAGGGTGCCGTTGGCATGGAGGGTCAAAGCAGTGGCACTGTTCTGTTGTCCGTACTTGTACTCCAGTTTAATATGTTCCCAGGTTCCCACCAGCGAGTCTTTGGTGATGACCCCATAATCAGGTACGGCAGCGTATCGCTGAGGCAGTGCGATCGGCCAGAGGTTATCGGGTTCGCCGGGAGAGGCAGGGCACCATACGATGCGTCGGACATGCCCCATCATAATGGCATTGGAGTAGGGATTACCCCCCACATTGGCAGGCAGTCGCCCCTGTGACATATAGAACCATTCGTTGCTGTTTTCCTTTTTGAAGACAGCGCAGTGTGAAATGCCTACCCATCCAGGGCTGAGATTGAATTTGTAAGGGTGGGTTACGATCGGATAGGTGTCACCGCGTCCGTTGGTGAAGTTGCGCCCGGTGATATCGAGGTAGGGGCCTTCGATGTTTTGGCTTCTCACCACCCGTGTATTGTAGGGTACATCGAGCCCGTCGTAGGCCAGAAACAGATAGTAGTAGCCATCCTTGTAAAGGATCTCGGGGGCTTCGCTGCCCTGCCAGCGTGATGATGCCGTACGTGTGCCGATTCTCACGCCATAGCGCGCTGTCAGCTCACTTGCGCTGTTGGCGTATGGTTCACCCAGCTTGTTGAGCGGTTTACCCGTGGTGGCATCAACCTGTAGCAGTGCAATGCCGCTATGCCACGATCCATATATCAGGTAATGTTTCCCTTCGGGTGTCACGATATAGGTAGGGTCGATGGCGTTATAGTAGAAGTAGGCATCCCAACTGGAGAGGCTGGTGCGACTGTAGTTCAGTCCCCGATCGGATGAGGAGGTGGTTACGAAACCCTTATCGGTCCAGGCGGCACCGGCAGGATCGGTCGACTCACACATACCGATAAAGGCACGCTCAGTCCAGCTGCCATCGAAGTTGGCCGACGTGTTGGCTTTTCCCGATTGGATGTAGTTGTCGATGATGATGCTGTAGTACATGCGCAGGACCTCCTGTCCCCCCACATTGACCCGCCTGACGACAGGAGCCCAATAGCCGTACCTGATGTCCTTCGTGGCAATGGGATCGAGGCTCATGCGTGTCCGGATGGCGTTGAGCGAGTCGGCTACCCATGTGGGGGCCTCATAAAAGGGTCCCCCCACCCAGTCCCAGTTGACCAGGTCGGTTGAACGCTTGCCCTGAAAATGACCATGCCCCTCATGCTCGTTTCCATACGAAGCATCGGTGCCGTACATGTAGTAGTATCCGTTGTAATACGCAACCGACGGGTCATGCACGTTGGCCAGATTCCATTGGCTTCGTTTCGACCAGGAGGCTATCGCCGAATAATCGTCGGCGTAGGTGGGGATAATCCATCCCGTTCCATTTCCGGGCTCAGGCTCCGGCTCCTCCCCCCTGGGTTCAATCTCATCCTCCTTGCTGCACCCTGCCAGCAGTAGTGCGGTTATGCTTATATATAAAAACAACAGATACTTGCGTTTCATCTCTCAAATTTTTTAAGTTAGAAACTTCCTTATCAACATGCAGAAGTGAAGTCAATAAGGAAGTCTCTAAATTAAGCAATTAATTCCTATTGTACAACAGGACGAATATTGTATTTCTCCTTGAATACAGGTCCGTTATCTTCGTTCTTGTTTGCCGAGTTCCCTTCAAGGTTGGGATTGGCATTCAGCGTAGATTGAAAGATCGGGAAATATTCATGTCCCTTGTAGTAATAATTGAACGATGAGTCGTCAGCGGTTTCGGCTGTGAGCTCTTCGGTTGAGGCTGTTCCGTCACGCTTGTAATAGCCATGTTCTACCAACTGATTCAGACGACCCTGATCGTAGAAGAATCCCCAGCGAAGCAGGTCGATGCCGCGTCCGTTTTCACAACCGAACTCCTTGGGTCGTTCCACATTTGCGATCTGCTCGAAAAGAGCATCAGCAGAGGGGAAGTCTGAAAGATTAAGGTCCGGGAGTGCCACACGACGGCGTACCTGGTTGATATAATCGATCGCCGTTTGGGTGGGACCGTTGATCTCATTCTCACACTCGGCAGCACGCAGCAACACATCGCTGTAACGCATCATGCGAAGATTTACACCACAATGCAACCCGTTGGTAATGGAGCTGTAGATGTTGTTTCTGGCATTGGTGAACTTGGCGATGGAGATACCTCCCTGGGCATTGTTCGACAAGGGTGTTTGGGTAATTTCATTCTGATAGACCACATTGCTGCGAGGGTCTCCATTCGGATAGGCTGCTGTTTTCTGATCGGTATAGGTGCTGTATTCCTCTTCGTAGGTGACCAGCGTCCAATACAAACGAGGGTCGAGACGACCATCCGTGGAATTCTCCTTTATAAACAGGTTGTACAACCAGGGTGAGCCGGCAAGGTCACCCCAGCTGCCCAATTCCTGGGAAGCATAATTGCTCTCAACAGCGTGTCCCTGAGTGGCTTCCGAACTAATGTTTACCGGTGTCCACTCTTCGTCGGTACCCCCTGTTCCATAATCCAGAAATTGCACCTCGAAGAGGCTCTCTACATTATTCTCATAGGGTGAACCTTCTCTGAAGTTATCGCCATAGTCGGCAGTGAGCGCATAATGTCCGTACTTGCCCCCAATGATATCTTTCAGGATGGCGTATGCCTCAGAAAATTTATGGCGGAACATCAATGTCCGGGCCATATATCCCGCAGCAGCACCGCTTGTGGCACGCCCCTGTGCCCATTCACCCCCCTTATCGCGTGAGGGAAGCATCTCCATCGCCAGAGCCAGGTCAACCTCAATCTGGTCAAACACCTCGTCCTGGGTATTGTTGGGTGCATACATGGTGTTGATATCGGAATAGGAGGCGTAGTCGGTAATCAAGGGTACCGTCTGATAATATGTAGAGAGGTGATAGTAAGCCAGGGATCTCAGGAAGAGTGCCTGTCCGGCAATCTGATTGTATGACTCCTGCGACATCTCGACGGCATCCACTTTCGACAACACAAAATTTGTGCGGTTCACCACATGATACCAGTCGCGCCAGATCCACTGGTCTCCAATCTCAATCGTTCCCGGTGAGTTGAGATTGTCATACTCCAGATACCACTGTTGAGAGGAGTTCCAGACTTCGTCGCCACGCACGGCATCCATGGTATAGCCCACACGGGCAAAAGAACCTTCGAGTCGGATACGGTTGTAACAGGCGATGACAGCCTCCTGCAGTTCTGTCTCCGATTCGCCGAAATCGTAGGTTGTCTGATTGTTCGGGTTTACAACATTGAGCTGGTCGTTGCAGGCTGTCAAGCCTCCAACAAGCGCCAACATCATCAAGAATCTATTTAAATTTTTCATATCAATGTCTTATTTTAATTTCAGTATCAGAATGAAAAGTTCACACCAAACATGATAGAGCGTGGGGTTGGGTAGGATGAATAGTTGTAACCGGGTGTAAATGTGCCTCCGGCGAAATCCACGTTGTAACCCCTGTATTTGCTCAATGTAGCGAGATTCTGTGCTGTTGCATATATGCGTACATTGTTCAGATAACTGCCAAACCATTTGTCCGGGAAATTATAACCGAGAGTGATATTGGCAATCTTCAGATAGGTAGCATCCTGCAGGAAGCGTTCGCTGAACATATTGTTGGTGATGGAACCGGCCGATTTGTATGCCACGCGCGGCACATCGGTGTTCATGTTGTCCGGTGTCCATGCATTCAACATATCCACACTTTTGTTGAGTGTGCCGTATGAGCTGCGCAATGTCACATCCACAAAATCGACCACCTTGAATCCTGCAGCGCCATAGGTCGACAAGCTGAGGTCAAAACCTTTCCATTCAAGACGAGCATTCAGTCCAAAATGTACTTTTGGCAAACCACTACCCAGGAATGTCTGGTCTTCGTTGGTGATTTCACCGTCGTTGTTGAGGTCGGCGTATGCCACATCACCCGGTTGTGCCCCGGCCTGATTGATGTACATTCCTTCGTCGTTCACACGGTTATCAATCTCCTCCTGCGACTGGAAGATTCCCTCGTAGACGTATCCGTAGAATGAACCCACTTCACGACCTATCTCTGTGCGGCTGTAACTGTCGTTACGCGGTTCTCCTGAAACACCCAGCTTGGTCACCTTGTTGCTGAGAGTAGAGAAGTTGGCAGTAACATCATACCTGAAATCATTGTGACGATTGCGGTAGGTAACCAGAAACTCAAGTCCGCTGTTTTCCATTGTCGCAGCGTTCATTGTTACGGTTTCATTGGTAGCACCCGCATTTGCCGGCACCGCAACACTATAGAGCAGATCTTCAGAGATTGCCTTGTACCAGTCGATGTTGAACTCCAGCTTGTTGTTGAACATGCCAAGGTCGAGGCCTATGTCAAGCATTTTCTTTTTCTCCCACCGGATGGCCGTGTTTACGTAGTCTGAAATGGATGAACCGGTAACCTTGTTATTTCCAAAGCTATAGGTGTAGTTTCCTCTCGCCATCACAGCCATATACTGGTATTCACCAATGTTCTCATTCCCCAGTTCACCATAGCTTCCGCGAAGCTTCAGCAGGTTGATGAGATAGGGATCTACAGGAAAGAAGTTTTCACGTTCGATGCGCCAGCCTGCCGACACCGATGGGAACCAGCCCCAGCGATCCTCAGAAGAGAGACGACTGGAACCATCACGACGCACTGTAGCAGAAAGAAGATACTTTTGATCGAAATTGTAGTTGAGACGACCAATATAGGATGCCAGCACGTGCTCGCTCTCGAAGCTTGTTGCGGATGTTTCCTCCGCATTGTTTACCTGCAGGTAGTAGGGTTCAGGCAAGTTAACCCCTTTGCCGGTCAGCGTGTGATAGAGCTCGCGTTGGAAGGTCTGACCAAGCACCACGTTGAAGTGATTACGTCCAAATTTCCCATCATAGGTCAACAGGTTCTCCATCAGTGCATCGCTGTAGTTGCGATATCCCTGCGACAGGTTCTCATTGCTCTTTGAGAGGTAATTGGTTGTACTCTGGATAAACGCGGGAACAAAAGTGAAGTCCTTTGCAAATGTCTTGCTGTAGGAGAGGTTCAGTTTGTAATCAAAGGTGTGATTCTCATTTTTCCTGCCAACCATATCAAAAAGGTCGACCGTTGCCGAACCTGATGCAACAATGCGGTCTACAACTGCATTTCTTTCCAGCAGACTGTTGGTGAGCAGCACATTGGTGACACGCAGGTCGCCATGTACATCGTCGTAGTAGGTGCCATACCCGTAAGAATCATAGCTGTATTGTGATGCAGCCGAGATTTTGTCGTCGAGCACCCAGGTCGATTCATCATAAGCCTTAATGGTTGGAGGTAAAATCAGCGCCGAGGCCATCACGGGAAACTGTTCACCATAGAGTCCCTGTACATACTCGTTGGCATTACTGAGTGCCATATTATCCTGGTCGCTGTGGCTATAGACGATGTTGGTCTGAAGCTTGACGAACTTGGCATCCATGGTATTGTTGATACGCGCCGTGTAACGCTCGAAGTTAGGACCTGCGCCCACCATGGTTCCCTCCTGTTTGAAATAGTCGAGGCCGATGTTATAGGTGTTGTTGGCACCTCCACCGGAGATGTTGATGTTGTGATTCTGACGGATACCTGTTTTGAACGCTTCGTTGAACCAGTTTGTGTTCACCACACCGGGATCGATATATTTTTCACTTGCTGGATTGTAGCCGGCAGGGACATCCATGTTGCTGTTTTGGAATGCCATGTTGATGTATTGACCATACTGTTTGGAGTCCATCACATCATACACACCACTTCGCACCTTGTCAACACCCATGTAACCGCTGTAATCGATCTTCATGGGTTTGTTCCTGGCACCCTGCTTGGTGGTGATGATCACCACGCCGTTTGCTGCGCGTGAACCATAGATGGCAGCGGCAGAAGCATCTTTCAGTACCTGCAGCGTCTCAATATCATTTGGTGAGAAGTCACGGATGGTTGTTCCCATGGGTACACCATCCACAACATATAGCGGAGCGGTGCTGCCAAAGGAGCCGACCCCACGGATACGTACTGTGGGGTCTGCACCCGGTTGTCCGTCAGTTGTAATCTGAACACCTGCAACTTTACCCTCCAGCATGGTCGAGATATTGGAATGGGAAACCTTCTTCATCTCATCTGTGTTGACCACAGCCACTGAACCGGTAAGGTCCACCTTGCGTTGTGTACCATAGCCTACTACTACCACCTGGTCGAGAACCTGCAAATCAGATACCATGGTGATAATTCCCAGCTCATTTCTTCCGGCCACGTTTATTTCTACAGTTTTGGATCCCACAAATGAGATGATCAGCGTAGCATCTGCGGGAACAGATAGCGTGAAGCTGCCATCGGCACCGGTCACGGTACCAACGGTTGTACCGGGTTGTTGTATGGTTGCACCCGGAAGCGGATCTCCATACTCATCGATCACGATACCTTTAACAGTGATCCTGTCTGCTTGTGTCATCAGTGCCTGTCCGGCATTGTCGTTTCCTTCTGCATAAGCTGCCGGTGCAAGGGCCAATAATCCCAACAAGATTATAAATGTGTATTTCATATGATTGTAATATTTTATTTTCATAATGATTAGTCTACCAGTACAACATAAGCCCCTTCAATTACCAGTGCACAATTCAGATCGGAGCTGTCCACCGTGAAGCCCTCATACTTCTGGAAGTGGGTCTCGCCGTTCACGTAGGTTACATTGTAAAGCACATCGGCCGTATCGTCACCATTGTTTGTCACGGTGATCTCCACCCTGGATCCATTGATGCTGGATGTGAATACATCCCAGTTCCAGTTTGAGGTAGCGGTAGCAGTGGCATAGCCGTCGCCCCATCCGAAGTTGTCCATACGCACCACCCCATATTCAGTCATGTCGGCTTTACGCAGAATTGTACATGGGCTGTGAAAGGGTTCCCGGTTGCTGGAGTAGCAATACATGTTGAGCGTCTTGCTCTGGCCCGATGGAATGTGATAGTCATCAGAGAACACGGTCCACCATCCTGTAGAGAAGTCATTGGCACCCACCTGGGCTGTACCCTTCACCATCGTGACCGGACAGTTTACGGTAACCGTGCTTGTGGCACCCACATAGGTGATTACGGCATTTTGAGTACCTTCGGCAGCCGGGATCTTACTGAATTTAAGACCTGAGTTGGCCAGGACACCTGATGTACCGTCTGAATAGGTAGCGTTAACCACCAATCCTTTCGGATTGAACAGGACTGAGTCGGGACTAAAGAAATAATACTCGGTTAAGTCTGGCATGGCAGTGATCTCCATACTGGCAACCGGATTTGTAACCTCCAGGGTATAGAACGTTGATACTGCCGGGCCGTATGCCCCTTGTTTTGTTTTGCTGTATGACACAATCACCGTCTTCTCACCGAGAGTAGTCATATCCGGTACAACCGTAAACGAGATGTCATCAGGATTCACCTGTTCTGACGATCCGTCGGCATAGGTAACTGTGGCGACAGCATCACCCCAGAAATCCTCGTTGCCAAACTCCACAAACTCGGGAGCACCCTCCACTGAAATGGATACCGGATTCACATCCTCCACAACAGTGACCTTTGAGGGGATGAGGTAAGCTTTCTTCATTTCAAAATAGCTGCCGTCGCAAACCAGGAAAGCGACGATATTTTTAGCGGCAGAAACCGGTTGCTGGTAAGTCATCACCAGCTCAACCCCATTGGTGCCGACTGCTGTAGCCGTGACAAACACATTGCCGGTAGCTGAGTGATCCACCTCCAGTGTGACAGTGGCACCTTGCATGGTGGTGCGGAAGTCGTTCCATATATCGCCATCACCGTCTACGTCGGGATAGTCGAAGGCGATCATGCCACCATCGTAGGCATAACCCTCGTCGGCCATGGTGCCTCCCCAGCCGTATGCATCGGAACGAAGCACAAAATACTCCTTATAGCCATCACCGTCACGATCTGCCACTTCATTGGTAACAGCAAGGTTCCAGTTGTTCCAGTTGTTGACACCGGTGCCATGGTTCACAAACTCCAGATGCAACAGCTTGTTAACAGGAATAGCAAAATAATCAGAGAAAGCGGTCCACCAACCGGCACTGTTATCTTCAGCCCCTACAATTGCTGTAGCGATGTCAATGTAGGTAGTGTCACCGGTTGAGTGTTTAGCCTTTTCGGCAGCAATCGAGTCGATCCTGCTCTGCAGGTCAGAGGGCGCCACAATTGAGTAGGTCTCAAGTTTCTCGCATCCCATTAAGGCAATCGCTGCCAAAAGCGATGCGAAAAAAGCACCTTTAATCAGTTTTGATGTTTTCATACGGTAATATTTATTTTATACATTAAACTCCTTTGGAATGAATCCAATAAGTGATGAGAAACAGTCTGGCTCTCCTTGATCATCACATTCCGGAGAACGGGTTACACAAATCTGGTTAAGATAACATTTTCAGGGCATATCAAAAAATTAAGCAACTTTTGACTAAAAAAACATACTTTAATATGTGCAAAGATTCGAATTGTTGGGTTAACGAAGGTGGACAAAAGGCTAAATTAGGTGGAGAAACGAACAACCCATTTCTTTTAACTATTGGCAGCACATTAAAAGGTTCATCGGGATTTCTTCTATCCCGGAATCACTACTTCTCCAGCAGTTTACTTGGCGTGATATTGAACTGACGCGAAAAACAGCGGGTGAAATATTTCGGATCATTGAATCCCACTGCGTAGGCAATATCCGCAATATTTTTGTTTTTGGTCTTCTTATTCTGAAGTATGATGTTGTAAGCCAGATTAAGCCGGTATATCCTGATGAATTCACCTGCCGACTTACCACTCAACGCCTTCAGTTTCTTGTTCATCAGCGACTTGCTCACACCCACCGTATCGGCAAAATCGGACACCTCGAAATAGGAATTGTGGTAATTCTCTTTCATCACCTCCAACACCTTGTCCATGAATTTTTTGTCGTTCGACTCTTCACTGATTTCCAATGTTTCGATCGACATCTCATCGATAAATTTCTGTTGATATCTCTCACGTGTCTCCAAAATATTACGGATACGGGTGAGCAGCATGTTTTCATCGAAGGGCTTCACGATATAAGAATCAACGCCCATGCGATAACTGTCGGTACGGGCTTTTTCTGATGTCTTTGCAGTGAGCATCAAAAATGGAATATGCGACAGGGTGAAATTCTCCTTCACTTTTCTCGAAAGCTCAAGGCCATCCATCTCGGGCATCATTAAATCACTGATGATGAAATCCACATTGTAATGCTCCAGGATCTTATATGCTTCCACACCGTTGCCGGCTTCAAGCGTATTGTAATGGGGAGACAACAGTGAACAGACGTAGCGGCACATGTCTCTGTTGTCTTCAACAACCAGGAAGGTGAGTCTATCCTTCTGCCATTCCCTCAGGTTCTGCACATTGAGACCTTTCTCATCAGCGTGAAAGCTCTTTGCATCCTGAGCCACCTGTGATTGCGGGTTGGACGTATGCAATGGCAGAATAATCCGGAAGGAGGTGCCGGCTTTTCGGTTGTTCTTTATCCAGATATTTCCTCCGAGAGCCTCCACCACCTGTTTGGTCAGATAAAGGCCAATTCCGGTACCGCTCTGCCCGTGCACAGGGTAGATCAGATGGTTACGTGACTGATAAAAGCGCCTGAACACTTTCTCCTTATCCTCCTCGGGGATCCCTGTACCACTATCCTTCACAGCAAGGTACAATTTTTCGTTGTTGGTTGTGCGCTCCCTGAGTGATTTCACATAAACCGTGATCACCCCCCGGTTGGGTGTGTATTTGATGGCATTGGATATCAAGTTGGTCAGGATCTTGCGTATTCCTTCATCATCGAAATAAAAGTCAGGATTTGACAGATCATACCTCCTCAGCAACTGAATATCCCTGTCACCGGCTTGAAAATCGAAAGGAGTAACCACCGACTCAATAAAATCCCGGAAATCTCCTTTCCTGTAGCTCACATCCAGCTTATTGGATTCGATTTTGCGGAAATCCATCAGTTGATTGATCAGTGTCAGCAGATATTTGGAGTTTCTTTCGGCAAAATGCAACTGTTCAATCACGTAGGGATTGGTACTCAATTTAAGTGCTCTTTCTACTGGCCCTGCTATCAACGTGATAGGGGTGCGAAACTCATGTGACACATTGGTGAAAAAGTCGAGTCTCTCCGTGGTCATCTTTCGCATTTTCCGCGACATCTCCACCAGTTGTTCTTTCTGCCGCGTGATCTTCTCATTCTGTTCACTTAAAAGCAGGTTGCGCTGTGACAGCTCATTTTTCTGAGTTGTCAAGACACCCTTCTGCTTCTCAATCTCCTCGGTACGGTCATCCACGATTTGCTTCAGCACCTTCTGTTGATGCTCGTATGATCGGACCCGCCAGATATGGAGCATGATGATCGCAAGCACAACCAGCAGGAGCATCAGGGAGATGAACCAGACGGTTTTATAGAAATAGGGTTTGATCCGGAGATTGATCTGTGTCACCTCTCCTGTATCCAGCCTCTCTTTTGGCACATACTTAACCTGAAACTGATAAGTACCGGCCGGCAGGTTCATATAGGTCACCGTATGGGCATTTTTCTCCAGTTCAATCCAGTTGTCATCATACCCCATAAGCCGATAGGCATATACATAATTGCTAATGGCCCGGTAAGTAAGGGCTGAGAAATCGATCGAGAAGGATCGGGTCTTTTCATGCAGGATGATCTCATCCGCCACGGAGATGTCTTCTCTGATGATTTTGCCCGGGTTCACTCTTTCGTTGTTCACGTAGAAATCGGTCAATGTAACCCGGAATGCTGCATTATTCGATCGTATCATCTCCGGGTCCACAGCCACCAGTCCGTCAAGGGTGCCAAAATAGAGCAGTCCGCTCTTCGCCTTAGCGTATGCGTTCCAGTAAAACTGGCTGGAGACAAGACCATCTTCCTCGTAATAATTGGTGAAGCTGTTGTTGTTCCTGTTGTAACAGGACAACCCGTTAATCGTACTGATCCACAGATTACCCCTCTCATCCTCCAGCAGACCCTTCACATTGTTGTTGGCCAGTCCATCGGAGGTTGTGTAGGATTGAAATGTGTATGATCCATCCTCATTGGTCATCCGTTTGTAAATGCCGAAGCCGTCGCTTCCCAGCCACATAACGCCCTCGGAATCGATGCAAAAACTGGTTATTCGCTCAATCAGCTTCGATTGGGGATCGTCGAGCTTATACTTCAGGTGAACATATGAAAAAGTATGGTCCTCCTGCCGGTTCAGATCAATGACATATACCCCTTCCGCACACCCCATCCATAGTTGGTTGTCGTTGTCGATCACCGAGCCTATGATTCCGTTGATTTGATCCGACAGGTTGTCACGGAAGGGTTTTTCCAGGCTCTCTTTTTCAATATCGTAGCAGAAGAGACCCTGGTTCGTTCCGATCCACATGGCATTGTTAAGCCTGTCAAAAGTGAGTGCCCCGACGAAATCGACCAGGAATTGGGGATATTGACCGGAATGGATGTACCTCACCGGCCTTTTTCCCGGATCCGTAATGTCGAGCAGGGTCACACCCAGGCCCCAGGTGCCGGTCCACAAACGCTGCTCATCATCCATGCACAATGCACTCACTGAATTGTGACTCAACCTTGCGGTTGACGAAGCGGTGTAATGAGTGAAAACCTCCTCCCCTTTTCTCTTCAGATTTAGACCACCCTCAACCGTTCCAATCCACAGATTTTCATCTTCATCTTCCAGAATCGCGTTAACAGGGTTTTGCGACATTGAGCCCTCCACGTTTTTGTCGTGCGTATAGTTCCTGATAAACGCATTCCTGGGAGTCAATTTGTTGATCCCCCCTGTTTCGGTGCCCAACCATATCATCCCCTCTTCGGTAAAAATCGTATTGATGAAATTGCTGTTCAATCCGAAACCCTCGCTTGTGTGCGCTGCTACTATCTGGTCGAATGCATCGGATGAGGTGTTATAGATGTTAATCCCTCTCAGTGTGCCGGCGATCAACTGCCTGGAATCGGTCAATGCCAGTTCCGAGACATAATCATGCGACAGAGAGTGAGGATCGCCAGCCTGGCTCCTGTATACCTTCAACACATCTTCGTTCCTGTAATACCTGTACAAACCACGGTCAGTGCCTATCCATACATCATTCTCCTTGAGCAGGAATTTCATGATCATGGTTTTGGCACCAAACTTCAGCTTCTCAGATACAGGTATCGCTTTTAACTGGTTTCTTTCTGATGGGAACAACTTGAATATTTGATTGTTGAAACCGGCCCAGACATTTCCATCATTGTCCATATCGGCGAGCGCCACAAACAGTTCAGCATGCAGATCATCTTCATAAATCAGAACATCCTGGATGTCACCCTCTTCGGAAAGCTGGATCTTATATATCTTACTGGCATACAACCAGATGTCACCCTTTGTATCCTTCATGATATTGAACACCGGGTTTTCAAGAAACGACAAGTTGAGTGAATCAATACCCGAAAACAGCTCCACCTTTTGATGATGCCATAAATCCATCACATCCAGACCTCCCTCCGAAACAATCCAGAGGCGGTTGAAATCATCTTCACACACCTTGTGTACAAAATTCCCTTTAATGGCTACAGGAAACGAGTTCATGTTGTAGTGCGCAAACTTGTATCCGTCATACCGGGAGAGTCCTCCTCCGGTTGAGATCCAGAGGTAACCGGTCACATCCTTGTAAATGTCATCAATATAATGATGCAACAATCCGTCATCCATCGTGACGAATTGAGTGGTATACTCCTCACCGGTTAATCTCTGTGCAGATATAAAGAGAGAATGAAGAATCAGGATGGCTACTAAATAAAAAAACTTCCTTTTCATGATACCCTTTCACTACACACAAAAGTAAAAATAATAATCAACCTAAATTAGTTAAAAATAAACCTATTTTGTCAATTCATCCAATAATCCACCATCTGTGTTCATTTCTCTACCTTTTCGTTAAAAAATAACATTTTGTTTGTAGAAGAATCTCAAACGGAAAAAGACAACGTGAAAAAAAAACACACCCTGCTGCAGTTCACTTCAATTTTTACTACTTGCCTGTCACTATTCTTGTTTTCCTGCAAACAAGTGCAACCATCATTTAGCCCGGAGGCGAAAGTGAATCCGTGGATCGATGACTACGCTCCCCTCTCCGCAATGGAACATTACAAAGAATGGGGAACATACAATGTACATGATCCGGCAATAAAAAAATTTGGCGATGATTACTACATCTATTCCACTGATGCCATCTTCGCGGAAAACCGGGAGAGAGCCAGGGAGATGAATGTACCGCTGGGGAACATCCAGATCAGGAAGTCCAAAGATCTTGTTCACTGGGAGTTTGTGGGATGGGCTTTCCCCGGGATCCCGAAAGAGGCTGTTGACTGGGTACATGCGCACAATGAAGGCAGAGGAGCGACGAACATCTGGGCTCCCTATGTAATGAAACAGGGGGATAGATACAGGCTTTATTATAGTGTATCAGCATTCGGCAAAAAAACATCCTGGATTGGCCTGGCTGAGTCCGCCTCTCCGGAAGGACCATGGGAGCAAAAAGGCACAGTAGTGAAAAGCAACAGCCTTACACCGGTCAATGCCATTGACCCGAGTGTAATTGAAGATCCGGACAATGGCAGGATATGGATGCATTACGGATCCTATTTTGGGGGATTGTATTGCGTTGAACTCGACCCGGCCACAGGATTAACCATGAAGAGAGATGACCTGGGACATCTGATAGCCCGAAGAGCCAACTATCGTAAAGATAACCTTGAAGCACCGGAGATCATTTACAACCCTGATTTGAAAAAATACTTCCTTTTCGTCTCTTATGATCCACTGATGACCACCTACAATGTGCGTGTGGGTCGATCAGACAAACCGGAAGGACCTTTTTACGACTATTTCGGTAAGAACATGAACGATACCCTCAACAACTTCCCCATCATTACAGCCCCCTACCGGTTCGACAATCATCCCGGATGGGCAGGCACGGGACACTGTGGCATCCTGGCAACAGAAGAGGGGCGTTACTATATGGCACACCAGGGTCGTCTTTCACCGGGAAACCACCTGATGGTGCTGCATCTCAGGGAGCTCTTCTTCACCCCTGACGGCTGGCCTGTAGTATCTCCCCAAAGATATGCCGGTGACGCAGAACGGGTGGTTTCGACACAGGATGTTGCCGGTGAATGGGAGTTGATCCGCATCCGGGAATCGACCTACGATCGGCAGCTGGCAGCAGGGCAGATATTGTGGGGAGAGGGCAGCCTGAAAGAGGAGGAGTGGAACAATTCATTTCATTTGAATCTGAACGCAGACGGCACCACAGGCGACAACGGTTCCTGGACCTTTGCTAAAAAAAACCAAACATTATCATTATCTTTGGGCAGGGATACCATCCGTAATTTGTTTATCTTTACCGGACAGGACTGGGAAAACCAGAAGCATACACTCCTTTTTACCGGACTGGATGATGAGGGTCGTTCGGTGTGGGGAAAACGCATAAAATAACCACCACATAAAATAATCAGACATGAAGAATTGTACGATTTTATTCGCTGCCTTGCTGGCACTCTCTTTTGGCTTCGCCCTCCATGCACAGACCAACGAAATGACGATCCAGGCAAACAGGAAGGGGGCTGAAATTCAACCCACCATGTACGGTTTGTTTTTTGAGGATATCAATTATGCAGCCGACGGGGGTCTCTATGCCGAATTAATCAAGAACCGCTCCTTTGAGTTTCCGCAAAATTTTATGGGATGGGAAACATATGGAAAGGTGACATTGAAGGATGACGGTCCCTTTGAACGAAACCCGCACTATGTACGTCTCGATGATCCCGGACATGCTCACAAACGCACCGGACTACAAAACGAGGGTTTTTTCGGAATTGGAATAGAAGAAGGGAAAGAGTATCGTTTCTCTGTATGGGCCCGCGTACCGGGTGAAGCAAGTGAGATCAGGGTGCAGCTAATTCACTACTCTTCGATGGGTGAACATCAGGCACTGGTATCAGAGGCGCTTGTCGTCGATTCAAAAGAGTGGAAGAAATATCAATTGGTATTCAAATCACCGGAAACACAACCCAAGGCGATGTTACGTATCTTCCTGGAATCAGGAAACAGTGTTGATCTGGAGCATATCTCGCTCTTTCCCGTTGACACATGGAACGGACATGAAAATGGACTGCGTAAGGATCTGGCACAGGCCCTTTATGACATCCGTCCGGGCGTCTTCCGTTTCCCGGGAGGATGTATTGTAGAGGGTACAGACCTGGCAACACGCTATGACTGGAAAAAAAGTGTGGGGCCGGTTGAGAACAGGCCATTGAACGAAAACCGCTGGCACTATACATTCCCTCATCGTTTTTTTCCTGACTATTTCCAGAGCTACGGACTGGGTTTCTACGAGTATTTCCTTCTTTCGGAAGAACTGGGTGCCGAGCCGCTACCGGTACTGAGTGTGGGACTGGCATGTCAGTTTCAGAATGAGGAAGAGCATGCACATGTGGCTGTATGTGATCTGGATGGATACATCCGTGATGCGCTCGACCTGATTGAGTTCGCCAACGGCAGCCCTGATAGCGAATGGGGCAAGGTGCGGGCAGAAATGGGTCACGCAGAGCCCTTTAACCTCAAATTTATCGCTATTGGAAACGAACAATGGGGAGAGGAATATGTGGTACGACTGAAACCCTTCGTAGAAGCAATCCGCAAGCAATACCCCGAAATGATGATTATTGGCGGTTCCGGCCCCGGCTCGGAAGGTGAACAGTTTGAATACCTCTGGCCTGAGATGAAAAAGCTGAATGTCGACCTGGTGGATGAACATTTCTATCGCCCTGAAAGCTGGTTCCTCAGCGAGGGAGCACGTTACGACAATTACGACCGCAAGGGACCCAAAGTGTTCGCCGGCGAGTATGCCTGCCACGGAAAAGGAAAGAAATGGAACCACTTCTACACCTCACTCCTGGAGGCAGCTTTCATGACCGGAATGGAGCGTAATGCCGACATCGTTCACATGGCCACCTACGCACCTCTCTTCGCGCATGTGGAAGGGTGGCAGTGGCGTCCCGACATGATCTGGTTTGACAACCTGCACAGTGTGAAAACCGTAAGCTACTACGTGCAGCAGTTGTTCTCGCTGAACAAAGGAACCCATGTGCTGCCGCTGACGATGAACGGAATAGCGATTACCGGTGCGGATGGACAAAACGGACTCTTCGCGAGCGCCGTATGGGACAACGATCAGAGCGAGGTGATTGTGAAAATCGTAAACACATCGGAGAAGAGACAACCGCTTCAGATAAACGTCAATGGATTAAAAAAGAGTGAGAATCTCACTAACGGCAGGGTCATACAGTTGAAATCGGATGAGCCGGATGCTGAAAACACCATCGCCAACCCCACGCTGATTGTCCCCGTTGAAAGTGAAATCGTGATCGACGGCCATAAGCTGGAGTCAGCGATTGATCCCCACACATTCAATATTTACAAGATCAAATTGTAATAACAGGATAACATTCCCGTCATAAAAGCTGGAGAGTCAACACAAAAGCTGGATGAGCACGCTCATCCAGCTTTTGTTGAATAAATCCACCATCTGTACTCATTTCTCTACCTGTTAGTTGGATAAATATGTTATTTTTGTGCAGATATCAACATATGAACCGATGAAAAGATTTATACTGAGTCTCTTCTTGTTTTCGTTTCTGATTCCGCTCTCTTCAGAGAACATAAAGATCAGCAGCCCCGACAATAAGCTGCAGGCAGATATCAATTTGGAGAATGGAGAGCTCACATACAGCGTCCGTTACAAGGAAAGGATTATACTGGAAGATTCGCCCCTGGGACTGATCACCAATGTAAGCGATTTCAGTCGTAACCTGATACTGGTAGAAACGAATGAGACAACCATACAACACTCCTATCAGGAACCAAAGATCAAACAAAGCAGGGTGGATTACCTGGCCAACGAAGTGACCTGCACCTATGAGACAACAGAGAAGGAACAGTTCAGCATCACCTTCCGGGTGAGCAACCACGACATCGCATTCCGCTATTCACTGGCACAGAACGGAGAGACTGCCCGTTGCATCATCGAAAAAGAACTGACCGGGTTCAACTTCCCCTCTTTCACCACTACCTTCCTCACCCCGCAGGCGACACCCATGATCGGCTGGATGAGAACCAAACCCAGCTACGAAGAAGAATATCTGCCTGATGAACCAATCGGCACACCTTCCAGATATGGCCTGGGATACACCTTCCCCGGACTGTTCCATGTGGGCGACAATGGCTGGGCATTGCTCTCCGAGACTGGTGTCGACAGCCGTTACTGCGGCTCAAAGCTGAGTGAGGGTACTGCTGAGGGTCTTTACACCATCGCCTACCCGGAAGAGGGAGAGAACAACAGTATCGGCAACGCCAATCCTGCTATCCCATTACCGGGGGTGACTCCCTGGCGCACCATCACCGTGGGTGACAACCTGAAACCAATTGTCGAGACCACCATCGCATTCGACCTGGTTGAACCACTTTATGAACCCTCAAGGGAGTACCGGTTCGGTCGCTCCACCTGGAGCTGGCTCCTCTGGCAGGACGGAAGCATCAACTACGACGACCAGAAATCATTCATCGACCTCTCGGCAGAGATGGGTTATGAACTGGTACTCATCGACAACTGGTGGGAGAGCCGTATCGGCAAGGAAAAGATTGAACAATTGGCACAATATGCCGCTTCCAAAAATGTAGGGATTGCCCTCTGGTACAACTCCAACGGCTTTTGGAGCGACGCACCACAGGGACCCAAGAACCGCATGAACCGATCTGTTGTCCGCAAAAAGGAGATGGCATGGATGCAAAGCATCGGTGTGAAAGGGATCAAAGTCGATTTCTTTGGCGGGGACAAGCAGGAGACCATGAAGCTCTATGAAGAGATCCTGTCGGACGCCAACGATTACGGGCTGACGGTTATCTTTCATGGATGCACCCTCCCCCGCGGATGGGAACGGATGTATCCCAACTTTGCCGGCAGCGAGGCGGTACTGGCATCTGAAAACCTGATCTTCACACAGCACGCCAACGATCACGAAGCATACAACGCAGCGTTGCACCCCTTCATCCGGAACAGCGTGGCATCGATGGACTTCGGTCCCGTGCTGCTCAACAAACGACACAACCGTAACAACGACGGGGGAACCACCCGCAGGACAACGGAGACCTTCCAGATGGCAACAGCTGTACTGTTTCAGTCGCCCATCCAGAATTTCGGTATCACTCCCAACAACCTGACGGAGCAACCCTCGTTCGTGATCGACTTCATGAAAAAGATCCCCACCCTTTGGGATGAGACTCTCCTCATCGACGGGTATCCGGGTAAATATGTGGTGCTGGCCAGGCGTCATGGAGAACAATGGTACGTGGCGGGCATCAATGCCGGGAAAGAAGAAAAAATGATCACCCTCAGACTGCCGATGTTGACCGGAAAGAGTCTGCTTCTCTATAACGACAGGAATGACAGAACTGCACAGCTCCTGCAACAGAAACTAACTGCAAAGGGAGAACTGGTGGTGACACTGCAACCGGAGGGTGGATTCATCGTAACAAATTGAGGCTCCTGTAGGATCTGAATAAAATAAGTATTAACTTTACACTCATTAATTGGCCATTGAGGGTAAACCCTCATCTGATCCCGGAAATGTTTGTCGATCGCAATATTCCAATTGAAATTCAATCATTCAACATAAAACTGAAACCCATGAAACTGAAAAGAACTCTCCAGATTTTGACACTGCTGTTGATCGGCAGCACTGCCCTTAATGCACAGAACCGATTGATCATTGAAGCCGACCGTGGAGCAAACACCATCAACCGCCACATTTACGGCCATTTTTCCGAACACCTCGGACGCTGTATATACGGCGGGTACTGGGTGGGTGAAGATTCCTCCACACCCAACACACGCGGTATCCGCAACGATGTGGTGGCAGCGCTGAAAGAGATCCAGATACCCAACCTGCGATGGCCGGGAGGGTGCTTTGCCGACGAGTATCACTGGATGGACGGCATCGGACCGCGTGATCAAAGACCCAAGATGATCAACACCCACTGGGGTGGCGTGGTGGAAGACAACAGCTTCGGCACCCATGAGTTCCTTGACCTGTGCGAACAGCTGGGTACCGAGCCCTATATCAGCGCCAACGTGGGTAGCGGCACGGTGGAAGAGATGTCGAAATGGGTCGAATATGTCACCTTCGATGGTGAGAGCCCGATGGCCAACCTGCGGCGCCAGAACGGTCGTGAAGAGCCCTGGAAGGTGAAGTTCTGGGGAATAGGCAATGAGAGCTGGGGCTGCGGTGGCAACATGGAACCCGATTATTACGCCAACCTCTACCGTCATTATGCCACCTTCGCCAGGAACTATGGCGACAATCGGGTATACAAGATTGCCTGCGGCGCCAACGGGGGCGACTACAACTGGACCGAAACCGTGATGAAGAATGCGGGACGTCACATGCAGGGTCTCTCGCTTCACTACTACACCGTTCCAAGAGACTGGAGCGACAAGGGATCGGCCCTTCAGTTCGACGAAGCGGAATATTTCACCACCATCGAAAAGACCCTCTTCATGGATGAACTGATCACTAAGCATGGGGCCATCATGGACCGCTACGATCCGCAGAAGAGAGTGGGCCTGATCATCGACGAGTGGGGTACCTGGTACAATGTGGAGCCGGGCACCAACCCGGGGTTCCTCTATCAGCAGAACACCCTGCGCGATGCCATCGTGGCAGGCATCAACCTCAACATCTTCAACAGGCACAGTGACCGCGTGCAGATGGCCAACCTGGCACAGACCGTGAATGTGCTTCAGTCGGTGATCCTGACCGACGAGGAAAAGATGTTACGTACCCCCACCTATTGGGTATTCTACCTCTACAAGGTACACCAGAATGCGACCCTTCTTCCCATCTCCTTCACCAGCACCAAGTACCGACAGAGTAACAGGGAGATTGATGCTGTCAGCGTCTCCGCATCAAAAGATGCCAACGGCAAGATTCACATCACACTGGTGAATGCTGATCCCAGCAACGAACAGCAGATCAGCACCCAGTTGATAGGTGCATCAGTAAAAAAAGTGAGCGGTCAGATGCTCACCTCGGCAAAGATTGATGACCACAACACATTTGAACAACCGGACAAGGTAAGCATAACTGACTTCAGGGGAGCAACCCTGAAGAACGGTGACCTCTCGGTGGTATTACCTCCGAAGTCAGTGGTGATGCTGGAAATACTATAAAACAAATGATATGAGCATAGAAGAACTGAAACAACAGGTGTTCCGTGCCAACCTCGATCTGGTGGAGCATGGACTGGTCATCTTCACCTGGGGCAATGTGAGCGGCATCGACCGCGAACGTGGAGTGGTGGTGATCAAACCCTCCGGTGTCGCCTACGAAGGGATGAAGGCTGACGACATGGTCGTGGTCGACATGGAGGGAAACAGGGTAGAGGGCAATTACAAACCCTCCTCCGACACTGCCACCCACCTGGAGCTCTACAAGGCTTTCCCCGAAACAGGAGGGGTAGTACACACCCACTCCACCTATGCCACAGCCTGGGCACAGGCAGGCTGCGATATTCCAAATATCGGCACCACCCATGCTGACTATTTCAGCGATGACATCCCCTGCACCCGTGATATGACAAAGGATGAGATCATGGGTGATTATGAAAAAGATACCGGTAGCGTGATCATTGAACGCTTCACAGGGTTGAATCCGGCGCATATACCGGGTGTTCTGGTGAAAAATCATGGTCCCTTTGCCTGGGGTAAAGATCCGCATGATGCGGTTCACAATGCCGTGGTGATGGAGCAGGTGGCCAAGATGGCCTTTATCTCCCGCCAGGTGAACCCGCAGCTCACCATGAACCGGTGGCTCATCGAGAAACATTTCTCCCGCAAGCATGGGCCCAACGCCTACTACGGACAGAAATAAAAAAAGATACATCAACAATAAAAAAAAAGAGAATATGGATTTCTACAACAACCAGGAAGTATGGTTTGTCACCGGGGCACAGCTCCTTTACGGAGGTGATGCGGTGATCACCGTGAATGCACACTCGGAAGAGATCGTGAAACAACTGAATGAAGCCGGGACACTCCCCGTGAAAGTGGTTTACAAAGGGACCGCCAACTCATCTCCCGAAGTGGAAAAGATTTTCAAGGAGGCCAACAGTGATGCAAGCTGCATCGGCATCATCACCTGGATGCACACCTTCTCACCGGCAAAGATGTGGATCAAGGGACTGCAAAATTACCACAAGCCGCTGCTCCACCTACACACGCAGTTCAACAAGGAGATACCCTGGAGTGAGATCGACATGGACTTCATGAACCTGAACCAGTCGGCACACGGCGACCGTGAGTTTGGCCACATGGTAACCCGCATGCGCAAAAACCGGAAAGTGGTGGTGGGTCACTGGTCAGAACAAAACGTGCAGGAGAAAATTGCCGTCTGGATGCGTGTGGCAGCGGCGTGGGCCGATGCTCAGGAGATGGTGATCGTACGTTTCGGTGACAACATGAACAACGTGGCGGTTACTGACGGCGATCGTCTGGAGGCCGAACTGCGGCTGGGGTACCATGTGGATTACTACTCCATCGGTGATCTGGTGGCCTACCAGGACAAGGTGACTGAACAGGAGGTGGATCAGCTGGTTGCCGAATTTGAGCAGCTCTATATTTTCGCCGACAACTGCAGGAAAGGCGCGAAGGATCACGGGCAGGTACGCGAGGCAGCACGGATCGAGATTGCCCTGCGTCGTTTTCTGAAGGATAAGAACGCAAAGGCATTCACCACCAACTTCGATGCCCTTCACGGGTTGAACCAGTTGCCTGGACTGGCCAGCCAGCGCCTGATGGCAGAGGGCTACGGCTTCGGCGCGGAAGGCGACTGGAAGACCGCTGCGCTGTTGCGTACCATCTGGGTGATGTCGAGAGGATTGAAGGGTGGATGTTCCTTCCTGGAGGATTACACCTACCACTTCAAGGGTGAGCAGAGTGCCATCCTCCAGTCGCACATGCTGGAGGTATCACCCGATATCACCTCTCAGAAACCCCGCCTGGAGGTTCACCCCCTCGGTATAGGAGGCAAAGCCGACCCGGCACGTCTGGTCTTCACTGCCGACCCTGGCACCGGTATCGCTTCCACCATCATCGACATGGGCAACCGCTTCCGTATGGTGGTCAACAACGTGGATGTGAAGGAACCGGAGGCTGCATTGCCAAAACTGCCGGTAGCCAGCTCCCTCTGGATTCCGCAGCCCAACCTGGAGATCGGGGCCGCAGCCTGGATCTATGCGGGCGGTACACACCACTCCGCCTTCAGCTATGCCCTCACCAACGAATATTTTGAAGATTATGCCGATATCGCCGGTATCGAGCTGGTGACCATCGACAAGGATACCACCATCAAGAACTTCAAGTTCGAACTGAGGGTGAATGAGGTCTATTATCTACTGAACAAATCACTTCAGTAAGCATCCGCCGATCACAGAAGCAATGAAACGGGATACGAATAACGAAATCAAAAGAGTATGACTGAATATGTAATTGGACTGGATTACGGCTCTGATTCATGCCGTGCCATCATCGTCGATGCCGCCAATGGCAATGAGATTGCCTCCTCGGTGAAATATTACCCCCGCTGGATGAAGGGAAGCTATTGCGATCCGCAGAGCAACCGCTACCGTCAACACCCGCTCGACTACATCGAAGTGTTGGAGGAGAGCATCCGTGAGGCACTTTCCAAATCGCCGGAAGGTACCGCCGGGAAGGTGGTGGGAATGGGGTTCGACACCACCGGATCTACCCCTGTGTTGACCGATCAGCAGGGCACCCCGCTGGCACTGCTCCCTGCATTCGCGGAGAACCCCAACGCCATGTTCGTGCTCTGGAAAGATCATACCGCCATCAAAGAGGCTGATGAGATCAACAAGCTGGCAAAGGTGTGGGAGATCGATTACACCGCTTACGAGGGAGGGATCTACTCCTCCGAATGGGTATGGGCCAAGATGCTGCACATCCTGCGCGAAGATGAAGCGGTACGCAAAGCCGCCTACTCCTGGGTAGAGCATTGCGACTGGCTGCCAGGGCTGATCACCGGAAACAGTAAACCGGAGACCATGCCAAGAAGCCGCTGTGCGGCAGGCCATAAGGCGATGTGGCACGAAGGGTGGGAAGGATTGCCCTCGGAGGTGTTCCTCACCACCCTCGACCCCCTGCTGGCCGGTTACCGCTCACGGCTCTATCGTGACACCTATCCAAGTAACACAAAGGTGGGCTACCTGTCGCAGGAGTGGGCTCATAGACTGGGGCTAACGACCAACGTGGCAGTGGCAGTGGGTGCCTTCGACTGCCACATGGGTGCCGTGGGGGTGGAAATCAAGCCGGGTGACTTTGTCAGGGTGATCGGCACCTCTACCTGCGATATCATGGCGGTGCCTTACGAGGAGATGGGTGACAAGCTGGTACCCGGCATCTGCGGACAGGTAGACGGATCGGTTATCCCCGGCATGATCGGCCTGGAAGCAGGGCAGTCCGGCTTCGGTGATATCTACGCATGGTTCAGAAGAGTATTGGAGTGGCCCATTCGCAACATCATCGGCAAGAGCGAGTTGATTGATGCAGAGACACGGGAGAAGCTGATCGCTGAGGCGACAGATGCCCTTATCCCCGCGTTGACCAAAGAGGCAGAGAAGATACCGGTGAGCGAGAGCACCATCCTGGCTACCGACTGGATGAACGGCCGCCGCACACCCGATGCGAACCAGCTGTTGCAGGGCTCCATCACGGGGCTGACGCTGGGCAGCTCAGCACCCCTGATCTTCAGGGCTCTGGTGGAGGCTACTGCCTTCGGGTCGAAAGCCATCGTGGACCGCATTCTCGAAAACGGTGTGGAAATCAAGCAGGTGGTCGGCATAGGCGGCATCTCCCTCAAATCGCCCTTTGTGATGCAAACCATGGCCGACGTGCTGGGCATGTCGATCAAGGTGGCTCGCACGGAACAATCGTGTGCCTTTGGCAGCGCCATGTTCGGGGCAGTGGTGGCCGGTATCTACGAAAAGGTGGAAGAGGCGCAGGATGCCATGGGACAAGGCTTTGTCATCACCTATCACCCTAACAAGGAGAACCATGCATGCTACAGCGAGCTCTACAAGAAATATCAAAAGTTGGGACAATTCACGGAAGAGAAGATGACTCCTTCCTAAACCTGCGATGATGAGAAACCTATTTTTGCCGGTTTTCATACTCTTTGTTACCTCTGCCACCCTCATGCAGGCGCAGGTAAACAGGTCGGTGTCCTATTTCCATTTACGGGATGTAAGACTGCTGGAGAGTCCCTTCAGGCATGCAGAAGAGTTGAACAAAGCCTACCTGCTGGAGATGAGTGCCGACAGGCTGCTGGCACCCTTCCACAGGGAGGCGGGACTGACACCCAAAGCCGGGAGTTACACCAACTGGGAGAACAGCGGTCTCGACGGTCATATCGGCGGTCATTACCTGTCGGCCCTCTCGCTGATGGCTGCCTCCACCGGTGACCGCGAGATTGAATCACGCCTCGATTATATGCTCAGCGAGCTGAAGCGATGCCAACAGGCCAACGGCAATGGTTACATCGGAGGTGTCCCGGGCAGCAAAGCCGTGTGGGATGAGATTGCTTCGGGTAAGATCGACGCCGGGGGGTTCAGCCTCAATGGCAGATGGGTACCACTCTACAATATCCACAAGACCTTTGCGGGACTGAGGGATGCCTACCTGGTCGCCGGCAAGAAAGAAGCCCGTGAGATGCTGGTGGCGATGAGCGACTGGGCCATTGAGCTGACAGCGGAGCTGACCGACGAGCAGATGCAGGAGATGCTCCGCAGTGAGCATGGGGGACTCAACGAAGTGTTTGCCGATGTGGCGGCCATCACCGGTGAGGAGAAATACCTGAAGCTGGCACACAGGTTCTCACATCTCCTCCTGCTGGAGCCGCTGATGGCAGGGCGTGACGTGCTCACCGGCATGCATGCCAACACACAGATACCCAAGGTGATCGGCTTCAAGCGAATTGCCGACCTGGAGGCAAACGAATCATGGGACAATGCCGCACGCTTTTTCTGGGAGGGTGTGGTGACCAATCGTTCGGTATCGATCGGTGGCAACAGCGTATCGGAGCACTTCAACCATGTGGAGGACTTCTCTCGTATGGTCACCTCAATTGAGGGACCGGAGACCTGCAACACCCACAACATGCTGCGACTCACGCGCATGCTCTACCACACTGATCCGCAGCCCGGGTACATCGATTACTACGAACGTGCCCTCTACAACCACATCCTCTCTTCACAAAACCCCCACACGGGGGGATTGGTCTACTTCACCCAGATGCGCCCCGGACATTACCGGGTATACTCACAGCCCCACACCAGCATGTGGTGCTGTGTAGGCTCCGGCATTGAGAACCATTCCAAGTATGGGGAGATGATCTACGCCCATACTGAAGAGGCACTCTATGTCAATCTCTTTATCCCCTCCCGGCTGCAATGGAAAGCACAACAAACCGAGATCCTGCAGGAGAACAATTTCCCTTATGAAGAGAGTACGGCCATCACCATCAACCCGCGCGGCAGAAAACAGTTCACACTGATGCTCCGTCATCCCGAATGGGCAAAGGAGGGAACCATACGTATTACAGTCAACGGAAGAGAGTACACGGCAGAGGAAAAAGAGGGCTATCTGGCCATCAACAGGCGGTGGCGTAAGGGCGATCGCGTGGTGATGGAGATGCCTATGAGGGTGAGGACGGAACAACTTCCCGACCACTCCAACTACTACTCCTTCGCCTATGGCCCCATCGTGCTGGCTGCCAGGACATCAGAAGAAGAACAGACAGGGCTCTTCGCCGATGACAGTCGCGGCGGACACATTGCACACGGACCACAGATCCCGCTGAAGAGCATGCCACTGGTAGTAGGTGAAGCCGGAGAGCTGGCATCACTCCTGCAGCCTGTAAAAGGGAAACCGCTCACCTTCCGCCTCACAAGCCTCTACCCTGATAGATACACCGGGGGCATGGAGCTGACTCCCTTCTTCAGCCTGCATGAATCACGCTACATCATCTACTGGCCGCAGGCCACCCGGGGAGAAGCAGAAAAAATGCACCGGGCAATAGAGAAGGAAGAGACCCGACGCAATGAGCTGAACAGTAAAACCGTCGACCTGGTTGTCAGCGGCGAACAGCAGCCCGAATCAGATCATTTCATCGCTTCTGAAGAGTCCCGCACAGGTGTCTTTGAAGACATCCACTGGCGGGAAGCAAGTGGCTGGTTCAGCTACGGGATGAGAAACGAGAAACAAAACGCACGTTATCTCTACATCAGCTACTTCGACATCGACCGGTCGCGCAATTTCGACATACTGGTCAACGACCGGCATCTGGAGTCGTTCTCACTCACCGGTCAAAAGGGGATGGAGAAGCAGGAGCTGCTGATCTCACTCCCGGAGGAACAACATCAGGAGAAGCAGTTGATCGTGAAATTCTCAGCTCACCCGGGTAGCACCACAGGTAAGATTGCAGAGGTACGCCTCCTCAGTGACTAACGGGTGACAGTTACCTACACATATTCGTCTCCATATCGGAATTTGACATCGGTAACAAAATGCTTGATGCGTTGCTCCTCGCTCTTTTTGCAGATCAGCAACACATTGTCCGATTCTGCCACGATGTAGTCATCCAGTCCCTGGATCACTACCAGCTTATCGTCGCTCATGGCTACCACATTGTCATTGCTCTCAACGAAAAGTGCCTTGCACTGTAGATTGGCATTGTTGTTCTCGTCACGATCGGAGATCTCATGCAGGGCGCCCCAAGTCCCCAGGTCACTCCATCCGAAATCGGAGATGTTGACAAAGACATTGTCAGCTTTCTCAAGGATACCGTAATCAATTGAAATGTTGGCACAGAAAGGGAAGGTCTCATCCACAAACTGTTTCTCCCGGGGGGTATTAAAGTATTCTCTGCCTTCATCAAACTTCTGTACGATATCAGGCAGGTAACTGCTGAAAGCCTCCAGAATACTGTTCACATTCCAAAGAAAGATGCCCGAGTTCCACATAAACTCACCGCTTTCCACAAATTTCTTCGCCAGCTCCAGGTCCGGTTTCTCGGTAAATGCTTTCACCCGGCCGATTCCCTGACCGTCATTGCCATCCACCTGAATGTAACCATAACCGGTCTCGGGTCTGCTTGGCCTGATTCCTAACGTGAGAAGTACCGGATTCGCTGCCACAAAATCCAGTCCGCTGTGCATATCAGATGCAAACTGATCTTCCCGCAGGATCAGGTGATCAGAGGGTGCCACGATGATGTTGGCGTTCGGATCAACCGCAAATATACGGTAAGAAGCGAAGGCGATGGCGGGAGCAGTATTGCGACGTAACGGCTCCAACAGCAACTGATGATCCTTAAGCTCGGGAAGCTGTTGTTTGGTCATCGCGGCATAGGCATCATTGGTGACAATAAAGATGTGCTCAGGGGGAACAATCTTTTTAAACCTGTCGTAGGTACTCTGTAACAGGGAACGGCCGGTACCGAAAAAATCAAGAAACTGTTTGGGTTTGTCTTCTTTGCTGAATGGCCAGAAGCGACTTCCCACACCGCCGCTCATGATCACACAATAATTATGGTTGTTTCTCATTTCCAAGATGGTATATGTTATTAAAAAAAGGGAGATCTCATACGTTTGGTCCAACCTCCATGCAGGTTCAAATCTCTATCATTAACACCTTTTCGTGACATTTTGTTTTCTCAATATCCAATTGTACCTATAAAGATAGCAAACAATTCCGGACGAAAATAGAAATCAGGAATCGAATCGAAAAAAAAGAGCGATCACTTTTATTATCTCAAAAATATATGTACTTTTGCACTCACTTTTTGGCAGATGCCCAGATGGCGGAATTGGTAGACGCGCTGGTCTCAAACACCAGTGGATTCACTTCCATGCCGGTTCGATCCCGGCTCTGGGTACTTGATAATCAAAACCCTAATTGATAATTAATCGGTTAGGGTTTAAATTTTCGATTTGTTCCCAAATTGTTCCCAAACAGCATTTGTTTTATTAATCAATCTGTATAACCATTGATCACAACCGAAAAATTTATTGAAGTTTTCTGTATTGCCGACGTTTTTTGTGCAGAATATGAGAATGAAATCCGGAATCATCAACTTCAAGCAGGTGACATGACGAAAAGGGTGAATTGCTGCATTGGTGGCATTTTGTTGCTTTTCCAAAAAGCCTTCAATCAAATTTGAAGTGGAGAAGTCAACTCAATTAACCAATTGGGGATAAATTGTTATCCCGAACTCACGTTAATCGTTTTTTACTGAAATTTTACCATGTCCGCTAACTGTAAAAAGTAGTCGTTAGACCAAATCTCCAACTCTTTCGTACTTTTTAGGAATCGGGCTACATCTTCTTTAACCATCTCAATATCTGTTGTGGCAAGTCGCTCTTTTAGTTGATGGATAAACTCTTCTTTACTCATTTCGATACCGTCAAATTGCTTGATTCGCTCTTGCAAGTGACTGAAGTTCAGTTTTACGCCACGTCTTACATACCATTCAAAATCGCACCAGTCACGCCCTTTTACCCGTTGTTTCCATTTTCTGAATACTAAAGCGTGCATTTTACCGGCATACAAATCCGATAAAACAAAGCAGCGTGTCATAAATGAGTATGGGAGCAACAATAATTTTTGTTCGGTATCAAATTTCATTGGTGGGTCAATATCCACTTCTATTTTGATTTTGACAGATTTATCGGTTTGAAATTTCAGATCGTAAACCGCTGTATTGTCTTTTAAAAAAGCAGATTCCACCCGCCCGAATGTTCTTTTTTCTTTCTTTGAAATAACAACATCCTTTCCCGTGGCACTGAATTCATTGATGATTGACGGAAAAAACTCTTCGAGTCGAAAATCGTTATTTGGAGCGATAAGTGAAAAATCCATATCTTCCGAAAAACGCTCCATCCCATGGAAAATACGCAAACAAGTACCACCGTAAAACGCAGCTTTATTGAAAAATCCGCCGCGATAAAGCCCTGCAAGTGTAATTTCCTGCATCACTTCATAAGTGGCATTTGTCAGTTCGCTTTGTTTATTTATCTCATAACGAGCCAACATTTGGTCGAATATACTCATCGCTTCAGCAGTTTTATAAGGTTATTTATCTCGGATTTTTTCTTACTTACATGGGCACATTGCTCAAAAACAGTTGCATCCATTTTATAAAATTCGTCCATATCAAAGCGTATATCTTCCTCTAAGTAGACTTCGATATTTTTTACATACCTGAGCCGCAATTGGGGCGTGTAAACAATTAAATCACACAGTGCTTTTTCGGGCGAAGCTATCAGATAAGCACAGTCATTATCCACTACTTGACGAACACCGATTGAATAATAATCGGAAGTACAATGTATGTATTCAAATCGTCCGATGCTATTATTGTATATTTTCGCCGTCTTAAATGTAAGTGAAGTTGTGGTATGAACGCTTTCGGGGATAAGTCCATAATGACGAAGCGCGGCTTGCATCGACACATAAGAAGGTCCATAAAGATGGTTAGCGATTAACTCCACAGAAAGTAATTGATTGGAAACCATTGGGGAAACAACGTATAAACCCTTTTTCAGCCTTATCAAACTACCTTTCTGTTCAAGATTTGCAATCTTCTTTTGGGGATATTTATAAGAGGTAAAAAGAGTTTCCAAGACTCCCACATCAACCGGTACTGTTCCAAATTGCTTTAGTGCTTCCATTTTGCAAAAATAGTCATTATTTCGATAGATAACGCATTTTTTATTCGTTTTCTACTAGAAATGTGTCGGTTTTGCCTTTTAGTCATTCTTCCTGGCAGATTTTATGATAAATGCAGAAACCTTCATATCTTTATGAAATTGAATTACTCGGAAAAGACAATGACTGTTCTCAAATTGTTCCCACAAGGTGAACCACAAAGTTAGCCGAAATCCATAAAAATCAACTCCGATAATTGTGGGAGTTGATATATGGGTACAATAAAGGTAGAGACACCGAGGAGCTGTCTCGTCCTGAAATAGGGGGTTCCTCTAAAAGTAAATTTAAAAACAGAAAAAAGGCCATCTCATGTTGTATGAGACGGCCTCTTTTGAATAGGGTTGAAAAAAACTATTTATTTAATTTTCTTGTAACCATAAACGGCACGATCACCCAACTCCTCTTCAATGCGGAGCAGTTGGTTATACTTGGCCATACGATCAGAGCGACTCAGGGAACCGGTTTTGATCTGTCCTGCATTGGTGGCTACCGCGATATCGGCAATGGTCGCATCTTCGGTTTCACCGGAGCGGTGTGAAGTGACACTGGTGTAACCGTTGCGGTGAGCCATCTCAATGGCGTTTAGGGTTTCGGTGAGGGTACCGATCTGATTCACCTTGATCAGGATTGAGTTGGCACATCCCATCTTGATGCCTTTCTCCAGGAACTCCACATTGGTCACGAACAGGTCGTCACCTACCAGCTGACATTTGTCGCCAATCATATCGGTGAGCACCTTCCATCCGTCCCAGTCGCCTTCATCCATCCCATCTTCAATCGAGTCAATCGGGTACTTGGCAATCAGTTCAGCAAGATATTGAGCCTGCTCTGTAGAATTGCGTTTCTTGCCATTGGCTCCCTCAAACTTGGTATAGTCATAGACACCATCCTTGTAGAACTCGGATGCGGCGCAGTCGAGGCCAATCATCACATCCTTGCCTGGCACATAACCGGCATTCTTCACAGCGGTAAGGATCGATTCGAGTGCCTCTTCGGTACCACCTGCCAGGTTGGGGGCAAATCCACCCTCATCACCCACAGCAGTGCTCAGCCCTTTATCATGCAACACCTTCTTCAGTGAGTGGAATACTTCAGCACCCATACGGAGACCTTCCCTGAACGAGTTGGCACCCACGGGGCGAATCATGAATTCCTGGAAGGCGATGGGAGCATCTGAGTGCGAACCACCATTGATGATATTCATCATGGGAACAGGCAAGACATAGGTATTGGTTCCGCCAATGTAACGGTAAAGGGGCAGGCCAAGATAGTTAGCAGCCGCTTTGGCCACTGCGAGAGACACACCAAGCAGGGCATTGGCACCCAGGTTAGATTTGGTCTTGGTGCCATCCAGCTCCAGCATCTTGGCATCGATAGCGTTCTGTTCCAGCACGTTCATTCCCAGCAAGGCAGGAGCAATTACATCGTTGATATTGGTAACGGCTTTCAGTACGCCCTTACCCAGATAACGGCCTTTGTCGCCATCGCGTAGCTCAAGGGCTTCGTTCTCACCGGTAGAAGCACCGGAGGGAACGGCAGCACGACCAAATGCACCTGACTCGGTCAATACATCTACTTCCACTGTCGGATTCCCTCTCGAGTCCAACACTTCTCTTCCTGAAATACTTACGATTCTCATGTTGTTGAAATTTTATATAGTAATTAGTTGCTAAGACGCTAAACAATTGCCTGACAGGCTGATACCTAAAAAAAGATCTTTCGCAAAATCTACATGCAAATATACAGATTTTTTTTGCGAATCATCCGGTTTGTAATAGGAAAGTTAGGTTAAAGGATAATAACATATCGGCAACCTCACTGCCCGATGAGTAACTGATCAGAGAGCTCCTCCGTTTACTGTGGCAATCAGGACGCTCAGGTTTGAAGTGAGCAGTTTCACCGAAATGGCCATCAGGATTACCCCGAAAAACTTGCGGAGGATATAGGCACCGCTTTCCCCGAGCATCTTTTTCACCAAATCGAGGTAACGCAGCACCAGGTAAACAATTACCAGGTTGAGGAAGACCGCCACGATAATATTGATAATGTGAAACTCGGCCCGCATGGAGAGAAGGGTGGTAAAACTACCGGGACCGGCAATCAATGGGAAGACCACCGGAAAGAGTGTCGATGAATTGTCGGAATTGGTACTGTCATTCTTGAATATCTCCACACCAAAAATCATCTCGATCGAGAGGATCAGCAGCACAATGGCACCAGCGACAGCAAAAGCCGAGATATCGAGTTGAAAAAGCTTCAGGATCCATTCCCCAACAAAGAGAAACCCAATCAGAATGGCAAGCGAATAGGAAGCCGCTTTTTCCGGATGTATCGTCTTGTTTTGACTCCTCAGGTTCAGGAAGATGGGAACCGAACCCGTGACATCAATGATCGCAAACAACACCAAAAAAGCACTGACTATCTCAACTCCATCAAAAAACATCATGACCAATCCGAATTAGAATTATGAAAGGAACAGCTTACATTTTGCTACAAAATTACACAATGAGGCTCAATTTTCCAAATCATGCCGCAAATTATCCCGTCACTTCCGTGATTTTCTCAAAGGCGAAAGGGTAAGGATGCACGTGGTTCAGATATTTGATGATCCGGAAGGCATTGAAATGATGAAAGAAACGTTTTCTGAATGTGGTGAGCGTGGCGCTGTTGCGTTTACAGTCAGCCAGCATCTCCATAATATTGTTTTCATACAGAAATTCGACCAGCGTTGGGTTTAACACATCCAGGGCGGCAATGATTTGCTGATTGCTCATCCGGAAGAAATGATCGATAAGAGAAAAAAGAACTGTGAGCTCCCGGAACGATCTGCGTGAATAAACCTTCATCACCTTGTCAGGCTCCTCCAGAATCTTCTGCAGTGCGGGACCGGTTCCAAAAGGGATGCGATCTGAGAAACGCGCCAGAGGATAGACCTTAGCATCCGGCAATTCCTTGATATGACCCAGCGCAAATACCTTCTGAAGAAAATAAAAATCCTCACCACCTTGTTGTCTGCCCATCCCTCCTGTTTTCACATATGCTTTGGCGGAGACGGCAAAAGTGGACCCAATGGTATGCCAATACCATGGAAATCCTGATTGTTGCAGCATCCGGCTGAAATAAGTGAGGTAGGATTCATATTGTCTTATGGCGTACTCCATTTCGGGATCATCACCACGTGTGCGGTGTGCAAATCCATGCAGGGTGGCATTCAACTGTTTACTGGTCGAAAAGGCATCCTGAATGGCAGTAAGAAAATGTGGCGATACGGTACAATCGGCATCGAGAGAGACAATCACACCATGCTCCTTCTCATGGGTCAGGAAATGTTGAATGGCCAGGTCCATGCCGATCTTTCGCGCAAGACCCACACCTGCATGCTTGCGGGGTAGTTGTTCAAACAGAAGAGGACAAAGGGTCATCCCTTTTTCATCAAGCGATTGAGCTAAAAGAAGCGTCTGTTGATAGGTGATCCTGTTTTGCATGACACTCTCTTTTGCCACATCTTCTCCTGCATTACAGATCACTGCAACCAGCACCTCTGCATCGGGACGGTCACAAGCTAAAAGGGAGTGGATCGTTTCGTGCAGGTCAGGTTCATCGAGACAGGGAATCACCACGATCATATCTGCAGAGACAGAGGAGGGATACAGGCTTTGCATATACTCCTGTGGTTGTCTGTTGATATATTGTCTCCAGTGTTGCATGGCTGAACGGTGTAAAGAGATGCATAGAGGTAAAAAAAGGCTCTTTTTACAAAGAACCTTTTTTTTATCATCGGGTCGATTGGATCATTTCTTTTCTTCAGCCGATCCGGCAGCAGCAGTGGCTGGTCCATACCGGTTGTTCAGAAAGGTGATCACATCATTCGTGATATCATACTTCACATCTGAGTAGAGCACGGTGCTGGTGGTACGGTTGCTGAAAATGATCTCATAGGGCTTACCCTTGCTGAACTCAACCATACGCGCTTTAATGGTATCTTCCATTTGGATATTCAGTTTCTCCTGCTCGAGCATGAACTCCTGCGTGAGACGTTCTGCCAGCTGCTGATACTCCTGGTTCATCTGTAATATCCGTTCCTGCTCCTGTTGTGCTCTCTCCTGACTCAGAAAAGCGTTGTTACGCAGTTTGCGCTCAAATTCCTGGGCTGCCGAATTAATCTGGTTTTGCCGCTGATTAAGTGTGGCACGGGTGCTTTCTTCTTTCCGGAGCAAAGATTCATTGAGATCCTTCGCAAAGTTGTAGTTCATCAGCAGGGAATCCACATTCACGAAAGCAATCGGCAACGTAACCGAAGAATCGTTCAGCAAGAGGGAGAGGTCATTGCCTGAAGTGTTGGTCCCTGATTTGCCGGCAGTGAAGTGCAGGATGTAAAGAACAATAAGGGCAATCGCCAGCACACCGCTGACGATGTAAGGAGTAGAATTCTTCATTGTAACGGATTTATAAATTTTCTGATTTCAATATTTTCACGATCGGACTCTCTCTTCTGTTCATTTCAGCATCCTGCGAGGTTGCACAATGAATCCCCCTGTCCTGCATCGCTTGACATTCACCAATGTGGAGGCTTGGAAAAGCACCCTTACGGGAGAAGAAGACGCGCACCCCCATCAGCAGGATGGCGATGAACAGGAGGACGATACCTATCAGTACGACTTTTATCATATTGTCTGGTTTTAATGCCGCAAAGATAGTCCAATTAGCCAATTAAACAGCATTTTTTCGCATTAAAGATGCTAAAAATTTTGTCTACACGCCATTTTTCTTGTATTTTTATCGACTGCAAAACCATCAAACAAAACAGTATAAGATGACAACGATTAAAGAACTGCAACCAGCTGCTGTCTGGGGTTACTTCCACGACATTACACAGATTCCAAGACCCTCCAAGAAAGAGGAGAAGATACTGGCCTATCTGCTCGCCTTTGCCCGTGACCACAACCTGGATGCCAAACAGGACCATGCAGGCAACATACTGATCACCAAGCCGGCAACTCCCGGAAGAGAGGAGGCTCCCACGGTGATCCTGCAATCACACGTGGACATGGTCTGTGAGAAGAATGCCGGGGTGGAGCATGATTTCGACAACGATCCCATCGAGACCATCATCGATGGCGACTGGATCAGGGCAAACGGCACCACCCTGGGCGCCGACAATGGCATCGGTGTCGCTGCACAGCTGGCATTGCTGGCGGCCAATGACATTGCACACGGCAAGATCGAAGCACTCTTCACGGTTGATGAAGAGACCGGTCTCACGGGTGCCTACTCACTGGGAAAGGAGTTCCTCAGTGGCAACATCCTGCTCAACCTCGATACGGAAGAGGAGGGTGAGATCTACATCGGTTGCGCCGGCGGCAAGGGGACGCGTGCCTATTTCAAATATAAGGAAAAGGAAACCCCAAAAGGATATTTCTGGTTTCGTACAGAGGTAAAAGGGCTCCGCGGTGGTCATTCCGGCAGTGACATCGACAAAGGGTTCGGCAATGCCAATAAGATCCTGGCCCGCTTTCTGCACTCCCTCACCCGCAAGAAATATGGGATGGTTCTCGCTGAGATTGGCGGTGGCAACCTGCACAACGCCATCCCGCGTGAAGCTCACGCACTGGTGGGGGTGAAGGCGAAGTACAAAGAAGAGATACGGGTCAAAATCAACACCTTCCTGGCAGATCTGCATGATGAATACAAGCACACTGAACCGAACCTGGAGCTGCTGCTTGAGTCGGCACCCATCCCGTCGAAGGTGATCAACCGGAAAACAGCCGAAAAGCTTCTCCTCTCACTCTGTGCCTGTCCGCATGGGGTGATTGGCATGAGCAGTGATATCGAGGGACTGGTTGAGACCTCCACAAACCTCGCATCGGTGAAGATGCTACCCGACCTTCGGATTGAAGTAGGCACCAGTCAACGCAGTTCGGTGGAATCACAGAAACGGTACGTGGTGGAGATGGTCTCGTCGGTCTTCACGCTGGCGGGTGCCAGGGTGACCCACAGCGAAGGATACCCCGGGTGGAAACCGAACCCTGAGTCGGCGATCCTGGAGTTGGCAAAAGAGGAATACCGGAAGCTTTACAACAGAGATGCAAAGGTGAAGGCCATACATGCCGGACTGGAATGTGGTCTCTTCCTGGAGAAGTACCCCACACTCGACATGATCTCCATTGGACCGGACATGACCGATGTACACTCTCCCGATGAGAAGATGAAAATCTCCTCGGTAGGCAAGTTCTGGGATTACCTGGTGAAGATTCTGGAAGCGGTCTGATCGGAATCATCTCCCATCCACGGCTATGAGACAATGAAAAGGATACTTATCTGCTGTTGTTGTTGTTGGCTGTTGTCAGCTACCACGCTGATGTCGCAGCAGCCTTTTCGTGTGATGTTCTACAATGTGGAGAACCTGTTCGACACCCGGAATGACACACTGAAAGAGGATGAGCAGTTCCTGCCGGACGGGTTTATGCACTGGACACCCTATAAATATTGGGAGAAGCTGCGCAACATCACACGGGTGATCACCGCTGTGGGTGGGATGTACTCACCGGCAGTGGTGGGACTGTGCGAGGTGGAGAACGACAGCGTTCTGACGGACCTTACCCTACGTTCCCCGTTACGGGTGCAGGGCTACAGATACATTGTCACCGACTCACCCGATGAACGGGGGATTGATGTGGCACTGCTCTATCAACCGCATCAGTTTCGCCTGCTTGATGCGAGCGAGTACAGGATCTCCTTCCGTCATCCTGAACGACGCCCCACACGCAATATCCTGCATGCAGTAGGAACAGTGGTCAGCGGTGACACCCTCGATCTGTTTGTCTGCCATTTCCCTTCACGCAGTGAGGGACAACAGGAGACAGAACCGGCACGTATCGACGCTGCATCCCTGTTGCGTGAAAAATGTGACAGCATTATCTCTCTGCGCGAATACCCTCACATCCTGATCATGGGCGATTTCAACGACCACCCTGACGACAAGAGTCTCTCCCGGGTACTGGGAGCGTTGAGGGCAGATGCATCTCCTGAAAGAGATAAGCTGTATAACCTCTTTCATGGTGACCGGAAAAATGGAGCAACGGGTACCTATAAATACCGTGGCCGATGGGAGATACTGGATCAGTTTATCGTCAGCGGCAATCTGATGATGCCGGGTAGCCGCATTCGCATCGGGGGGGACAGTGCGGAGATCTTCCGGGCACCGTTCCTGTTGGAAGAAGATGAACGCTATTACGGATTAAAACCCTACCGCACCAACCTGGGACCTCGTTATCTCGGGGGCTTCAGTGATCATCTCCCTATCCGGATGGAGCTGATGATCGGTCACACAGAATAGTCACCCCGGAACGGTCCGTTATCAAACTTTATCTTAAAAAGAAACATTCTCACGCAAATTAATTATACATTTGCACTGAATTTACATCTGATCATACAACAAAACAAATATGCAAGACCTATGAATCCACTACTGATCAACCTGAACGGATGGGAGATACCCATCATTGTAATAGTGATACTCATCCTTTTCGGAGGGAAAAAGATACCCGAATTCATGAAAGGACTGGGAAAAGGGATCAATAGCTTCAAGAAGGGGTTGAACGATATCGAAGAAGATATCAAGGCTGACCCCAGTGACAGCAATTCAACGACCGAAAAGAAGTAACTTCCCCCGGTATCTCGTTTAGGATACCTTTTACAACATTGTCAATTATACTTTTTCGGGTATGACCTTTTTATGCATTTGGTTGTACCCGAAAAAATGAATCTATAGCGCAGGGTTACATGGCAGAGAAAGAAATGTCCTTTTGGGATCATCTGGAGGAGTTCAGGTGGACCTTGATACGTACCATTGGCGCAGTATTGGTCTTCTCCATCATCGGGTTCATCATCATCCCCTACATCTTCGACTCTGTGATCCTGGCTGCCAAATCATCCGATTTTGTCACTTATCGATTTCTGGACAAGGCGAGTCAGTTAATACCCTTCCTACCCGATTTCTCTGCTGATGCATTCGAGGTTCAGATCCTCAATATCAACATGACCACACAGTTCATGACCTACATCTCCACATCACTCTCCTTTGGTGTGCTCTGCACGATTCCCTACATACTATATGAATTGTGGAAATTCATCAGTCCTGCCCTTTATGATAACGAGGCAAAAGGGGTTAAAACAGCTTTCGGGTTTGGAGGTTTCATGTTTGTGGTTGGTTGCCTGGTTGGCTACTTCGTGGTCTTCCCACTGATCTTCCGCTTCCTCATCACCTTCGAGCTCAGCGATTCGATTGAGAACATGCTCTCTCTCGACTCCTACATGAGCAATTTCTACACGCTGATCCTGATCATGGGGCTTGTCTTTGAGCTGCCCCTGGTATTCTGGCTGTTATCCAACCTGGGACTGATCTACAGGCCTTTCTTCCGAAAGTACCGCCGCCATGCAGTGGTGGGATCACTCCTGGCAGCTGCCTTGATCACACCCTCGGGCGACCCCTTCTCTCTCATCGTGGTCACCGTTCCCATCTACATGCTCTGGGAGATCAGCGCCTTTATGGTCAAGAAGGAACCGCCTCTTGAGGAAGAGGAGGATGAGGATTTACCGGCTGCCCTGGACTAAAGGCAGAGGACGATTGATTCATCAGCTGTTGACAATCTCTTTGCCGAAAGGAGTCAGCGCCAGCCTCATCAGCTTAAAGTGCTGATTGCCAAACGGTATACCAATGATGGTGATGTAGAAGAGTAGACCAAACAACAGGTGGGTCAGCATAATAGGGAATCCTCCTACAAAGAGCCAGATCACGTTCATCAGCAGGGAGAGACAGCCCGATGTGGACTCCCGGTGCTTCACCTTCTTCCCAAACGGCCAGAGTGCTACTTCAGCCAGCTTCAGTGATTGCAACCCAAAAGGGATGCCGATGATGGTAATCATCAGTGCTACGCTACCCAGCACATATTCAATGGCAATAAAGATGCCTCCGAACACAACCCAAATAATGTTTCCCAGCGTTTTCATCTCACCGCGATCACCTCAATTTCCACCAATGCCTGCTTAGGCAACTCTTTCACTGCAAATGCCGAACGGGCAGGGAAGCTGCCATTAAACTGAGCTGCATAGACCTCGTTCATCTCACCAAAGAGTGACATATCCTGCAGGAAGACGGTGGTCTTGACAATCTGTTCCGTCGTCACCCCTGCCACCGCAAGCACAGCACGGATGTTGGTAAAGATCTGTGTGGTCTGCTCGCTGACACCTCCCGCAACAAGGTCACCCTTTGCCGGATCAATTGCCAGCATACCCGAAAGGAAGAGCATGCCATTGACTTCAACCGCCTGACTGTATGGTCCTATCGCTGCCGGGGCGTTCTCAGTGGAAATAATTTTCTTTTTCATGATTCTCTTAGCATTTAGCCGTCAGCGATCAGCTGTCAGCTCATTATTGTAATTTATTCATTGATCATTTTTAGGATATCCCCCGTTGCCTGATCACCTCGTAGATCAAGACACCGGCAGCCACAGAGACATTGAGCGATTGTATGGTGCCGAACTGCGGGATCCTCACCAGTTCATCGCTCACCCTCAGATGATCAGCGGCAACACCGGTATCCTCGGCACCCATCACGATAGCCACCGGCAGGGTGAGATCGCTCTCGGTATAATAGGCAGAGGCCTTCTCTGTTGCCGTCACCACCTTCACCCCGCTGTTCTTCAAAAAGATGATCGCCTCCCTCAGGCTCTGCTCACGGCAAACAGGAATCGAATGAAGCGCTCCGGCGGAGGTCTTCACCGCATCAGCGTTGACGGTAACGCTTCCCTTCGAAGGGATCACGATGGCATCAACGCCAGCAACCTCGCAGGTGCGGGCGATCGCTCCAAAGTTTCGTACATCGGTGAGCCCGTCGAGCACCAGGATCAGCGGGTTTTTCCCTTGCTCGTAGAGCAGCGGGATGATATGTTCCAGCTTCTGGTAAGCTACCGCCGAGGTGAAGGCAATCACTCCCTGGTGGTTCTTGCGGGTGACACGGTCGATGCGTTCCAGCGGTACCCGCTGCATCGGGATCTCGCGCTCACGCAACAACTGCTGCAACTCCATGAACAGCTCGCCCGAGAGCTCACGCTTCACCAGCACCTTGTCAATATCTTTCCCGGCTTCAATCGCCTCTATCACGGCACGGATGCCGAAGATCATCTCTTTCTCTTTCATCATTTCATTTTGTTTTTAGCATCACCCTGGCATTCTCCACAGCCTGCTCAGTTACTTCGGCACCACTCAGCATGCGGGCGATCTCTCCCACCCGCTCCTTACCGGTCAGCTTCCTGATACCGGTTGCCACATGGCTCCCCTGTTCTTCCTTATATACAACGTAATGTGTCTCTCCCTTCGAAGCAATCTGTGGCAGATGGGTGATGCCGATCACCTGCATCTCCCGGCTCATCTCATGCATCACCGCCCCCACACGATCGGCCACCTCACCTGATGTGCCGGTATCGATCTCATCGAAGATGATGGCGGGCAGTGCCGTAGCACCGGCAATCATCGCCTTGAGTGACAACATCAGTCGCGAGATCTCTCCACCTGAGGCTATTTGCGAGACAGGCTGCAACGACCTGTTTTTGTTGGCTGAGAAGAGGAACTCCACCTGATCGGCTCCGGTGATGTCTGGCTCTTTTCGGGGTGTGATCTTACAATGAAAACGTGTGTGGGGCATCTTCAGATAGTCCAGCTTCTCGATGAGCTGCAGCTCTATACCGGCGGTGGCAGCAGCACGCTTCTCACTCAACCGGGCGGCATTCTCCAGCATTATCCTCTTCCTGTCAGCAACACTCTTCTCCTGAGCAGCCAGTTGCTCATCAAGCGAATCGATCTGCTGTAACTTTGATGCTATCTCATCACGCAGGGTGATCAACTCTTCTACACCATTGAGTCCATACTTCTTTTCCAGATCATAGAGCATGCCAAGACGATCCTCCACAAGCTGCTGACGTCCAGGATCAAACTCCACCTGTTCAAACAGGCGGGAAGCCTCCTCACGCACATCTTTCAAATCGAGGTATGCCGAGTCCACCCTCTCCGAGAGACTGCTCACCTTCGGGAAAACTGCTTGCAATGATAGCAGGGTATCTCTTACCGTGCGTAACATCGCCTCAATATTCTGTGTATCTCCTGAAAGAAGATTGGTGGCAGTAAAGAGCCCCGACTTGATCTCCTCTGAATGTGTCAACGCTTCCAGCTCCTCTTCCAGACGCAGCTGCTCTCCTTCTTCCAGTGCCGCTTCCGTCAGTGCCGTATGCTGAAAACGGAGGTAATCCTCCTCCTCTCTGTTGCGACGGTATTGTTCCCTCAATTCAAGCAAAACCTTCTCTTCGGCACGAAACAGAGTGTGGGCATCCCTATAGCTCTCCAGCTCTTTCCGGGTGTCAGCCAGCAGATCCACAACACTGAGTTGAAACAGGTTGTCATTCAGTGCGAGGTTCTGATGCTGGGAGTGTATATCGATCAAACGTTCACCCAGCAACTTCAGGTCGCTCAGATTTACCGGTGAGTCATTGATAAAGGCACGTGACCTGCCGGTAGCCCATATCTCACGTCGCAGGATGCACTCATCACCGTCGTAGAACCATTCATGCTCATCGAAGAGTGGCTTCAGCCGGTAAGCTGATATGTTGAAGAGACCTTCAATCACACATTTGTTCTCATCCTGCTTCACATACCGCAAATCGGCACGCTGCCCCAGAATAAGGGAGAGGGCACCCAGGATTATGGATTTGCCGGCACCCGTCTCGCCAGTGATCACCGTGAACCCTTTCTCGAAGTCGATCTGCAACGAATCGATCAGTGCATAATTCTCTATGGATAGTCTCTTTAACATAAACAGTTATTCTCTCAGCATTTCTAGCATATCGGCGCGTGTGGGGTAGATCTCCTGCAACAGGTGCGACCAGTGTTCTCTGTCTGAACTGTCACCCTGTACGAGGATAGTCACCAACTCAGGCAGCCGGGCATCACCAAAAAGGGTAAGCAAGATATGTCCGGGGCGGTCACGATGAAGCGAGTAAAGCACCTCCACGGCTTCTGCTGCTGTCGTCAGTCGGGGTTCGGAATGAAAACGGTACCACATCAGCCGGTACTGTTCCAGCGAGCCCTCGTTGAAAGCCACTGCGATAGCTGTGCGGTTGCTCTGCCTCTGGTTCATCTCCCACCCCTTCCATCCGTAGGGTTGCACAGCCGAGGCTATCTGTTCCATCTTCCGAAAAAAAGCGCTTCCTCCCAGCGGTGCGCTGGCATCCGCATCCAAGCCGAGGATCAGACAGGCATAGTAGGCAACCAGCGCAGTCAGGTTATCGCGGATGTTATATAAATCAAAGTAGAGTGGCTGATAGGCGGAATAGGTGAAACCCGCCTCCCTGTCGCGCACCACCAGCAGGGTGGATCCCGGTCTGCCTCCTTCACCAGCCCTGGTTGAGTGCACATAGAGCTCACCTCCAAACGACTCGTCAGTAACCTGCTCCGTGATGAGCAGGTTAAAGGAACATCTGATCTTACGATCTGACGGTGTGAAGCGGTCGCTCCATCGTTGACCGTTGAGGAGTGTTTGCAACGACTCTTCCAGGGAGCGAAACAACTCCCTGCTGCTTCCCTGCACTGCTGAGCTGTTCACGGTCACCGCCGCATGGAGCTCCTGAGCTGACAGGGTAAACAGACCCGTCATGCAACTCCACAGCAAGAAGACACCAGTAACAATCCCTCTCATCTCATACAGTTTGAGGCACCCGGAAACAATTCTATCAACCGGTTATCCTCCACAAAAATACACATAATTCCGGATAATCACTTATTTTCAGATGTGATAAGAGGATGCGGCAGCACCCTGAACTCAGTCCGACGGTTCAGCTGATCAGCAACGGCCTGTTGTGAGGGAAGAAGCTCGCCGATGTAATCTTCCGTAAGAGAGGCTCCCTCAAGCAGAAAAGGATGATCCTGTGCGACCACAGTGTCAACAACCCTTGGCTTCCACTTTCCGCAACCCACAGCGGTGAGACGTGCCGGATCGATCCCTGCCGCTGTGAGATAATCGATCACCGAGCGGGCTCGCTGCAGCGAAAGGGACTCATTGTAACGGGTAGATCCTATCCGGTCGGTATGGGCAGAGAGCTCCACCCTGATCTCCGGATGCTCCTGCATAAGGTGAATCAGCCTGCCAAGCTCCTCTTTCGATTCCGGACGGAGTATAGCCCTGTCAAAGTCGTAGTATATATGTTTCAAGACTACCGGTTTGTTGTAGGGTGTCATCTCAAAATCCACAAAACAGATCGTATCGTTGCCGGTGTTGACAGGGGCAAGCGAATGCTGCTGATTCAGGAATCCTTCCACCTGTGCGAGGAATAGATAAGCTACCCCCATTTCCGCGCTGAACCGGTAGGTGCCATTCCTGTCGGTCACCAGACGCTTCAAAGCACCATTGCTCCCCACCACATCGATCACCGCACCCCCTATCAGCTGATCCTGCCTGTCAACCACAAATCCCTCCACGCGAATCACCGGTTTCATCTGTTCAAAAGACCAGATGTGATCATACCCTCTTGCATCCTCTCGATTGGAACTGAAAAAACCCCTCTCCTTTCCTTTCTCAAAAGTAATTCCGAAATCGTCGGCTGGTGAATTCAGTGGGGGTGGAAGATGGTGCAATCGCCACTGGTGTGTAGCATTGCTCTTCACCGCACGGAAGAGATCGAGGCCACCCCTTCCGGGGTGACCATCGGAAGAAAAGTAGAGGGTCGTGTCGTTGCGCAACATTGGAAACATCTCATTGCCGGGCGTGTTGATTGCAGGCCCGGCATTCTCTATCCTTATCACCTCTTGCTTATGATTGAGGTGTGCCAGCCAGATATCCAACCCCCCTATCCCTCCGGGCATGTCAGAGACAAAAAAAAGAAGATGTCCCGAGGCTGACACAGCGGGATGGGCAAACAGCGAGAGGGAATCTCCGGCATGGATAGAAAAGCGGATACCCGCAGACCAGACACCATCCACCTTCCGGGAGAGAGAGAGAGAGGGAAGAGCAGGATGATCGGACCCGGCAGCCATGAAGCTGTAAAACATCAGTTCTCCGTCGGCAGTTACGGAAGCTGTTCCTTCGTCGTATTGGGTGTTGAGGGTCGATTCGATTCTCTTCGGTTTCTGCCAGACGCCCTGGCTGTTCCTCACGGTGAGGTACAGATCATGATACTTGGTCCCCGTAACGGGACTCCTCTCCTCACCCGGAATCTCCTCCCTCGAAGAGGTGAAAAAAAGGTGATTGTCCTCATTTGTCAGCATGGGGGAGAAATCGCCGCGGGATGAGTTGAAGAGTTCCATCCGTTCGATCTGATAACGGGTTGATCCATTATCCTGTAGTCCTCTCTCATCCATGGCCTGCACGGCACCCCGCAATCCGATCATTCCATCCCTGTCACCAGGCATGTATGCAAGATACTCCCGGTATGTATCCACTGCTTTGGGGTAGTGACCCTCACGGTGTAGCATCTGTGCCAGACGAAGAAACGCAATGCTGTCAGGATAACCAAAACGAATGGCATTGCCGTAGGCAGTGGCAGCATGTGCCGAACGGTTCAGCAGGCGATAGTTCTCGGCCATCTCAAAGGCAATCACGCCTCGCAATGCGTCTATCTCGCGGGGCGTTTGCCGGTAGAGCCGGCGGTAGGCAGTGACCGCTTCGTGGTATTCACCCCGGACGTAATGTTCCCTGGCATCACTCAGTCGTACCCTGTTGCAGGAGATGGTAAGCAACAGCGTCAACAACAGCAGGTATGGATGAAATCGCTTCAAAAGAAAAATCCGTTTTGGATCTAAACGGATTTTTCGGGTCATTATTGCATGTCAGTTTGCTTTTTGAAAACACTTACCTGGAGGCATTCTCATGCTAACCCTTTTGCTGGTGCTCCGGCCGTAGCAGGTCGTTCACGGTCTTCACCGGGTTGAAGGTGGATACAGGCACCTCCACAAAGAGGGTGTTCCAGTCACTCATGGCGCCGTTCCATAGTCCCGGCAGTTCAAGAGCCTTTAACTCCTTTCCGCTTTTCGACTTATGAGAGATAAACCCGGTATTGGGATCCACGAATTTGGTCAGGTCGAACTTATTTCCCTGATAACACTTCACGCCACACACCAGATCCACCGGATTGAAATGAGAACCGTTTCGGAATGCTTCCATAGCCCGTGCATCGTTCCGGTTGATCTGCGAACTCTCCAGGACCTGCAGGGATGCTGTTCCGTCCGGGTTGACAACAATGAAAGGTCCCCCACCGGGCTCTCCCTGGTTCTTCACCATTCCACACACCCGGAAGGGTCTGTCGAGCTTTCGCTTCAAATAGTCTCTGAGATTATCATCGGTCTCGAATATCTCGTTATGGGTGATGCACAACTCGTTCTCGGTAAAGGCAAGCATCTCCTCCAGTTCATCGGAGGTAACCCTGCCGGAATCCAGTTTATCAAGATAGCCAAAAGCACGCTGTTGAGTGGTGACCAGTATCCCGGCCAGCAGCTTCTTATAATGTGCCTCTTCCTCTTTCAGCCGGTCAGGTACTACATTGTCAATATTTTTGATAAAGATGATATCCGAGTCAATGTCATTCAGATTTTCAATCAGAGCTCCATGTCCGCCGGGACGGAACAGCAGGCTCCCATCTTCTTCACGGAAGGGTTCGTTCTCCAAATCCACAGCCAGGGTGTCTGTCGACGGCTTTTGAATACTGTAGGAAACAGAAAAACGAGCACCCAGCTTGATCTCATAACTAAGCTTGCGGGCAGCCACCAGCAACTCGAATAGTTCTTTATGCTCCTCCGACACAGTGAAATGCACTTTCACCAACCCATCTGAGCGACGGGCATAAAGAGCACCTTCATGCAAGTGCTCGCCCACCGCTGTCCGGTTTCCCTCTGAGTAGGAATGAAATAAGAGCAACCCCTTGGGCAGGTTGCCATAATCAAGCCCTTCAGGATGCAACAGGGCTGCCACCACCTCTTTGTATCTCCCTTCATCGCAAAGTGCTGAGACGCCCTTCCCATAAAGGTCGCGACAGGCTTCATCGAGGGATATTACAAAGGCGAACTGACGGATATGAGTGAAGAATGTCTTCTCAAAGCTGGTGGTTGGCACATCATAGTCGGCATCCAAAAACGCATATAAGTCTTTGAACATACGACTGGCAGCACCCGATGCCGGGACAAATTTGGTTACGCTTCTGTCCTCTTTCAGGTAGGTCTGCCAGCTCTTCAGGTAAGCTTTCTGCTCCTGCTCATCAACCCGCATGATCCCTTTGAAATAGGAAGCGGGTGCCACGATCTGCAGAAAAGGAAAGCCTGTACTGAAATATGCAAGCTGTCTATTGACCTGTTCTTGTGTGATCCCTTTTTCTCTGAGCTGACTTAGGTCCTGTTGTGTAAGCATATCGGTGGTCTATTTATGATTGTACAAAATAAGTGAATATGAGATGTCCCTCTCAGAAACATCAACGGCGAAAGCATTCGTCTCACCAAAGATAAAGAAATCTTACGACACCGATGCATCCTCAGTAAAAAAACCAATAACCCCTAAATAAAAACCGACAGATTGGCAGACAGTGATTACCGCAAAATCTTTGGCACAGGTTTTGAAAAGAGAAGGATGTAACATGGTCTGACCCTCCAAAAAAAAACAGAAGTGACTGTCAGATCATAGACTGAATCAGGAAATTTCAAATTTAAACAATATCAGAACAATTATGGGAAAAATTATCGGAATAGACTTGGGAACAACCAACTCGTGTGTCTCCGTCATGGAAGGAAACGAGCCTGTTGTAATCCCCAACAACGAAGGTAAACGTACTACTCCTTCGGTTGTCGCTTTTATGGATAACGGTGAACGTAAAGTAGGTGATCCGGCAAAGCGCCAGGCAATCACCAACCCAAATAACACCATCTCCTCCATCAAGACCTTCATGGGCGAGACCTATGACCGGGTGCAGAAAGAGATAGGACGTGTACCTTACAAGGTGGCACATGGTGACAATAACACCCCCCGGGTGGATATCAACGGCCATCTATACTCACCACAGGAGATATCGGCTATCATCTTGCAGAAGATGAAGAAGACTGCCGAAGATCACCTGGGACAGGAGGTGAAAGAGGCTGTGATCACCGTGCCGGCATACTTCAGTGATGCACAGCGTCAGGCTACCAAAGAGGCAGGTGAGATTGCCGGCCTTACTGTTCGCCGCATCGTGAATGAGCCGACAGCGGCAGCACTGGCCTATGGACTGGACAAACAGAACAAGGACTCCAAGATCGCGGTCTTTGACCTGGGTGGTGGTACCTTCGACATCTCCATCCTGGAGCTGGGTGATGGCGTCTTCGAAGTGAAGTCAACCAATGGGGACACACACCTGGGAGGTGATGACTTCGATCATCGCATCATTGACTGGCTAGCACAGGAATTCATGAACGAGGAGGGAATCGATCTGCGTAAGGATCCGATGGCACTCCAGCGACTCAAGGAAGCTGCCGAGAAAGCAAAGATCGAGCTCTCCAGCTCTACCTCAACCGAGATCAACCTGCCCTATATCATGCCGGTGAACGGGATACCCAAGCACCTTGTCAAGACATTGTCACGCGCCAAGTTTGAGCAGTTGATCGACGATCTGTTACAAAAATGCGTGGGTCCCTGTCAGACCGCGATGAAGGATGCAGGTCTCTCCAACTCCGATATTGATGAGGTGATTCTGGTGGGTGGCTCAACCCGCATCCCCGCGGTACAGGAACTGGTGGAGAAACTTTTCGGCAAAAAACCACACAAAGGGGTGAACCCCGATGAAGTGGTGGCTATCGGCGCCGCCATCCAGGGAGCAGTGCTCACCGGAGAGGTGAAGGATGTGCTGTTACTCGACGTGACTCCGCTCTCACTCGGGATTGAGACACTGGGAGGGGTGATGACCAAGCTGATCGAAGCCAACACCACCATCCCGACAAAGAAAAGCGAGACCTTCTCCACGGCCAGCGACAGCCAGCCTTCGGTGCAGATCAACGTGCTGCAGGGTGAACGCTCAATGGCTCGTGACAACAAACAGATCGGCGTCTTTAACCTCGACGGGATACCACCCGCACCGCGTGGTGTACCGCAGATTGAAGTGACATTCGACATCGACGCCAACGGAATCCTGAATGTCTCCGCCAAAGACAAGGCAACCGGCAAGGAGCAGAAAATCCGTATCGAAGCATCCTCCGGCCTGAGCGAGGATGAGATCAAACGGATGAAGGAGGAGGCTGCAGCCAATGCCGAAGCCGATATGAAAGAGAAGGAGCGGATCGACAAACTGAACCAGGCTGACTCAACCATCTTCCAGACAGAGAAGCAACTGAAAGACCTGGGCGACAAGATCCCGGCAGACAAGAAGGCTCCTATTGAGGCAGCCCTCAGCAAACTGAAAGAGGCCCACAAGGCACAGGATCTATCCGCCATCGATGCGGCATCCACAGAGCTGAACAACGCCTTCCAGGCCGCTTCACAGGATATGTACAACGCATCGAACGCCCAACCGGGAGCACAGCCCGGCACCGATGAAGGGCAGCAGACGGCGTCAGACAACGGCCAGTCGGCAGACGATGTGACCGACGTGGACTTTGAGGAGGTGAAATAAAGGTTCAACCTGCCAACAGACCTCTTTTATAGAAGCAATGACCCCGCCACTGAACCGTGCGCGGGGTTGTTCATTTATTAAAAAAACAGACCCCACAGTATTGATATGTAGAATTTTATTTCTACCTTTGCAGCCCAAACAGAAGGGAGGTTATTGATTACCCGGAAAAGGAAACAGTAGACACATCAGACAACCAGATTATTTCCGGCACATGGAACACTATTTTCATGTGCAAAAAGATCAATACTCAATATCCAAAAGCTGAATGCTGAAAGCTGACAGCCAATAGCCAGTAAAACAATAAAAAAATCAAATAACAATGATCGTAGTACAACTCAAAGAGGGCGAGAACATTGAAAGAGCCCTGAAGAAATTCAAACGCAAATATGAGAAGACCGGAGTGGTAAAAGAACTTCGCAGCCGTCAGGCGTTCACCAAGCCGTCGGTGGAGAAACGCAAGAAGAAACAACACGCCGTCTACGTACAACAGCTGCATCAAAACGAAGAATGATAAAATAATTTCGTTTTTGCAAAGTTTTTTCCTATCTTCGTAACACCATCAACTGAACGGTCGCGGTGCTATGTGGAAAGAAAAATTCATAGACTATCTCCGTTATGAGAAGAACTACTCTCCTCAAACGGAGATTTCTTATTTTAGGGATATCACCCAGTTTGAGGATTTCATCACTGGTGAATGCGGATCATATGACCCGGCAATGGTGGAGACCGATCAGATCCGAAACTGGATGATCCGGCTCATGGAACTGGGAGTGAAACCTCGCTCCGTAAACAGAAAGTTAAGCGCTGTTCGATCCTATTTCCGCTTCCTGAAACGAAAAGAAGTTGTCAGCCGCAACCCTGCAGAAGGGATCAACGGCCCCAAAACACCCAGGGTACTGCCCGGTTTTGTAAAAGACCGTGAACTGTCTGAGATCATTGATACGGCTGACGCCTACCCCGATGACTTTTGCGGACATCGGGACCGCTTTCTGATTGAGTTACTCTATCTCACCGGAATGCGCCGTGCAGAACTGATAGCCTTGCGCGACAGTGATGTCGATTTTGACACATCGACACTCCGGGTTACGGGTAAGCGAAACAAACAACGCATCATCCCCTTCTCCCACAGCACGAAAGGAAAAATAAGGGATTACATGAGCAAAAGAGATGCAGAAGTGGAAAACAAATCACCTTTTCTCTTTGTTAAGAATGATGGAAACCCTTTATACCCAAAATTAGTGTACAACATTATCCACACACACCTTAGCAGCATCCCCACCCTTTCCAAAAAAAGCCCTCACGTGCTGCGGCACTCATTTGCGACTGAGATGCTCAACAACGGAGCCGATATCAACGCAGTGAAAGAGCTATTAGGACACACCAGTCTTGCATCCACCCAGATCTACACACATGTGACACTCGAAGAGATAAAAAAAACATATGATCACGCCCACCCAAGGGCACAAAAAATGAAGGAGGAATAGTATGGAAATGACAATTCAATCTGTAAACTTTGACGCCACAGAACAACTGAAATCTTTTGTTGAGAAGAAGGTAAAAAAACTGGAACGTTTTTCCGATGATATCATCCTGGCTGAGGTAATTCTGAAAGTGGTAAAACCGGAAACAGCCAACAACAAAGAGGCCGCGGTAAAGCTAAACATCAGACACAAAGAGGCGTTCGCCAGCAAGATTGCCAACACTTTCGAGGAGGCTGTCGATCTTTGTATGGTAGCACTGGAAAAACAGATCCAGAAAACAAAAGAAAAAAAGGATCGGTAATCCAAAAAACCGAATAAATATTTTGGCATCAAAAAAAATATCACTACCTTTGCGACCGTTTCTCTCTCAATCTGGGGGAGGAGCGGTTAAAAGTAAGTAAATAAGCCTCTTTAGCTCAGTTGGCCAGAGCACGTGATTTGTAATCTCGGGGTCGTTGGTTCGAATCCGACAAGAGGCTCAAAAACATGAAGGGCAGTTACCAGAGTGGCCAAATGGGGCTGACTGTAACTCAGCTGGCTTACGCCTTCGGTGGTTCGAATCCATCACTGCCCACGGTTTCGATTTGATGATTTGATGATTTGCTGATTCGATCCAATCATCAGCTAGTTTGCTAATCAACACATCACCGAATCAGTTTTGCGGAAGTAGCTCAGTTGATAGAGCATTAGCCTTCCAAGCTGAGGGTCGCGGGTTTGAGTCCCGTCTTCCGCTCCAGTTATTGCCTATGTAGCTCAGTGGTAGAGCACTTCCTTGGTAAGGAAGAGGTCGCGGGTTCAACTCCCGCCATCGGCTCAACGACAGATCGCGCAATGCTTCATCAAGACAAAAGGCCGGGTGCCGGGTGTCTTGAGTTTCACTGTTTACAAACGAAAGAATCAGAAATACAATTTTTTATTTTACACTAATTAATAGGACATTTTATGGCAAAAGAACATTTTAACCGGACGAAACCGCATGTCAACATCGGTACAATCGGACACGTTGACCACGGTAAGACTACTTTAACAGCTGCTATTACAACTGTTTTGGCTAAGAAAGGATTCTCGGAACTCCGTTCGTTCGATTCCATCGACAACGCTCCCGAAGAAAAAGAAAGAGGTATCACTATCAACACCTCACACGTGGAATATCAGACGGAAGCTCGTCACTATGCGCACGTAGACTGTCCGGGGCACGCTGACTATGTGAAGAACATGGTTACCGGTGCTGCCCAGATGGACGGTGCCATCATCGTGGTGGCTGCCACCGACGGTCCCATGCCCCAGACCCGCGAGCACATCCTGCTGGCCCGTCAGGTAAACGTACCCAAGCTGGTTGTCTTCATGAACAAGGTAGACCTGGTTGACGACGAAGAGATGCTGGAGCTGGTTGAAATGGAAATGCGTGAACTGCTCTCATTCTACAATTTCGACGGCGACAACACCCCGGTGATCCGCGGATCTGCTTTGGGTGGTTTGAACGGAGACGCGAAATGGGAAGATAAGATTATCGAGCTGATGGAAGCTGTTGACACATGGATTCCACTGCCTCAGCGTGATGTGGACAAACCGTTCCTGATGCCGGTGGAAGACGTATTCTCCATCACCGGTCGCGGTACCGTAGCCACAGGTCGTATTGAAACCGGAATCATCAAGACCGGTGAAGAAGTACAGATCATTGGTCTGGGTGCTGAAGGCAGGAAGTCAGTGGTTACCGGTGTGGAAATGTTCCGCAAGATCCTCGACGAAGGTCAGGCCGGTGACAACGTAGGTCTGTTGCTTCGTGGTATCGACAAGGACGAAATCAAGCGTGGTATGGTGATCTCTCACCCCGGTAAGGTGAAACCTCACTCCAAGTTCAAGGCTGAGGTCTATATCCTGAAGAAGGAAGAAGGTGGACGCCACACTCCTTTCCACAACAAATACCGTCCCCAGTTCTACATTCGTACCCTCGACGTAACCGGTGAAATCCAGTTGCCCGAAGGTGTAGAGATGGTAATGCCCGGTGACAACGTGACCATCGAGGTGGAACTGATCTACCCGGTAGCATGTAACGTAGGTCTTCGTTTCGCTATCCGCGAAGGGGGACGTACCGTGGGTGCCGGTCAGATCACTGAACTGATCAACTAATCTCTCCCTATTCCCCTGAAGGGGAACAGTGGGTGCTTATAGATAATCCTGCTCCAGACAGCCTCCCTTTCACAGGGAGGCTTGGAGGGGCAGGGAATACGGGTCTAGCTCAGTTGGTAGAGCACTGGTCTCCAAAACCAGGTGTCGGGAGTTCGAGTCTCTCGACCCGTGCACATACGATCCGAATTAAATGAAAAAAATAGTTGCATATCTCAGGGATGCTTATAACGAATTGGTTTATAAGGTATCCTGGCCATCCAAAGAAGAACTCTCCGGCAGTACGGTAATTGTATTGATTGCTTCCCTTATCATTGCCCTAATCGTGTTCGGAATGGATTCTTTATTTGAGTGGGTATTAAAACTCCTCTACGGTATTTTGTAATTTCTGAACAAAAGAGACTATGACTGAAGAGAGAAAAAAATGGTACGTATTGCGTTCCGTTAGTGGAAAAGAAAACAAAGTCAAAGAGTATCTTGAGTCAGAAATCAAAAAAACCGATTTAGGAAAGTACATTTCTCAAGTTCTCATCCCCACGGAAAAGACTTATACGGTCCGGAACGGAAAGAAAGTGATGAAAGAACGCGCTTATCTTCCCGGTTACGTACTCATTGAGGCTGAACTGACGGGTGAGGTGATTCACGAACTGAAGAATATCAATTACGTGGCTGGCTTTCTGCCCAACACCACTGACCCCCAGCCTTTGCGGGAGTCGGAAGTGAAACGCATCCTCGGTACGATGGATGAACTGGAAGAGGCCGGTGACGAGATGGATATGAAATACTACGTGGGTGAAAACGTGAAGGTGATCGGCGGTCCCTTCAGCAGCTTCTCCGGTGTAGTAGAAGAGGTGAACGACGAGAGAAAGAAACTCAAAGTGATGGTGAAGATCTTCGGGAGGAAACAGCTCCTGGAGCTGAGCTATATGCAAGTAGAGAAGGAATAGTCAGCAATTTGGTTACGCAGATTCTGTAAATTCTTCAATGTGTTTCGAAAACCGTAATTTATTAAAATCAAAAAAATGGCTAAAGAAGTTGCCGGACAACTAAAATTACAAATCAAAGGAGGAGCTGCAAATCCATCTCCCCCGGTAGGACCCGCATTGGGTTCCAAAGGGATCAACATCATGGAGTTTTGCAAGCAATTCAACGCCAGAACTCAGGACAAAGCCGGTAAAGTGTTGCCAGTGGTAATCACTTACTATACCGACAAGTCTTTTGATTTTATTGTTAAAACACCACCGGTTGCGATTCAGTTATTAGAAGCCACGAAGCTAAAGAGCGGTTCGGCAGAACCCAACCGTAAGAAGGTTGCCGAGGTCACCTGGGAACAGGTCAAGACCATTGCCGAAGAGAAAATGACCGACTTGAACTGCTTCACGGTTGAATCCGCAATGCACATGGTAGCGGGAACGGCTCGAAGCATGGGTATCACAGTGAAAGGGGATTTCCCGGAAATAAATCATAATTAAAAACTTCAATTGAGACATGAGTAAACTGACAAAGAATCAAAAGTTGGCTTTGAGCAAGATTGAAGTGGGTAAGACCTATACACTGAAAGAAGCATCGACGCTGGTGAAGGAAATCTCCAACACCAAATTTGATGCCTCAGTAGATATCGATGTACGCCTCGGCGTAGATCCGCGCAAAGCTAACCAGATGGTAAGGGGCGTTGTCTCATTACCACACGGAACAGGTAAACAAGTAAGAGTTCTTGTATTGTGTTCTCCAGATGCTGAGGCCGATGCGAAAGCAGCGGGCGCAGACTATGTGGGACTCGATGAATATATCGACAAGATTAAAGGAGGATGGACCGATGTGGATGTGATCATCACACAGCCGCAAATCATGGGTAAAATTGGAGCACTGGGTCGTATATTGGGCCCGCGTGGACTGATGCCAAACCCCAAGAGCGGTACTGTTACCCCCGACGTGGCGAAAGCCGTACAGGAGGTGAAACAGGGGAAAATCGACTTTAAAGTAGACAAAGCCGGTATCATTCACACCTCGATTGGAAAAGTATCTTTTTCGCCGGAACAAATTCGAGACAACGCAAAAGAATTTATTCAAACGTTGATCAAACTGAAACCGACTGCGGCAAAAGGCACCTATGTGAAGAGTATTTATCTTTCCAGTACGATGAGTCCAGGAATCAAAGTGGACCCCAAATCGGCAGAAGAAATCTAATGAACGAAACAGAAATCTATGAAAAAGGAAGATAAACAACGAGTAATCGCACAGATCGCAGCCAGTCTTCAGGAGTATGAAAACTTTTACCTTGCTGATATTGCCACGCTCAACGCGGCAAAAACCAGCAAGCTTAGAAGAGAGTGCTCCAAGGAGGATATCAAGCTGATGGTGGTGAAGAATACCTTGCTACAGAAAGCTTTCGAATCGCTCGAAGGAAACTATGAAGAGCTGTACCCCATACTTAAGGGCAATACCGCCATCATGTTCTCCAACGCAGCGAATGCTCCTGCAAAACTGATTGACAAGTATAAAGCCGACAAAGTACCCGCATTCAAGGGAGCCTACGTTCAGGAAAGCTTCTTTGTAGGTGCCGGTGCCCTGAAGGACCTTATCAACATCAAGAGCAAGACAGAGCTTATTGGCGATGTGATCGCACTGCTGCAGTCACCTGCAAAGAATGTGATCTCAGCACTCCAGTCGGGCGGCACGCTGCTCCACGGGGTACTCAAAACATTGTCGGAAAAGGAAGAAGCCTGATAACGGCGATCCTTTTCCAGATGACCACTGCCCATGGCAGTACGGAGGAGATCACCTTCCCAAAAAATCAACATCAACAAACAGAATTAGTAATCAATTTTAAACAAATACAACAATGGCAGACTTAAAAAAATTTGCTGAAGAATTAGTGAACTTGACCGTAAAAGAGGTGAACGAACTGGCTGAAATCCTGAAAACGGAATACGGCATCGAACCGGCTGCTGCCGCTGTAGCTGTTGCTGCAGGTCCCGCTGCCGCAGGCGAAGCCGCAGCAGAAGAGCAAACCGCTTTCGACGTGATTCTGAAGAGTGCAGGTTCCGCCAAACTGGCTGTAGTGAAGGCAGTGAAAGAACTTACCGGACTCGGCCTGAAAGAAGCCAAAGACTTAGTGGACGGAGCTCCCAGCGAATTGAAGAAAGGTGTAACAAAAGACGAAGCAGATGCTTTGAAAAAACAACTTGAAGAGGCTGGAGCAGAAGTTGAGCTTAAATAACATTACCCTAAATTAGGTTAATATGGTTAGGAATCTTCTACCGGAAGATTCTTAACCTTTTGTGTCAATATATATTAGGTTCAAAAACTCATTTCCATGTCTTCAAATAACGCCAACCCAAGAATCAATTTTGCGTCGATTAAAAATCCGCTTGATTTCCCCGATTTCCTGGAAGTACAGTTGAAATCATTTCAGGATTTTCTCCAGCTGGACGCACCTCCCGAAAGCAGAAAAAACGAAGGATTGTATAAGGTTTTTACGGAGAACTTCCCCATCGCGGACACCCGTAACAATTTTGTCCTTGAGTTTTTAGATTACTACGTAGATCCCCCGCGCTATACCATCGATGAGTGTGTCGACAGAGGGCTCACCTACAGCGTTCCGCTCAAGGCCAAGCTCTATTTGTACTGCACCGATCCCGACCATGAAGACTTCACCCCGGTGATTCAGGATGTCTACCTGGGTACCATCCCCTATATGACCGACAAGGGCACCTTCGTGATCAACGGTGCAGAACGGGTTATCGTATCACAGCTGCACCGTTCACCCGGCGTTTTCTTCGGTCAAAGCATGCATGCCAACGGTACTATCCTCTACTCAGCGCGCATCATACCGTTCAAGGGATCATGGATTGAGTTTGCCACTGACATCAACAGTGTGATGTATGCTTACATCGACCGTAAAAAGAAATTACCCGTCACCACCCTGTTGCGTGCCATAGGATTCGAGAGTGACAAGGATATCCTTGAGATCTTCGACCTGGCAGAAGAGGTAAAGGTGAACAAAACCAACCTGAAAAAGGTTGCCGGTCGTAAGCTGGCAGCCCGTGTTCTGAAGTCATGGATGGAAGACTTCGTCGACGAAGATACCGGCGAGGTCACCTCCATTGAGCGAAATGAGGTGGTCATTGAACGTGAAACGGTTCTGGAACCGGAACACATGGATGATATCCTCGAATCGGGTGTCTCTTCCATCCTGTTGCACAAGGAGACCGCCAACACATCGGACTACTCCATCATCTACAACACCCTGCAGAAAGACCCCAGTAACTCTGAGATCGATGCCATCAGGCATATCTACCGCCAGCTGCGCAGTGCCGAGCCGGCGGATGACTCGAGTGCACGCGAGGTGATCAATAACCTCTTCTTCTCGGAGAAACGTTATGACCTGGGGGATGTGGGTCGTTACCGTATCAACAAGAAACTGAATCTCAACATTGATGTCGACACCCGTGTACTCACCAAGGAAGACATCATCGAGATCATCAAATACCTGATCGAGCTGATCAACTCCAAGGCGGTGGTCGATGATATTGACCACCTTAGCAACCGTCGTGTGCGTACCGTGGGGGAACAGCTCTACACCCAGTTTGGTGTAGGTCTCAACCGTATGGCACGCATCATCCGCGAACGGATGAATGTGCGCGACAACGAGGTGTTCACTCCGATCGACCTGATCAACGCGAAGACCATCTCGTCGGTGATCAATACCTTCTTCGGCACCAATGCCCTCTCGCAATTCATGGATCAGACCAACCCGCTGGCAGAGATCACCCACAAGCGACGTCTCTCGGCGCTCGGTCCCGGAGGTCTCTCGCGTGAGCGTGCCGGCTTCGAAGTACGTGACGTGCACTTCACCCATTATGGGCGTCTCTGTCCCATCGAAACACCCGAGGGACCCAATATCGGTCTGATCTCCTCACTTTGCGTCTATGCCAAAATCAACGATCTGGGCTTCATTGAAACCCCCTATCGTAAAGTGGAGAATGGCAAAGTGAACATTAAAAACGACGAGGTGATCTACCTGGCTGCCGAAGAGGAGGAAAAAAAGCTGATTGCACAGGGCAACGCCCCCCTCGATGAGAAGGGCAAGTTTACCAATACCCGTGTAAAGGCCCGTAAGGATGCCGACTACCCGGTAATCGCACCGGAAGAGGTGGAGCTGATGGATGTATCCCCCATGCAGATCGCCTCCATTGCCGCCTCACTCATCCCCTTCCTGGAGCACGATGACGCCAACCGTGCGCTGATGGGATCCAACATGATGCGCCAGGCGGTACCGCTCATGCGTACCGAGGCACCCATCGTGGGTACCGGTATTGAAGGTCAACTGATCCATGACTCGCGCACGCAGATCATGGCAGAAGGTAACGGTGAGATCATCTATGTGGATGCCACCACCATCAGAATCAAATATGACCGCAGCGAGGAGGAGGAATTCACCAGCTTCGACGAAGCGGTGAAGAGCTACATAATCCCAAAGTTCCGGAAAACCAACCAGAATACAACCATTGACCTGCGACCCATCTGTAAGGTGGGACAGAAGGTGAAAGCAGGCGACATTCTCACTGAAGGATATGCGACTGAAAACGGGGAGCTGGCCATCGGCAGGAACCTGAAAGTGGCCTTTATGCCCTGGAAAGGATATAACTTTGAAGATGCCATCGTGCTCAACGAACGGATGGTGAAAGACGACGTCTTCACCTCAGTACATGTGGAGGAGTTCTCCCTCGAGGTACGCGAGACCAAACGCGGACTGGAAGAACTCACCTCCGACATCCCCAACGTGAGCGAAGAGGCCACCAAGGACCTCGATGAGAAAGGGATCGTACGTGTGGGTGCGCGTATCAAGCCGGGTGACATCATGATTGGTAAGATCACACCCAAGGGTGAATCGGATCCCTCACCTGAAGAGAAGCTGTTGCGCGCCATCTTCGGCGACAAAGCCGGTGATGTGAAAGATGCCTCACTGAAGGCATCCCCCTCGCTGAAGGGTGTGGTGATCAGCACCAACCTCTTCTCCAAGGCTTCCAAGAAAGGGAAGACACGGCTTTCCAGCAAAGCCCTCTTGCCCAAGCTCGACGAAGAGTATGAGAACAAAATGGAGGAACTGAAGAAGGTCCTGATCGAAAAGCTGTTACAGCTCACCGAAGGCAAATCTTCAGCCGGGGTCAAGGACTATACCAACATGGACATTGTCCCGAAGGGTGCCAAGTTCACCCACAAGGTGCTGAATGAGATTGATTTCCAGTCGGTACAACTTAACAAGTGGACCGCTGACACCAATAGGAACGAACTGATCCGCGCTACGGTGATCAACTACCTGCGCCGCTTCAAGGAGCTCGATGCCGAGCTGAAGCGCAAGCGGTTCGACTTCACCATCGGCGATGAGCTGCCCTCCGGCATCATGCAGATCGCAAAGGTCTATGTGGCCAAGAAACGGAAGATACAGGTGGGTGACAAGATGGCCGGCCGTCATGGTAACAAAGGTATCGTCTCGCGTATCGTACGCCAGGAGGATATGCCTTTCCTTGCCGACGGAACACCGGTCGACATCGTGCTCAACCCGCTGGGTGTGCCTTCCCGTATGAACCTGGGACAGATCTTTGAGACTGTGCTCGGATGGGCTGGCAAGGAGCTGGGCATCAAGTTCGCAACCCCCATCTTCGACGGGGCATCACTTGATGACCTGAACAAGTGGACCGACCAGGCAAAGGTGCCTGCTTATGGTAAATCATACCTTTACGATGGGGGTACCGGTGAGCGCTTCGACCAGCCGGCAACGGTCGGTATCATCTACATGCTGAAACTCGGCCACATGGTGGAGGACAAGATGCATGCCCGCTCCATCGGTCCCTACTCGCTCATTACGCAGCAGCCATTGGGCGGTAAAGCCCAGTTTGGTGGACAGCGTTTCGGTGAGATGGAGGTGTGGGCACTCGAAGCATTTGGTGCCTCCCATATCCTGCAGGAGATCCTCACGGTGAAATCAGACGACGTGGTAGGACGCTCCAAGGCTTACGAAGCAATCGTGAAAGGGGAGGCGATGCCATCGGCAGGTATTCCTGAATCACTCAACGTGTTGCTGCACGAGCTGAAGGGTCTGGGTCTGAACATCAGCCTGGATTAAATCACTCCCGTACATACCCGGGGGAGCAGCCTCAGGCTGTTCCTGCAAGGGGAAGATCAGGAGATACAAATAACATTCCGATAACTCTTTATATACACAAGATATATGGCATTTAGAAAAGACAACAAGATAAAGAGTAGCTTTTCAAAGATCACGATTGGGCTGGCTTCGCCGGAACAGATACTGGAAAACTCTTTCGGGGAGGTGCTCAAACCCGAGACCATCAACTACCGAACCTACAAGCCTGAGCGCGACGGTCTGTTCTGTGAACGGATCTTTGGACCGGTAAAAGACTACGAATGTCATTGCGGCAAGTACAAGCGTATCCGCTATAAGGGCATCGTCTGCGACCGATGCGGTGTGGAGGTCACCGAGAAGAAAGTGCGCCGCGAGCGTACCGGCCACATCCACCTGGTGGTGCCCGTGGCTCACATCTGGTACTTCCGCTCACTGCCCAATAAAATTGGGTATCTGTTGGGCATCCCTACCAAGAAGCTCGACTCCATCATCTATTATGAGCGCTATGTGGTGATCCAGGCAGGTGCACTGGAAGAGAAGGTGAGCGAGAGAGATCTGCTCACCGAAGAAGAGTACCTCGATCTGCTGGAGACCCTCCCGCGTGAGAACCAGCTGCTGGAAGAGAGTGATCCCAACAAGTTCATCGCCAAGATGGGTGCCGAGGCTATCCTCGACCTGCTGGAGCGGCTTAACCTCGACAAGCTGGCCAACCAGCTGCGTCACCGCGCCAACACCGACACCTCGCAACAGCGTAAAAACGAAGCGTTGAAACAACTGCAGGTGGTGGAGGCATTCCGTGGCTCGAAGAATATCAACAAGCCGGAGTGGATGATCATGAAGGTGATCCCGGTGATCCCGCCCGATTTGCGGCCGCTGGTGCCGCTCGATGGCGGCCGTTTCGCCACCTCCGACCTGAATGACCTCTACCGCAGGGTGATCATCCGCAACAACCGACTGAAACGACTGATTGACATCAAGGCTCCCGATGTGATCCTGCGCAACGAAAAGCGTATGCTCCAGGAGGCTGTGGACTCGCTGTTCGACAACTCCCGCAAGTCGAGCGCAATCAAAACCGAGTCGAACCGTCCCCTCAAATCACTCTCCGACAGCCTGAAGGGAAAACAGGGCCGCTTCCGTCAGAACCTGCTCGGTAAGCGTGTCGATTACTCCGCCCGCTCGGTGATCGTGGTGGGTCCGGAGCTCAAGATGCACGAATGCGGTCTGCCCAAGGATATGGCAGCCGAACTCTATAAACCGTTTATCATCCGCAAGCTGATTGAAAGAGGCATCGTGAAAACGGTGAAATCGGCCAAGAAGATTGTAGACCGTAAGGAACCGGTGGTGTATGACATCCTCGAACATGTGATGAAGGGACACCCGGTGATGCTCAACAGAGCCCCTACCCTCCACCGCCTCGGTATCCAGGCGTTCCAGCCTAAACTGATTGAAGGGAAGGCCATCCAGCTGCACCCGCTTGCCTGTACGGCTTTCAATGCCGACTTCGACGGGGACCAGATGGCTGTCCACCTCCCGCTGGGCAATGAAGCGATCCTGGAAGCACAGCTGCTGATGCTCGCATCACACAACATCCTCAACCCTGCAAATGGTGCCCCTATCACCGTACCTTCTCAGGACATGGTGCTCGGACTCTATTACATCACCAAGATCCGTCCGGGAGCAAAGGGTGAAGGAATGACTTTCTACGGTGAGGAGGAAGCGATCATCGCCTATAACGAGAAAAAGGTGCAATTACACGCACTGATCAACGTGATCGTCGATGACATCGACGAGAACGGTGATCCCATACGCAAGATGCACGAGACCACCGTGGGCCGTGTGATCGCCAACGAGGCGATCCCGAAAGAGGTGGGGTACATCAATGAGCTGCTCTCAAAGAAATCACTGCGTGACATCATCGGCAAGGTGATCAAGACCTGCGGCGTGGCCCGCACGGCACAGTACCTCGACGACATCAAGGACCTGGGGTATACTGCTGCCTTCAAGGGAGGCCTCTCCTTCAACCTGGAGGATGTGATCATCCCCGAGGAAAAGGAGAAGCTGATCCAGGATGGATATGCCGAAGTGGAGGAGATCGTGGAGAACTGGAAGATGGGTTTCATCACCTACAACGAGCGTTACAACCAGATCATTGACACCTGGACCCACATCAACTCCAAGCTCTCCAACATCCTGATGAAGCAGCTGGCAGAAGATGACCAGGGATTTAACTCGGTATACATGATGCTCGATTCAGGAGCCCGTGGATCACGTGAACAGATCCGTCAGCTCTCCGGTATGCGTGGACTGATGGCCAAGCCGCAGAAGAGTGGTGCCGAAGGAGCGCAGATCATCGAGAACCCGATTCTTGCCAACTTCAAGGAGGGCCTCTCGGTACTCGAGTACTTCATCTCCACCCATGGTGCCCGTAAGGGTCTGGCCGATACCGCCCTCAAGACCGCCGATGCCGGGTACCTCACCCGTCGTCTGGTCGATGTATCACAGGATGTGATCATCAACGAGGAGGACTGCGGTACGCTCCGTGGTCTGGCAGCCACCGCCATCAAGAACAATGACGAGGTGATCGCCTCTCTCTACGAGCGCATCCTGGGCCGCGTGTCGGTACACGACGTGCAACACCCCAACACCGGTGAGGTATTGGTGAATGCGGGTGATGAGATCACCGAGGATATCGCCAGGAAAATTGACGAGTCACCCATCGAACGGGTCGAGATCCGTTCCGTACTCACCTGTGAGTCACACCAGGGTGTATGTGCCAAGTGCTATGGCCGCAACCTGGCCACCGGCCGGATGGTACAGAAGGGCGAAGCAGTGGGTGTCATCGCCGCCCAATCCATCGGTGAGCCGGGTACACAGCTCACACTGCGTACCTTCCACGTGGGAGGTATCGCCTCCAACATCGCAACAGAGAACAGTATCGTCACCAAGTACGATGGTATTCTGGAGTTCGACGAGCTCCGCTTCGTGGAGAGCACCGACACTGAAGGCAAGAGCTACAAGGTGGTGGTGAGCCGTCTGGTTGATATGCGTATCGTGGATCCCAACACCAAGATCGTGCTGCTGTCACACAACATCCCCTATGGCTCGAAGCTATTCTTCGGTGAAGGTGACAAGATACAGAAGGGCGATCTGATCTGCGAGTGGGACCCGTTCAATGCTGTGATCGTCTCGGAAGCAACGGGTAAGATCCGCTTCGAGAACTTCACCGAGAACATGACCTACAAGGTGGAATCGGATGAGCAGACCGGCCTGAAGGAGAAGGTGATCATCGAATCACGCGACAAGACACGTGCTCCCTCTGCCCATATAGTGAATGAGAACGATGACATCCTCCGTACCTATACCCTGCCCCTCGGCTCGCACATCGTGAAGAATGAGAACGACGAGATCAAGGCGGGTGATGTACTGGTGAAGATCCCCCGTGCCGTAGGCAAGGCAGGTGACATCACCGGGGGTCTGCCACGCGTCACCGAGCTGTTCGAAGCCCGTAACCCCTCCAACCCGGCGGTGGTTTCCGAGATCGACGGCGAGGTATCATTCGGCAAGATCAAACGAGGCAATCAGGAGATCTCCGTTACCTCCAAGACAGGTGAACAGAAGAAATACATGGTACCTCTCTCCAAGCAGATCCTGGTACAGGAGAACGACTATATCCGTGCCGGTATGCCCCTCTCCGACGGCGCCACGACACCGGCCGACATCCTCGCGATCATGGGGCCGACAGCCGTGCAGGAGTACATCGTGAACGAAGTGCAGGATGTATACCGTCTGCAGGGCGTGAAGATCAACGACAAGCACTTTGAGGTGATCGTGCGTCAGATGATGCGCAAGGTGGAAGTGGTGGATCCGGGAGATACCCGCTTCCTCGAGCAGCAGCTGGTCGACAAGCATGAGATGATGGAAGAGAACGACCGCATCTGGGGCAAGAAGGTGATCGTCGATGCCGGCGACTCCCAGATCTTCGAGCCGGGACAGATCGTCACCGTGCGTAAGTTGCGCGACGAGAACAGCTCGCTGAAACGACGCGACCTGAAACCGGTGGAGGCACGCGATGCCGTGCCGGCCACTGCCAACCAGGTGCTGCAGGGTATCACCCGTGCCGCGCTGCAGACCACCAGCTTCATGTCGGCCGCCTCATTCCAGGAGACCACCAAGGTGCTGAACGACGCCGCCATCAACGGCAAGACCGACACACTGGAAGGGCTCAAGGAGAACGTGATCGTAGGTCACCTCATCCCTGCCGGTACCGGACAGCGTGAGTTTGAGAAGCTGATTGTCGGTTCACGGGAGGACTTTGAGAAGCTGAATGCCAGCAAGCGCAACAACCTGTTCCAGGAAGCCGCTGTTGAAGAATAATAGCTTTTAAATAACTTTTTTTTAAACCCGTGTCGGATTGCCGGCACGGGTTTTTTGTTGTGCTATGCTCGTTTCATGCATCCATAAACCTGCACGTTCGTTTTGCATGATAGAACAAAGCGTAACTTTAGATTTTCATGATATATCAAAGTACATCTTTAGATATTCATGAGAAATGCATATCTTAGTAAGGTTAAATGCTAATATTCACGAAAATTGTAAATTACAACAACATTGCCACGGAATGCGGCATCAGTGCTCCGACTGTGAAGGAATATTTCTCCATTCTTGAAGAGACACTCATCGGATACATGATTCCGGCATTTACCCAAAAAGTAAAACGCAGGGTGATCCAGTCACCCAGGTTTTATTATTCCGATGTGGGTATCGCCAATTTCCTGCTCCAAAGAACTGTGCTAAATCCGGGGTCACCGGAATTTGGGCACGCTTTCGAACACTTTATCTTACAGGAAATCATTGCCTACATCGGGTATTTCAGGCCGTTGTTAAGTTTGGCGTATTGGCGTACCACATCGGGTTACGAAGTAGATGCCATCATTGGCAATGCCGATTTTGCCATTGAAGTTAAATCTTCCACCGAAGTACAATCACATCATACGAAAGGATTAAAAGCATTCTCGGAGGAATTTCCCGACGCCCGGCTCATCATCGTTTCATTGGATAAATATCCACGACGGACAAACAATGTGGATATCTATCCTGCCACACAATTCCTTTCAAAGATGTGGAACGGCGATTTCTTTTGATATTCCACCAGATGATGCTTCGGCATATTATTTGTCAAATCCGCATTTTCAACTAATTTAGCGCCAAATAACAATCGAATGAAAGCTGCGCGCAATTCTCACCTCCCGGTGTGGATGATCATCATTGGGCTGGCACTGGCCTCTTGCTCAAACCCACAACCTGAAGCTGTCACGTTATTGAAAGCTGCCGAACAGCTGGCTGATAGCTGTCCCGACTGATAAATTAAGACTGATATGGGTGCAATCTCGTTTTTTGAAAAATAGGTCAATGAATTCGAAGAAAACAATTTGAACATTACAACTACTGCCCGATCCACTTCTTCAGGTAGTCGTAGATCGCCTGTTGCGCACGCACAGGAGGCATATCGTTATGTTTGTAAACGTTTTCAAGGTTCTCATCCACCCATACGGCGCTCTGGTTATCTTCAAGCTGGATCTTCAGGATATCGATGATCTGCCGCTTCAGCGGCTCGGCATATACCGGGAAGGCCACCTCTATGCGGCGCTGCAGGTTGCGCGCCATCCAGTCGGCAGAGGTGAGGTAGATGGTCTCCTTGCCACCGTTCAGGAAGTACCATACCCGGGCATGCTCCAGGTAGGCATCCACGATGCGCGTCACCCGTATATTCCTGCTGTAGGGTTGGTTGGGTACCAGGCAGCAGATGCCGCGGATGATCAGGTCGATCGTCACCCCCGCCTCACTGGCACGATAGAGGGCGTTGATCATCTCCTTATCCTCCAGGCTGTTCATCTTTAGAATGATGTATCCCTCTCTCCCCTGCTCCACCTGCGTGATCTCCTGTTCTATCAACTGATGGATGGCGGGCAGCATGTTGAATTGGGTCACCAGCAGATGCCTGAAGTCATGCATGTAGGGCTTCCCCTCCAGCACGCGGAACACCTCGTCGATGTCATGGATGATCTCCCTGTTGGAGGTGAGCAACCCCTTGTCGGAATAGATGCGGGCAGTCTTCTCGTTGAAGTTGCCGGTACCCAGGTAGGCATACCCCTTGACAGGATCATCGGGATCGTTGCTCCTCTTGCGCACATAGGCCAGCTTGGCATGCACCTTCAGTCCCGGCAGGCTGTAGATGATCTTGACGCCGGCCTGCTGCATCAGCTCGGAAGAGATGTAGTTGTTCTCCTCATCGAAACGGGCTTTCAGCTCTACGAAGACGGTCACCTTCTTACCGTTCTTGGCTGCACTGATCAGGCTGTTGATCACCGCCGAGTTCTCCGCCACACGGTATTGGGTCACCTTGATCTCCAACACCTTGGGGTCGAAAGCAGCCTGCAGCAGGAAGCGCAGCAGGTAGTCGAACGACTGGTAGGGGAAATGGAGCAGCAGATCCTGGCGGCGCAGCACCCGCAGGATGGAGCTGTTGGCTTCCAGCTCCGGCACCCGTAGCGGCTGTGGCAACGGCTGGCGGAGGCTCTCTCCCACCGGGTTGGGCAATTTCATCAGGTCGGCCAGGTTGAGGTAACGGCCCGAGGGGAGCAGCTCCTCCTCCTCTATCTCATATGCCTCACAGAGATACTTCAGGAAGTAGTCGGGCATATCCTTGTCGTACTGAAAGCGGGTCACCGCCCCGATCTTACGTTTGCGTACCTTCCGCAGGATCCGTTCGGCAATATCCTTCTGATCTTCGTTCTCGAGCGAGAAATCGGCATCGCGCGAGATCTTGACGCTGTAGCAATCCACGATCTCATAACCGGGAAAGACACTCTGCATGTTCGCCTTGATCAGGTCGTCGATGAAGATGATGTAGTGATTGCCCCCAAAGGAGGGCAGCTCCACAAACCGTGGCACCTTGGTGTAGGGGATCTTCATGATGGCATAGGTATAGGAGGTGCCGTTGGTTCCCTTCTTCTTCTTTTTCCGCAGGCTCACCACCTGGTAGATACGTCCGTCGAGGATGAAGGAGTGGATGTCATCTTTCATGATGATCATCGGCTGCAGGTAGGGGAACACCTCCTCATTGAAGTACTTCTCCACGAACGCCCGATGAAAGGGCTCCACCTCGTCGGTCTGGTAGAGGATGATGCCATTGCGGCGCAGTTCCGGGAGGATCATCTCGTTGAAGATGGCGTAATACTCCTTTTCATGAGCTGTCACCTCACGGTTGATCTGGATGATGGTCTGCAACGCCTCTTCCACCGACTCATCGCGCTTGATGCTCTCCAGCAGGGAGCTATGATAACCCGACACACGGATCTTGTAGAACTCTTCCAGGTTGGAGGAGTAGATAGAGAGGAACTTGATCCGCTCATAGATGGGCAACCGCTCATCTTTCGCCTCCAGGAGCACCCGGTAATTGAAAGAGAGCCAGCTGATATCGCGTTTGAAATAGGTGTAACTGTTATTATCCATTGAATCCGACAGTGCTGATAAGATTAAACCTCAAAAATAGGAAGTTTGTTCGAATAAATCATCTTTTGCCTGAAAATTACCAATTCATCCCCATTTTTGTAGAAATGGTTCTAACAAAAGAACAAATGTTGTAAGTTTGTGCATTCTTAGAAAAAAAACAGCCAATAGAATGACAAAGAACATACGTGATTACCTGCTGTTGACGCTTAAAGGGATGGCAATGGGAGCAGCCGATGTGGTTCCGGGTGTCTCGGGCGGGACGATAGCCCTGATCACCGGGATCTATGAGGAACTCATCTTTTCCATCAAGTCGATCAACCTCAAAGCCTTGAAACTTCTCCTCTCGGGGAGACCTGCCGCCTTTTGGAAAGCCATCAACGGTAGTTTTCTGCTGAGTGTTTTATTGGGTATCGCCATCAGCATCTTCTCGCTGGCCAAGGGGCTGACCTTTCTGCTACATCACTATCCCATCCTGGTGTGGTCCTTCTTTTTCGGACTTATCGTTGCATCTGCCATTTATGTGGCACGCACCATCAAAGCGTGGAACGCCGGTGCGGTGATAGCAGGCATTGCCGGCATTGTGATCGCCTATTTTATTACAGTGATCTCACCGGCTGAAGCCAACACCACCTGGTTTTATATCTTCTTTTCGGGTATGATTGCCATCTGTGCCATGATCCTGCCGGGCATCTCAGGTAGCTTTATCCTGGTACTGCTCGGCATGTACCAGTTTATCCTGGGTGCCGTAGGGGATCTGAATATTCCGGTGTTGCTCGTTTTTGTAGCCGGTGCAGCTATCGGCATCATCGGCTTTTCCAACGTCCTCTCCTGGCTGCTGAAGAAATTTCATACCCTCACCATCGCGCTGCTGGCCGGCTTCATGGTCGGCTCCCTCAACAAGATCTGGCCCTGGAAGGAGGTCACCGAATCGTTTATCGACCGACATGGAGAGGTGAGACCGCTGGCTGAAAAGAATATATTGCCCACCACCTATGAGAACCTCACGGGAAATGAATCCTTGTTATGGGGAGCCATCCTTTTCCTGGTAGTTGGTTTTGTGTTGATTTTTGTAATTGAGGCAGCATCAAAGAAGAAACGATGAAGAGAATAGGGTTGCTCTCCGACACCCACGGCTACTGGGACGACAAGTTTGAGACCTATTTCGAAACGTGCGACGAGATATGGCATGCGGGTGACATCGGCACGCTGGAGCTGGCCACTCGCTTTGAGGCTATGAAGCCTTTCCGCGCCGTCTACGGCAATATCGACGACTACAAGACCCGCATCACCTACCCGCAGACGCTGCGCTTCACCCTGGAGCAGGTGGAGGTGCTGATGACCCATATCGGCGGCTACCCGGGCCGCTACGATCCCTCCATCCGTGCACAGCTCCTGGCCCGTCCCCCAAAACTCTTCATCGCCGGCCATTCGCATATCCTGAAGGTACTCTATGACAAGAAGCTGGATTGCCTTCATATGAACCCGGGGGCGGCAGGCAAGTATGGCTTCCACCGGGTGCGTACGCTGCTCCGCTTCGTGCTGGATGAGGGGGATATCCGCGACCTGGAGGTGATTGAAATTGGCAAACAGGGTTAAAAAAGTCCCGGGAAGAGGGTAATCAGGATACCCCCTGCACCGATCACCATGAAGAGGGTGCCCACCGTACGGTTGAGCAGGATCAGCCCTCTCCGGTTAAACCGTTTGCGCAGGCGAGCAATGAAGAGTGTGAGCAGGAACCACCAGCTAAAAGCGGCCAGTACAAAGGCGCTGATCCCGACAATGAGATATTCCGTTCCCTCTGCCAGCGGGTTAAAGGAGAAGCGGGTGTAGAGCCCCATAAAGACCAGGATGATGGTCGCATTGGAGAAGGTGAGCAGGAAGGAGGAGATGAAATCACGGAGCAGGCGATCCTCATCGGGGACAATTGCAGGGCTCCACCCTTTCAGGGGATTGCTGCGGAAGACAAACCAGCCGAAGAGGATCAGCACCAGACCGCCAAAAGGCTGAAGAAAAGTCTCATAACGCTCCAGAAAGCGGGAGACAAAACCCATGGCTGTCATGGTGAGCAGTGCATAGGTGATGTCCGACAGCATGGCCCCCATGCCGGTGAGGAATCCGTGACGTCGTCCCCTGCTGAGCGTCCGCTGGATGGTCAGCATGTTGATCGGTCCCATGGGCGAGGAGACCATGAACCCGATGAGAAAACCCTTGGCAATGGTTTCAAGCATCTTACAATCCTATTCTTTGGGGAAACACCAGTTCCGCTGTAAAGATACGGCGGTTAAAGTTCAGCACAAAACCGAAGCGCCACTTTTCACCCTCCAATTACGCCTCTTTTCACCAAAGTTGTTTAACTTTGTCTCTCCGTTCAGCCCTGTGGAATCCTCCCGCTGAACCCAACAAAAACAAGAGACATGATTTCATTTTTCAGAACCCCCTCTCAGAGTGTGATCGCCGTGGAATCGGCTGAGGTCTTAACCCCTGAGACAGTTGAAAAGCTCTGCTGGCTCTTCGGCGAGGCTGAGATGCTCACATCTGCATCCCTCGATACCCCCTTTATCGGACCACGTCGCGAGATGATCACCCCCTGGAGCACCTGCGCCGTGGAAATCACGCAGAACATGGGCATTGGAGGGATCACCCGCATGGAGGAGTATACCCCCCTGACAGCAAGCAGCGCGTTCGACTACGACCCGATGCTGCAGCGCAGGTATGAGCAGCTGGACCAGGCGCTCTTCACCATCGGCCGTCAGCCGGAGGCGATCCTCTACATCGATGACATTGCGGCCTACAACAATGCCGAAGGGTTGGCGCTGAGCGACGATGAGATCAACTACCTGAACGAGGTGAGCAGTAAGATGGGACGGCAACTGACCGACAGCGAGGTGTTCGGCTTCTCACAGGTCAACTCGGAGCACTGTCGTCATAAGATCTTTAATGGCCGTTTCATCATCGACGGTGAGGAGAAAGAGCTATCACTCTTCCAGCTGATCAAGAAGACATCGAACATCAACCCCAACAGCCTGATATCGGCCTACAAGGACAACGTGGCCTTCATCCGGGGACCGCAGATCGAACAGTTTGCCCCGGCCAGCGGCGACAAGCCCGACTTCTTCGAGACCCGTGAAGTAGAGAGCGTGCTCTCGCTAAAAGCTGAAACACATAACTTCCCCACCACCGTGGAGCCCTTCAACGGCGCCTCCACCGGCACCGGCGGGGAGATACGCGACCGCCTTGCCGGCGGCAAGGGCTCACTGCCCGTAGCGGGGACTGCTGTCTACATGACCTCCTACCCCCGCCTGGAGGAGGGTCGTCCCTGGGAGCAGGTCATGCCTCCCCGTGCCTGGCTCTACCAGACACCTGAGCAGATCCTGATCAAGGCCTCCAACGGTGCTTCCGACTTCGGCAACAAGTTCGGCCAACCACTCATCTGCGGCTCCCTGCTCACCTTCGAGCATACCGAAAACCGGAAGCAGTACGGCTATGACAAGGTGATCATGCTCGCCGGTGGCGTGGGTTACGCCAACAGCCGCGATGCGAAGAAAGGCGACCCGAAGAGCGGCGAGAAGGTGGTGGTGCTGGGAGGTGACAACTACCGCATCGGTATGGGCGGCGGGGCTGTCTCATCGGTCAACACCGGCGAGTACTCCTCCGGCATCGAGCTCAACGCGGTGCAACGCGCCAACCCGGAGATGCAGAAAAGGGTGGCCAACGTGATCCGTACCCTCGCCGAGTCGGACGAGAACCCCATCGTCTCCATCCACGACCATGGCGCAGGGGGACACCTCAACTGCCTCTCCGAGCTGGTGGAACAGACCGGCGGGGTGATCGAGATCGACAAGCTGCCGGTGGGTGACAAAACCCTCTCGGCCAAAGAGATCATCGGCAATGAGAGCCAGGAACGGATGGGTCTGCTGGTGGAACAACAGGAAATTGAGCGGATCGAACGGATTGCTGCCCGTGAGCGTGCACCGATGTACGTGGTGGGTGAGACCACCGACGACATGCGCTTCACCTTCCGCAAGGAGGGAGAAGCCAACCCCATCGATATGGAGCTGGCCGATTTCTTCGGCAAGCCACCGGTCACCGTGATGGAGGACAGCACCCTGGAAGAGTCGTTCGAGGCTCCCGAATACAACACAACTGAGCTTGGCACCTACATTGAAAACGTACTGAAGCTGGAAGCCGTGGCCTGTAAGGACTGGCTCACCAACAAGGTGGACCGCTCCGTGACCGGCAAGATCGCCCGTCAGCAGTGCCAGGGAGAGATACAGCTACCGCTGAGCGACTGTGGTGCCATCGCCCTCGACTACCGGGGATATGCCGGGATGGCTACCTCCATCGGTCATGCCCCCCAGGCAGCGATGATTGACCCGGCGGCAGGATCGGTGCTGGCGGTCTCCGAAGCACTCACCAACATGGTGTTCGCACCCCTCAGCGAAGGTCTCCAGAGCGTCTCACTGAGCGCCAACTGGATGTGGCCCTGCCGTAATCGGGGTGAGGATGCCCGTCTCTACAAGGCGGTGGAAGCCTGCTCCGACTTCGCCTCTGAGCTGGGCATCAACATCCCCACCGGCAAGGACTCCCTCTCCATGACACAAAAGTATGGCGACGAAAAGGTCTACTCCCCCGGCACGGTGATCATCTCGGCTGCTGCCGAGGTGAAAAACATCCGTCGGATCGTCAGCCCGGTGCTGGCTTACATCAAAGGCACCTACCTCTACTACATCGACTTCTCGTTCGACACCTTTAAGCTGGGCGGTTCCGCCTTCGCCCAGACCATGGGCAGGGTGGGCGACGAGGTGCCCACAGTGAACGACAGCGAATATTTTAAAAATGCCTTCGCCGCCGTGCAGGAACTCACCAGCCGTGGCCTTATCCTGGCGGGTCACGACATCTCCGCCGGCGGACTGGTCACCACGTTGCTGGAGATGTGCTTCGCCAACCCGCAGGGGGGCATTGAAGCGCACCTCGACAAGATCCGCCATGCTGACCTGATCAAGATCCTCTTCTCGGAAAACCCGGGGGTGGTGATCCAGGTGAAACACCACCGCCTGGTGGAGAAGATACTGGAAGATTACGGCGTGGGATTTGCCATCGTGGCACGTCCCACCGAAGAGCGCAAGCTGGTGATCGCCAAAGAGGAGTTCCGACAGGAGTTCGACATCGACCAGCTGCGTGACATCTGGTACAGGAGCTCCTACCTGCTTGACCGCAAGCAGAGCGGCGAGAAATGTGCCGCCGACCGCTTCGCCAACTACAAACAGCAACCGTTGCAGTTTAGCTTCAACCCCTCCTTCACCGGGAAGATGGAAGACCTGGCTCTTGCTCCCGACCGGAAGGAACGCAGCGGCCTCACCGCGGCGATCATCCGCGATAAGGGCACCAACGGCGAACGGGAGATGGCCTACGCTCTCCACCTGGCAGGCTTCGACGTGAAGGATGTACACATGACCGACCTCACCTCGGGACGCGAGACGCTCGAAGAGGTACAGTTCGCCGTTTTCTGCGGCGGCTTCTCCAACTCTGATGTGCTGGGCTCCGCCAAGGGGTGGGCAGGCGGCTTCCGTTACAACGAGCAGGCCAAAGCAGCGCTCACCCACTTCTACGCCCGTGAGGATACGCTCAGCCTCGGCATTTGCAACGGCTGCCAGCTGATGATGGAGCTGGGGCTGCTCTACCCCGAGATGGGCGACAGCCATCCGAAGATGGCGCATAACCTGTCGCACAAGTTCGAGTCCGCTTTTGTGAGCGTGGAGATTCCACAGAACGAATCGGTGCTGTTCCGCTCGCTCACCGGCACCAGGATGGGTATCTGGGTGGCTCACGGCGAAGGGCGATTTGTGCTGCCTGAGTCTGAATCGGCTTACAACATAGCAGCGAAGTATGTCTACGACGAGTATCCCGGCAACCCCAATGGCTCCGATCATGCTACTGCGGCTGTCTGCTCTGCTGACGGCCGTCACCTGGCGATGATGCCTCACCTGGAGCGCACCATCTTCCCCTGGCAGAATGCCTTCTACCCCTTCGCTTTCCGCAAGCATGAGGTGACCCCCTGGATGGAGGCATTCGTCAACGCTAGAGAGTGGTTGAAAGAGAGAAAGTAAGATCTTAAATGAGTGACTGTGGCACAACCGATATTTGAGCAAACGCTGAAAGTGCGTGATTATGAATGCGATACGCAGGGGCATGTAAACAATGCCAACTATCAGCACTATTTCGAAGTGACGAGACATGAGTTTCTGGAAAAGGTGGGGCTCAACTTTCATGAGCTGCACCTGCAGGGGATTGATGCAGTGGTCTCCCGTGTGGAGATTCGCTACAAGGCACCCCTTATCGGGATGGATCTCTTCCGCTGCACCGTCACCCGGCTGGAGCGGATTGGTGTGAAGTACATCTTCCACCAGGAGATCATCCGCGAAAAGGATGGATTCGTCTGCGCCAAGGCGAAGATCGAGGTGGTCAACCTGGTGAACGGCACGCTGTCGCAGCCGGAACGGTTCGACCAGGCTTTCAGGCAGTACATCTGATTGGGGTTGATTTTAGCGATTAGCTGAATGCTAAATGGTGAATGCTGAATGCATCAACCCAACCCCTGCCCCGAAAAAATCTATCACAAAAAAAGCTGACTGCTGACAGCTGTCGGCTGACCGCAAAAAATGAAAAACAAGACTCTCTACCGGATCGCACTCACGCTGATCAAAGGTGTGGGGGTGATGCATGCCCGCAACCTGATGGAGATCGTGGGCGATGAGGAGGCGATCTTCCGGGAGAGCAGGCAACGGCTTAAAGCTATTCCCCGGCTACCGGAAAAAGTGATCGATGAGATCCGCAACCCGGAGGTGCTCCGACGGGCAGAGAAGGAGCTTGCCTTTATCACAAAAAACAACCTGCAGACCCTCTTTTTCACCGATCCCGCCTACCCGCAGCGGCTTACGCAATGTATCGATGCACCGGTACTGCTCTACAGCAGGGGGGTGAGTGACCTGAACCGCAGCAAGGTGGTCAGCGTGGTGGGTACCCGCAATGCCACCCGCCAGGGAACACAGTTCTGTGAGACATTCATCCGCGAGCTGTCGGAAAGCGACCCCGACATACTGATAGTCAGCGGACTGGCCTACGGCATCGATATCTGTGCCCATCGCTCCGCACTCAAAGAGGGCCTCTCTACGGTGGCAGTGCTGGCTCACGGTCTGGACCGCATCTACCCCTCGCTGCATCGTCAGACGGCTGTGGAGATGCTGAAAGCGGGAGCGCTGCTCACCGAGTTCCCCAGCGAGACCAACCCCGACAAGCATAACTTCGTGAAGCGCAACCGCATCGTGGCCGGCATGGCCGACGCGGTGGTGGTAATTGAATCAGGTGTGAAAGGAGGATCGCTCACCACCGCCGACATTGCCAACTCATACTTCCGTGAGGTGTTTGCCCTGCCGGGACGGGTGAGGGACCCAATGTCATCCGGCTGCAACCGTCTCATCGCGGACAACCAGGCGGTGTTGTTGCACAGCAGCGAACAGTTCCTCGCCCACATGGGATGGGAGAAGCAACCGGAGGTGAACAAAGCGACACAGAAAGAGTTGTTCACGGAGCTGACGGCCGAGGAGGAGCAGATATGCCAACTACTGAGCCGGCAGGAGTCGATGCAGGTCAACAACCTCTCCGTGGAGTTGAACATCCCCGTCACTGAACTGTTCCTTACCCTGCTGGAGCTGGAAGTAAAAAATGTGGTGAAAGCGCTGCCGGGTGGGGTTTATCAGTTGGCGTAAAAAAAGCACGGTTCATCCTTTCGTTTCATCTGAACTTTTTTTTATATCTTTGAGAACGAAACGCAATTCATAAAAATCAATGGCATTACACATTGGAGACAGGATACCGGAAGAACTTGGAACCGATCAGCAGGGTGATCCGGTGAAAGCAAGTCGTTACGCCGGCAGGAAGCTGGCCATCTACTTCTACCCAAAAGACAACACCCCCGGGTGCACTGCCCAGGCTTGTAGTCTGCGCGACGGGTACAGTGACCTGCAACAGGCGGGTTACGAGGTTCTGGGGGTCAGCGTGGACAGCGAAGCATCCCATCAGAAGTTTGTCAACAAACATACATTGCCCTTCCCGCTGATTGCCGATACCGAAAAACGGTTGGTGCAACTCTTCGGCGTGTGGCAAGAGAAGACCATGATGGGTAAAAGATATATGGGAACGGTGCGAACCACTTTCCTGACAGACGAGCAGGGTGTGATCACCCATGTGCTGGCGGGACGCGAAGTGGATACGAAGAACCATGCTGTACAGATCCTGGGCAGCAGATAGCAATTTAAATCGGGTTTTTACTCCCCACGTCATCCTCTGTGCCAGGCTGGTTGCAAAAGTGATCGGCACCGGGGTATCAGACTTAAAAGAAACAAACCAATAACATTATGGAACAGGAAAAAGAGAACAAGAACAGTGAGAAGCTGAAAGCACTGCGGGCAGCAATGGACAAGATAGAGAAGACTTACGGCAAGGGATCGATCATGATGATGGGCGATGAGAAGGTTGAAGAGGTGCCGGTCATCTCCTCCGGCTCTATCGGTTTGAACGTCGCTTTGGGCGTGGGTGGATACCCACGTGGCAGGGTGATAGAGATCTACGGACCGGAATCGTCGGGTAAGACCACGCTGGCCATTCATGCCATCGCCGAAGCACAGAAGGCGGGAGGAGTAGCAGCTTTCATCGATGCGGAGCATGCCTTCGACCGTTTTTATGCAGAGAAGCTCGGGGTCAATACCGACGAGCTGCTAATCTCGCAACCCGGCAGTGGGGAGGAGGCTCTTGAGATTGCCGAGCAGCTTATCCGCTCATCAGCCGTCGATATCATTGTGATCGACTCGGTGGCGGCACTCACCCCTAAGAAAGAGATTGAAGGGGATATGGGCGACTCGAACGTGGGACTACAGGCAAGACTGATGTCGCAAGCGCTGCGCAAGCTCACCTCAGCCATCAGCAAAACCAACACCACCTGTATCTTCATCAACCAGCTGCGTGAGAAGATCGGCGTGATGTTCGGCAACCCGGAGACCACTACCGGCGGGAATGCCCTCAAGTTTTACGCATCTGTCCGTCTCGATATCCGTGGTAACGGATCGCCAATCAAAGATGGTGACGAGCAGATCGGACGCCCCACCCGTGTCAGGGTGGTGAAGAACAAGGTGGCACCACCCTTCCGCAAGGCGGAGTTTGACATCATGTATGGCGAGGGAATCTCCCGCACCGGCGAGATCATCGACCTGGGGTCGGAGCTCAACATCATCAAGAAGAGCGGCTCCTGGTACAGCTACAACGACACCAAGCTGGGACAGGGACGTGATGCTGCCAAGTTGGCCGTACGAGACAACCCCGAGCTGGCCGAGGAGCTTGAAAAGCTGGTCTTCGAAGCACTGAAAAGCAAGTAAACAGACAATCAAAGCGGGATTCCTATTGAGGGGTCTCGCTTTTCACTCTTCATCATCAGCCACTCTCTATTGATACAACACTATCACCTCCTCAAACACTCATCATCCTATGCATACCTACCGATCATTGACCGACACGGAGATACGGATACTGGAACAGAACGGGTGCAGAAGCACCGACTGGGATGCTGTCACAGTGAAGGACGGTTTTCTTCCTGCACACATCAAGCATACACAGTTCTCAGGTAAGATTGAACTGGGACTCTTTGAAAAAGTGTTCACCCTTGCCGGGGGTTTGAAGAAGCATACCGGTATCAGCCATGCGGTACTTCACAACTGCACGGTAGGTGACAACGTGGTGATCGAGAACGTGCAGAACTACATCGCCAACTACACCATCGGTGACGACTGTTTTATCCAGAACGTGGATGTGATCCTTGTGGATGGCCTCACATCCTTTGGCAATGGTGTTGAAGTGAACGTACTGAATGAAACCGGTGGTCGGGAAGTACATATCAATGACAAGTTGTCGGCTCACTTTGCCTATATCTACTCACTCTACCGCCATCGGCCGGTGCTGATTGAACGGATGAAAGCGATTATCGACCACTATTGCGAAAAGCATGCTTCCGACCGGGGAACCATCGGCAATAGTTGTATGATCGTCAACGTTGGCTATATCAAGAACGTACGAATCGGTCCACACACCATGATCACCGGGGCGATGAAGCTGAAGAACGGCAGCATCAACAGCAACGAACATGACCCGGTCTACATCGGTCGTAACGTGATCGCAGAAGATTTCATCATCTCCTCGGGCTCGACGGTAGACGGTGGCTCCTTCATCACCCGCTGCTTTATCGGGCAGGCCTGTCACATCGACCATGGCTACTCCGCCTCCGACTCGCTCTTCTTCAGCAACTGCCAGGGGGAGAACGGAGAGGCCTGTGCCCTTTTTGCGGGTCCCTACACGGTGACGCACCACAAGTCGACGCTCCTGATCGCCGGCATGTTTTCCTTCATGAATGCCGGCTCAGGATCGAACCAGAGCAACCACATGTACAAGCTGGGGCCCATCCACCAGGGTATCGTGGAGAGAGGTGCCAAGACCACCAGCAACTCATACGTGCTGTGGCCTGCCAAGGTAGGAGCCTTCTCCCTCATCCTGGGACGACACTACCAGCATGCCGACACCTCCAACCTACCCTTCTCTTACCTGGTGGAGAAGGACAACAGCACCTACATCGCCCCGGGGGTCAACCTGCGCAGTGTGGGTACCATCCGCGATGCCAAGAAGTGGCCCGAAAGAGACAAACGCAAGGATCCCGACAAGCTGGACTGCATCAACTTCAACCTGCTCAGTCCCTACACCATACAGAAAGTATTCGCCGGTGTGGAGATCCTGCGTAACCTGCAGGCCACGGCCGGTGAGACCTCCGAGATCTATAC
>DURL01000058.1 GCA_012837345.1 Bacteroidales bacterium
CCGGAACCGTTGGGTCCCATCACTGCATGGATCTCACCGGGTTTCACCTCCAGGTTGACCCCCTTGAGAATCTCCTTTTCTTCAACGATCGCATGCAGGTTTTTTATTTCTAACATATTGGTTGTTTTATTGATGGTTTTTATAATAAAAAAAGCGGCTCAGTTGCTGCCGTGCCGCCTGAGATTATCTTTTCCGGCCTGATGCCGGTGAGCGGGAAATGTCGCCACAGAATAACAACCAGTGGCATCGAATTGTTTGGTACCACGCCCGAATTATCGTTGTACTGTTCAACACATTATTCCTTTACTACTTTGGCTCACCCCTTTTCCTCCTCGCTGATGATCTCCTCCGCCTCCTTGATCTTGCGGAACAGGTCGGAGGCAAACACGAAGTCGTTCAGCTTCTCGTTGTCGGCTTCCATCACCTGCGACTTGCTCCCCTCCCACTCTTTGATTCCCTCGTTGAGGAAGATGACGTTGTCGCCGATGTTGATCACCGAGTTCATGTCGTGCGACACCACGATGGTGGTGATATTGAAGTCGGTAGTCACATCGCTGATCAGCTCGTCGATGACCTGCGACGTCTTGGGGTCGAGGCCCGAGTTGGGCTCGTCGCAGAAGAGGTACTTCGGGTTGAGCACGATGGCCCGGGCGATGGCTGCCCGCTTCTTCATCCCCCCGCTGATCTCAGAGGGGAGCAGGTTAGCCGCATGCAGCAGGTCCACCCGCTCCAGGCAGAACTCCGCCCGCTTGCGACGTTCGCGTCGGTTCTTTCGGGAGAACATCTCGAGTGGAAACATCACGTTCTCCAACACCGTACGCGAGTCGAACAACGCAGCTCCCTGAAAGAGCATACCGATGTCGCGCCGCAGACGTCGTACCTCGCCGCTGCGCATGGTGGTGAGGTTACTCCCGTCGTAGAGGATCTCCCCCGAGGTGGGAGGTGTGAGTCCCACGAGACACTTGAGCATCACCGTCTTGCCGGATCCACTCTTGCCGATGATGATATTGACCACTCCCTTTTGAAAGGTGGCATCGATATTGTTCAATACCATCGTCCCATCGAACTCCTTTACCAGATTCCTTACCTCTATCATATCACATCTCCATTATCCCATGGCCAGCTGCGTGAACACCAGATCGGTAGCCAGTATCAGAATGCTGTTGATCACCACCGAACGGGTGCTGGCTTCACCCACCTCAAGAGCACCACCGCGGGCTGTGTAGCCAAAAAAGGCAGATACTGAGGCGATGATAAAGCCGAAAAGCATCGATTTCAAAATGGAATACCAGACAAACGATTCAGTGAAGAAAGCCTGGATTCCGTAGACATAGGTCTCTACCGAGGGGGTGCCCAGCACCATACAGATGATATATCCGCCGAAGAGACCCATGAACATACTAAATATTACCAGTACCGGCATGAAAGCCACGAAAGCGGCTATTTTTGGCAGTATCAGGAAGTTGGCCGAGTTGACCCCCATAATCTCCAGGGCATCCACCTGCTCAGTGATCCGCATGGAGCCGATCTCTGAAGCAATATTCGATCCCACCTTTCCGGAGAGGATCAGGCACATGATGGTGGAGGAAAACTCCAACAGGATGATCTCACGAGAAACCACACCCACTGTGAAACGTGGCAGCATGGGTGAGTCGATGTTGAGTGCGATCTGCAGCACGATCACCGCCCCAATGAAGAAGGAGATGATGATCACGATCCATATGGAATTGACACCCAGCGCATAGACACCCTTCAGAAATTCCTTCATGAACTGATTGAACCTGTCAGGCAGAGTCAAAACCCGCTTTAAAAGGAGTGCATATTGACCTATACTTTCCAGGGAGCTGATGATACTCATGGGGCATTTTTGTTCATAATTGTCGCTGCAAAGATAGATATTTTTCTTTCTCCTGCATAAATCATTATTTTTGCAGGATGTTGGAACTAAACGACAGGGAGTTGGGCAGGATCATGGTAATCACCAACCGCCGGGCGAAAAATATCATCGCGCGGCGGAAGGAAGATCATATCCGGCTCACTGTCCCCACCAACTTCAACCCTCGACGGATCCCCTCCCTCCTGCAGGAGCTGAGACCTCGTTTGTTACGGATAAAACCTCCGGCCCCTGTTGTGTTCCACGAAGAGGACGTGATCAGCTCACTCACCTTCGAGGCGCGGTTGGTAAGGGATCACTATCTAAAAAATATCCGCCTCACACTCAAGGAGGGAGAGCTACGCATCTTCGTTCCCGAGAAGATGGATCTCTCACGCGATGAGGGACAACAGGCCATTCGCGATGCAATCAATGGAGCACTGAGGCTGGAAGCCAGGCGGGTGTTACCGGCCAAGACGGCTTTTTTTGCCAGACAGCATGGCATCACCTACAGAAGCGTGAAGATCGGCAGCAGTCGCGGCCGCTGGGGAAGCTGTTCCACACACAGGGACATCAACTTCTCCCTTTTCCTGATGCTACTGCCGGAGCGGCTGATCGACTACGTGGTGTTACATGAACTGGCTCATACGGTGGAGATGAACCACAGTCCGCGCTTTTGGCAACTGCTGGAAAAGATGTGCGGTTGTGATACGGAGAAACTACGACGGGAAACCAAGAAGTTTGAATCGGACGCTTACCGCTTCCTGGCACAGAAATAACAAATCAGGTTCAGAGATCCTTGATCAACTGGTCTCCTTCGGTGTCATACATACTCATGCGGGAACTGACCAGGGCATCCCAGTGCTCCCTGAAATCGCCTTCCATGTCAATCATGAAGTCTTCCGATCCCTTCTCGTCCAGCTTGCTTATCAGCCCGTTCACGGTGATCAGGTTGATGTCGGTCGCCGGCTGATAGGCTGTCACCCGCTCATCATGCGGTGAGGGTGTGGTTGAGATGATTCGCAGCTCCAGCAGTTCATCGAGGATGTCGCTGGTGAGGCGCGCCGGCACCTTGCAGCGCAATGACAGCTGTTCGGCCGTGAGCGGCAGCTTCTCATCGGCGAAACGTTGTACGATGGCGGAGGTGATCATCAGGGTGAAGAAATCGCGGTAACGACGGCTGATATTGCGTGTCTCCTTCTCGAACGAGAAATTGCGGACATTCTGAGCAGCATAGGATATCTCGGCCCCGATCAACACGATGAACCAGGACATCTGCAGCCAGAGAAGCATCAGCGGGATGGCGGCAAAAGTACCATAGATGGCATTGTAGCGGGTGATCCAGAGCTGTCCGCTGAGGTACATCATCTGGAAGAACTGGAAGGCGGCACCGGCCAGGGCCCCTGCAATCAGCGCATTGAGGAACTTCACCTTGGTATTGGGCAGAAACTTGTAGAGAGCGGTAAAGATAAGGATGATCACCACCAATGGCACAATATTGAGCAAACGGGGGATGAAGGGATAGAGGATATAGATGATCTTCAGCGTGTTGTTCTGTGGATAGCTGATGATGTTGAGCGCGTTTACCAGCACGAAGAAGAAAGGGATAAGCAGCACCATCGCTGAATAGTCGGTTACCTTTCGGGCGATGCTTCTGCCACGCGTGATACGCCATATCTTGTTGAAATTATTCTCTATGTCACCAAAGAGGTTCATGATGGTGTAGAGGAAGAGCAATATACCGATCCCTGCAAAGACCCCCCCGCCACGTGCCTCCTCGAGTGATTTCTCGATAAGCTCAAACAGCAGGTTCAGAAACTCCCGCGTACGTCCGTCAGCGGTAGCCTCCTCTGTCGTACCGGGAGTGAGAGTATCGGTCGTTGCGTCACTACCCACCGCAATGGTGTCGCCCTGGCGTTCAGAAAAGACAGCCATGCTGTCAGTATCCAGATCAGGTGCGGTGGCCATCACCTCGGTATTGGGTTTCTCACCCAGCATGAAACTGAAGATGCTGCTCTCCATGATGTTCTCGATGCCAAAACCACGAGCAATGGCGAAGATCACCGCCAGCAGCGGCACGATGGAGAGCAGGGTACGGTAGGTAAGCGAGCGGGCACTGGCAGCGATATCCAGCTCCTGCACGTTACGTACGGTGAGAATCACCGTTTTGATGATGTTGTAGAGGATATTCTTCTTGTTGGATAGTGTCTCGGGATTCTGCCGCCATATACCATAGGAAAGGAAATGCAGCAGCTCCTTTATCCGGATCTTCATCAGCTCCAGCCTGCCCGGTTTCTCCTCCTCGTCATAATCGCGTTTCTTCCTTCTTCTTACCATCCGCGGGATTGTTACATAAAAAAGCAGCCGGTCTGTAAGCCGGGTTCTGTACCCCGCACAAGACGGGGCGTCTGTCATTTATCTGGGGACGGGCGTCACCACCCGCCTCTAGCGGCCTACCCCCCGGCATCGGGCGAGCAACCCTACCTATCCGGTATACATGGCCTTGCAACCCATAATGCGTACGGCACACCCTGTTGCCAGGATACCCGGTGGGCTCTTACCCCACCTTTTCACCCTTACCCCTGCCGAGGCGGGGGCGGTTCTTTTCTGTTACGCTGATCTGCCCTCACGAACAGCTTCCCGTTAGGAAGTATGGTGCTCTGCGTTGCCCGGACTTTCCTCTCCTTTGCGTGAAAGAAGCGACAAACCGACCTGCTGCAACTGCAAAAGTAGTAATATCTTATGATTTATCTACACCCCCCTCCCTTTTTTTCGTCCTTCGTAAAAACATATGCATCCTCAAAGTGTTTATTTTTGTGTATCTATTCTTGATTACGGGATCCTGGTTCATGAATACCGATTCCCGGTCTCTCATTTCTGACACTTTATGCTTTAATCTCTTTATATATGCGAACAAACGGAGTGATGATGCAATACTTCGAGTGGTTCCTCCCCGACGATGGGAGCCTCTGGAACCGGCTCAGGGAGGATGCCCCCCATCTCAGGGAGATCGGGGTGACCGGCGTATGGATACCCCCCTGCTACAAGGGTACCGGATCGAATGACGTGGGGTATGGTGCCTACGATCTCTACGACCTGGGCGAGTTCGACCAGAAAGGAACCATACGCACCAAGTACGGCACCAAAGAGGAGCTGCAAGCCTGTATCGGTGCGCTCCACGACAATGACATCGCCGTCTATGCCGACGTGGTGCTCAACCACAAGGCGGGGGGTGACGAGCTGCAAACCTTCACAGTAGTGGAAGTGGATCCACACGACCGCAACAGGGGGATCACGGAACCTTACGAGATAGAGGGATTCACACGCTTCACCTTCCCCGGACGAAAGGGGAAATACTCCGACTTCGAATGGAGCTGGGAGCACTTCTCCGCCACCGACTACAACCACCGCGACAACAAGGATGCGATCTATGTCATCCAGGGAGAGAACAAGGGGATCGACACTGAAGACCGGTCGGTGAGCCAGGAGTTTGCCAACTTCGACTACCTGATGTTCACCGACATCGACTACAAGCACCCCGACGTGCAGGAGGAAACCAAGCGTTGGATCAGCTGGTTTATTCGGGAGACAGGCGTGGATGGCATCCGCCTCGATGCCATCAAGCATATCAACGACTGGTTCGTGAAAGAACTGGTGGACCATGTCAGGGGCGAGTTCGGTGAGGAGTTCTACGTGGTGGGCGAATACTGGTACTATGATGAGATGGCAATCGATAACTACCTGCACAATGTGGAATACAAGATCGACCTGTTTGATGTGGCCCTCCACTTCAACTTCAAGCAGTGCGCGGTGGAGGGGCCGGGATATGACATGCGCAACCTCTTTGAAAGCAGTGTACTAAGCCGCTTCCCGCTCTCTACCGTGCCTTTCGTCGACAACCACGATTCACAACCGGGCAGCCACCTGGAATCGTTCGTGGAGGGGTGGTTCAAGCCCCTGGCTTATGCCCTTATCCTGCTGCGGAGAGATGGCTATCCCTGCATCTTTCTGGGAGACTATTACGGCACTGGCGGCGAACACCCGCAACCAGGCATGCAGTGGATCATCGACCAACTACTGGATGTGCGGCGCGACTTCTCCTATGGTGAACAGGATGACTACTTCGACCATGAGCATGTGGTGGGGTGGATCCGTCGTGGCGACGAGCATCATCCCGACGGCTGCGTGGTGATCATGAGCAATGCTGAGGGGGGTACGAAGCCGATGTTCGTGGGAACCGATTACACCGGATCAGCATGGGTTGATAAACTGGGTCACCATCAGGAGGAGGTGATCATCGGCGAAGATGGTCGTGGTTGGTTTCCAGTGAACGACGGCTCTGTTTCAGTCTACCTGAAAAAAGTGCAAGGATCCCTCATTGAGCCTTAACTACTTTTTAACATCATACCGTGTATCGCGAAAACGCCTGCATAAACGACTCGTAATAGGTCTTGGACACCGGGATATCGGGGGTGTTCTGCTCATCTAACTCCAGCATGATGCCTCCCTTCTCTTTCTTCAGGATCTTAACTCTGTCCATATTAACCATGTAGGAGCGGTGACAACGCACCAGTGAGGTGTCGACAAGGTGTTCTTCCAACCGCTTGAGCGAGTTTCGCAGCAGGTAGTGCGACAGCTTCAACTTGTTGAGATAATGGATGGTAGCGTAGTTGTCGGCCGATTCGATATAGAGCAGGTTCTCCGTCGCGATGGAGATCTTCAGCTCCCCCTTCTCGTCGGCGAAGGCAATCAACATCTTCGGCGATCCATCTACCCCTTTCTCCTGTCCCATATGCTCCAACAAGGCGCTTTTTTCTTTCCAGGAGAAGTAGAGCCAGGAGATGGCATAGGGTAGCAACAGCACCAGTGCCGTATTGTAGAGGCTTTGCCGAAAGCTCTCGGAGATATCACGGGTTACCCCGTCCTTGGGGAAGAACTGCGCGAAGAGGGTATAGAAAATTGACATTGCCGCAATCTCCGCCAGGATCCAGAGTCCATAGTGCCAGTAGAGGATGGAATGTTGTTTCGAACGGTATGTGAGAATCACCCTGCTGATTACCACCACAAGCATGCCGGTAAGAATGATCAGGCTGGAGAATGCGAAGTACTTAGTGTCAGATACTCCGGGGTACCATTCGCGGGACCCGAAAGGCTGGAAGAGGTTGATGAACAGCAGCGCAAAGAGGGCAGTGAACAGGATCATGGTGATACTGTTTTTCTTCTCGTAGAGATAGGCCGGAATCTTTTCGTTCATCGTGGTGACTCTGTAGCAAAGTACCTTGCAAAAGTAGATGTTTATAGAAGAGAAACCAAAAGAAAGCGCATCTGGATGCAAATTATTCACCCCTCCATGTCATTTTTCACCCCATATAGCCGACTTTGTCCCCTTTCTCTGTTGTTGTTCCCTTTCATTTGCGGGATCTGTTCCTAATCTGTTTCTTTGCTGAAAAAGAAATAGTTATGATCAATTATAGTGAACGATACCAACAGTTGAACAACTCCTTTCAACAGGGAGTCAACCAGAAACCGGAGGGTGGGATGCCGGAAATCCGATTCTTCAGATTTAATAGCCACCGGTGTAACGAAGAGAGCGAAGCGTCACAGCATTTTCTTGCCGTCAAGGAGAATTACAAATTCGATTACCCTGTATTCCTGCCGGCAGGTAGAACGCACCATGATAATGCAATCCTCCTGTTGCACGGACTCAACGAGCGGAGCTGGAGCAAGTACCTCCCCTGGGCGGAGCAACTCGCAATACAAACCGGCAGACCGGTGATCCTCTTCCCCATCGCATTCCACATCAACCGGGCTCCTCTCGACTGGTCCAACCCTCGCAGCCTGATTGGCCTGCTCAATCTTCGCAAGTACCGGTACGAAGGCGATCGCTCTGTAAGCTTCGCCAATGTGGCGCTGAGCGAACGCATCACGGAGAGTCCGGAACGGTTTTACCTCTCCGGCAGGCAGACCTGGGATGATCTGACCACACTCTTCGAAGAGATCAGAAGCGGTCGCCATCCACTCTTCAACGAGGGGTGCCGAATCGATATTTTCGCCTACTCCATCGGAGCGTTCCTATCACAGGTGGCCCTGATGGCCAATGAGAAGCATCTCTTCTCCGACTCGAAACTCTTCATGTTCTGCGGCGGCAGCATCTTCCGCTCCATGTGCGGCATCTCACGCAGCATCATGGACAGGGCTGCCTTCGATCGTCTACAGGATTACTACGTGAACCGCTTCGGCTGTGAGCCGGAGAGTCGCTGGCACCGCGACAGCGCTTTTGAAGCCTTTTTCCGGATGATCATCCCGGAGAGACTACAGGAGGAGCGCGAGCACTTCTTTCATCGTATTCGCAACAGAATTGCCGGAGTTGCCCTGGCGAAAGACAGCGTGATCCCCTATCATGGTGTACGCGAAGCACTGGGAGCGGAAACCACCGAATCGGTCATCACCCTGCTGGATTTTCCATTCGACTACAGCCATGAGAATCCCTTCCCCTTGCAGACAAAGGATCAGACCTCTCTGAGTAGCGTATTCACTGATCTCTTCTCACGGGCAGCAACCTTCTTCGGATAATCCGGCTGATGAAGCATATCGCATGTCGACATTAATTATCTTTAATCACAGCGGTTGAGATGAATTATACTTATCCGGAAGGTCCGATTTCAACTTTTTTTGTATGTTTGCACAGGAAACGTCAAAAAAAGCAAAGAAACCCATGCAGACCTCGTCGCAACATAGCGGTCAGTTTGAGGCGATTTACCTCACTCACTACTCACGAATGAAGCGCTTCGCCACGGAGTACCTTATTTGTGAAGAGGATGCGGAGAATATTGTACAAGATGTATTTCTCGAATTGTGGGAGCAGCAGTTTGTGCTGATGTCGCACACCCGCCTGTTCGCCTGGCTGTTCACCACAACGAAGAACCGTTGCCTCGATCTGTTGCGGCACAAAACGGTAATCAGAAAAGGAACCGAAAGGATCCGGGATGAATACAACGTCGAGCTACAGATGAAGCTGCAATCTCTGGAGGCGTTTGATGAAAAGATCTTTACCGAACCCGATATTGAGTCCGTTGTAAAGAAAGCCATTGAGACACTGCCGGAGAAATGTCGGGAGATATTCGTGATGAACAAGATAGAAGGTAAAAAGCAGAAAGCGATCGCGGCAGAACTCAATATCTCCCTCCACACGGTGGAAAGCCAGATGGCCATCGCTCAAAAGAAACTCAAAGAAGTTCTTAAGGAGTATATCCCCCTCCTCTTTTTTCTACTTATTTAATTTTTTTTGGCGGTTTTTGGCGGTTTTTTAGTCTTCATCCGTTATATATACAAAGCAAGACTTTGAATGGAAGAAATCCTATCGAAATATTTTTCAGGTGAGCTGAATCGATCCGAAGAGTCGGAACTTTTCAGACAAATGGAAAACGACGAAACGCTCCG
>DURL01000059.1 GCA_012837345.1 Bacteroidales bacterium
AAAGTTTTCGCACCGCGCCTCTAAACATTATAGAGTAATCAAAGCCTATCTCCTGCTGCCACTTGCAATCATGATGTAGTAAAGCAGTGTGGCCAGCGAGCTGAGAGCCGCCACCACATAAGTATAACCGGCCCAGCGGAGGGCATCCTCTGCCTGGCTATGATTGCTGACATCGGTGATGCCCGCGCTGCTCAGCCACGCCAGTGCGCGGTTGGTAGCATTCTTCTCCACCGGGAGGGTGACAAAGCTAAAGAGGGTGGTGAGCGCGAACATGCCGATACCGATCCAGATCAGCATCGGGAAGGTCTGTATCATGATGATACCTCCCAGGATCACCCACATCACCCACTTGGAGGTGGAAGAGACAATGGGAACCAGTGCCGACCGCATCTTCAGGGGTGCATACCCCTTGGCATGCTGGAGGGCATGTCCCGTTTCATGAGCGGCTACCGCGGCAGCTGCCACGCTGTAGGAACCATATACCGCCTCACTCAGGTTGATGGTCTTGTTGAGCGGATTGTAGTGGTCGGTGAGCCTTCCTCTCACGGAGATCACCTGCACATCGAAGATGCCGTTGTCGTGCAGCATCATCTCCGCCACCTCACGACCGGTCATCCCGTTACGCAAGGGTATCTTCGAATATTTCTTGAAGCGGCTCTTGAGGGTGGCCTGTACCGCCCATCCGGCAATCGCGATCGCGATGAACAGAATCCAAACTGGTGACATATCGTTTCTATTTTCTAACTAAACAGTTGGTGTGAACAAATGTTCAACTGCCAAAAGCGTGCCGTTTTATCAGCGGATGATGGTCTGCGCCCTGTCGGGACCCACCGAGACGATGGCGATGGGCACTCCCAGCTCCTCCTCAAGGAAGGTGAGGTAGTTGTTGAACTCTTCCGGGAACTCATCTTCCGACTGCATTTTTGTCATGTCGGTTTTCCATCCCGGCAGCTCCACCCATATCGGTTCGATCCCTTCCGTGATATCGAAGGGTAGTTCTTCTGTCTCTACCCCGTTAATGCGGTAGGCTACGCATGCTTTTATTGTTTCAAAGCTATCCAGCACGTCACTCTTCATCATCACCAGCTTGGTAACCCCGTTGAGCATCACCGTGTAGCGCAGCGCTACCAGGTCGATCCAGCCGCAGCGGCGGGGACGACCGGTCACCGATCCGTACTCACAGCCGTTATCACGTAACAGTTGACCATCCTCATCGAACAGTTCGGTAGGAAAGGGACCGCTGCCCACGCGGGTACAGTAGGCCTTGAAGATGCCGTACACCTCTCCGATGGAGCGGGGAGCGATTCCCAGTCCGGTACAGGCACCGGCACAGACAGTGCTGGAGGAGGTGACAAAAGGATAGGAACCGAAATCGATGTCCAGCATCGATCCCTGGGCACCCTCGGCCAACACCCTGGCACCGTTATTCAGCTCCCGGTTGATGAAGTGTTCACTCTCGATGATCTGGAAACTCTTCATCTTCTCCACTCCTTCAAACCAAGGTTTCTCAAGTGACTCCAGATCATATTCAAAATCGTACTGATCGAGCATCTCCTTGTGACGTGCCACGGCCTGATTGTATTTCTCCTCGAAGTTGTGAAAGAGATCCCCCACCCTGAGGCCGTGACGACTGATCTTGTCGGTATATGCGGGACCGATACCACGACCGGTGGTGCCGATCTTGGCATTACCCATCGATTTTTCAGAAGCGGCATCGAGCAAACGGTGGGTGGGCAGGATCAGGTGTGCCTTCTTGGAGATATAAAGACGATCGGTCAGAGTGTGTCCTGTCTCCTCGAGTGCTTCCACCTCCTGACGGAAGAGTGCCGGATCAATCACCACCCCGTTGCCGATGACATTGACCTTTCCCTCCTGAAAGATGCCGGAGGGTATCGATTTCAAAATATACTTCTCTCCTTCAAACTCGAGGGTGTGACCCGCATTGGGACCACCCTGAAAACGTGCTACGATCTCATAGTTTGGTGTAAGCACATCCACCACTTTTCCTTTACCTTCATCGCCCCACTGGAGCCCTAAGATTACGTCCACTTTCATTTCTGTGTGTTGTTAATTGGATGTATGGTATATGAATCATCCATCCCTGTTTGATAAGTACCTTGCTTACTTGGTTCCTTTTTTCTCCTTGCTTTCACGTTCCAGTTTTCGCAATTCCATCTTTTTGGCATGACTACACTTGCTGCAGGTACCATAGATGTACATACTGTAATAACTGACACTGAATTTCTTGATTTTCTTCAGCTGTGCCTGTGTCAACAGGTCGCTGTTTTTCGTCTCCCATACCTGACCGCAGCTGGTGCAGATCAGATGGTCATGGTTCTCGTTGCCGTAGGCCCGCTCATACTTCGACATGTTCCCACCAAACTGGTGCTTCACTACCAGTCCACAGTCAAGCAACAGATCAATGGTATTGTAGAGGGTGGCGCGGCTCACCCGGAAGTTGACATCAATCATCGACTTGTAGAGGGAATCCATGTCGAAATGCCCCTTGGTCGTATAGATATGGTCGAGGATGGCAAACCGTTCGGGTGTCTTACGGTGCTTATGCAGTGTGAGGTACTCCATAAACTCATCCTTCACCTGTTTCCTTAATTTCTGACTGGCCTCCATTGCTGCAAAATTATTTCATTTTATTGATTTATCCTAACGTTCCCTATTGATATTGCTTCACATCAGCACAAATAGATTTCAACCTTTCATGGTGAAAACTACTTGATTGTTCGCGAGTGATAGAAAAATGCCGGTGTGCCGGGTTCACTCTCATTGTGATACGAGTCCGATATGGTCACGTAATAGTAGTAGGCCCTATCATCATCGGCTACATGCATACGATATGAAGATTCTCTCACACCCACAGCCAGCAGGTTCTCAGCCTGATCTCTGTTGAAATGATCGCTCTCGCTACGGTAGACATTGTAGGTTATCCGCATGTGATCACCTGCCGGGGTCCAACTTAACTCAAACAGTCCCTCTGCTGTTCTCTCTGCTCTTAGGTCGGCAGGAGGCGCGGGAATGGTATCGGAGAGCCAGGTCAGGGGTGGTAGTTTAGCTGGATAACGATAGTAGGTCTTAATCGATGTGAGAATTCCTTTCGTATTCGAGAGAAGGTTACCTGTACGGAAATAGGCTTGTCCATGCACCTTGTTGCTTCTGGTATAATCCACCTGATCGAGGATATCCTGACGGGACCATCCTAACTCATCCATTTGATATACACCCAGGCCAGGGACAAGGATCCGGTTGTTGCCATTCACCATCCAATCGTCAACGAAAGGATAAAAATGATGATCCTTGTAGTACATCATCGGGTAGAGGGCATCATGCTTCCCCGCCTGCATCCAGCGACCGGCATCCTGATAGACCGTCTCCATAGCCGTCCAGCCATGGCCATTGCTACCCAGTGCGCGGTACCGGCCCAGCGGTGCACTGCTCACTTGCACCCATGGTTTCGCCTGCTTGATCCAGTCGTAAGCTCTGGTCACGAATCGGGTGATGTTGTCTCTCCGCCAGTCGGCTCGTGATTGCCCCTTGCCATGGAGGCGATACATGGTGTCATCGGGAAAGCGCCCTTTGTTGTCCGGGTAACGGATGTAATCGAAGTGTATCCCGTCCACGTCATAACCGGTGACAATCTCCTTCACAATGGATAAGAGGTAATCATCAGTTCGCGGGTTGCCCGGATTGAGGAACCATTCCCCCCGAAACCTGCGTGTGAGTGCCGGATTCTTTTTTGTTATCGAAGCGGGTCCCAGGCTCTTCACATGCTTGTCACTCCCCAGCGGGTAGGTGACGATCCAGGCATGGCATTCAAGCCCCCGTTTATGACACTCCTCAATCGCAAAGGCAAGGGGATCGAATGAATCCATACGCTCATTACCCCTATCCAACAGTGATGACATCGGCTCAATCTTGGAACGATAAAGAACCTCTCCTCTCCCCCGTACCTGAAAGAGAACCGTATTGAAGTTATGTCTCTGCAGACTGTCCAGGATTGAGACCAGTTCCTTTTGCTGTAACACGCTACTGGTTCTGTTGTGAGGCCAGTCAAGCCCGTAGTTGGTGGTGAGCCAAACAGCCCTCACTTCCGTTGCCGGTGGTTCTGAAGATAACAGATATTGAGGGATACCAATCAGCAGGATGAGCAAGGAGAATAACTTATTCATTAATTATAATCGTTCTAATCTTTATCGCATACAAATATAGCACAAAAAAACGGTTTCACACTGCAATTGGGGCCTATTTGAGAGGTGTAATCCGGTGGAAAGCGTGCGGTATGGAGAGTAAAAAAAACAGGTAGACTATCCTCATGTAGTTTAATTGCAATTTATGCAAATCGACAGAGAACATAATCTACAATTCTTTGTTTAGTTGAAAGATATAATGGTTTTACCCCTATCCCTTAACAGATGTGCCGCTATCATCCGTTGCACATCAAGCGTCAAGCGACTTTATCATCAAACCGGAACCCTTTTTGCAAATGAGAAAATCAATACTGATCACTTTCTTACTGCTGATCACGCTGCTCTCCTATTCCCAGCAGGGAAGGATTGAAGGACGTGTATACAACGAGAAGAACAACGAACCGCTGGAGTTTGCCACCATCCAGATCCAGGGCACCCTGATCGGTTCCACCACCGACCTGGACGGCCGGTTTATCTTCACAGGCATCAACCCCGGTTTCGTGAGGTTGATCGTGAGCTATGTGGGATTTGAGACAACAGTTTCGGCAGAGATACAGGTACTGGGCAACCAGACTGCTTTTATCGATATTGCCGTACCGGAGTCATCCACCCTGATCAGCGAGGTGGTGATCCGCCCCAACGTGAACCTGAAAAAGATTGAGAGTCCCGTCTCGTTTGCCACGGTGAGCGTCAAGGATATCGAAAAGGCAGCCGGCGTGAACCGTGATGTCTCAAAGGTACTGCAGACCCTGCCGGGTGTGGGTGCCACCGATCCCAATCGGAACGACCTGATCGTGCGGGGTGGCGGTCCCTCGGAGAACGTCTTCTACCTCGACGGGGTGGAGATCCCCATCATCAATCACTTCGCCACGCAGGGCTCCTCCGGGGGAGCCGTGGGGGTCATCAACCCCGACTTCGTGCGGGAAATCAACTTCTACACCGGAGCCTTCCCTGCCAGCCGCCCTAACGCGCTCAGCTCGGTGATGGACATTCGTCAGAAGGAGGGGAGCAGCGACCGCATCCATACGAAGCTTGCCGTCGGTGCCTCCGATGCTGCCTTCACGCTGGATGGCCCCATTGGTGAGAAATCCACCTTCATCGTCTCTGCCCGCCAGTCCTACCTGCAGTTCCTCTTCAAACTGATCGGGCTGCCTTTCCTACCGACCTACAATGACTTCCAGGTGAAGTACAAGTACAAGATCGACCAGAAGAACGAGCTCTCCTTCATCGGCATCGGCGCCATCGACAACATGACGCTCAACACCGGATTGCAGGAGACAGGCACCGAGGCACAGAAGTACCTGCTCAGCTACCTGCCCATCTATGAGCAGTGGAACTACGCCGTGGGAGCTGTCTACAAACATTTTAGCGACCGTTACTTCGACACCTGGGTGCTGAGCCGGAACATGCTGCGCAACAACAACTACAAGTATGAGGAAAATGATGAGTCACGCCCCAAAATCTCGGACTACCGTTCCGATGAGGCGGAAAATAAGCTGCGCTTCGAACGCAGCTACCCCGACCTGCCGGTGAAGATCCTGGTGGGTGCCGGTGTCACCTATTCACACTACACCAACAGCACCAACCGAAAGGCGTTCGTGGAGGGCTCGCTCACCGACCTGATCTACAGCACCAACCTCAATCTATGGGCCTACCAGGCATTCATTCAGGCATCCGACACCTACTACGACGACAGGCTCTCTCTCTCACTGGGGGTCAACACCATCGGCAACAACTACAACAGCAACATGTCGAACCCCCTCAACCAGTTATCGCCCAGATTCTCTGCCTCCTACCGTATCAACGACAAGTGGGATCTCAACGGCAACGTCGGACGCTATGCCATGCGCCCTGCCTACACCACGCTGGGATATAAGGATACGGAAGGCAGCTTCGTCAACCGGAACGAGCAGCTGAAACAGATCATCTCTAACCAGGCCATCGCCGGCTTTGAGTATCGACCCTCTGATGTGACACGCTTCAACCTTGAAGGGTTCTACAAGCAATATGTCAACTATCCCCTCTCGGTGGCAGAAGGGATCAGCATCGCCGGCAAGGGGACCGAATACGGTCAGATCGGCGACGAGGAGATCATCTCCACCGGTAAGGGGCGCGCCTACGGGATCGAATTCTCGGGGAAGCTGTTCGACTGGAAGAAGCTTAACAGTACGGTGACCTATACGCTCTTCAAGAGCGAGTTCACCGACAGCGAGGGCACCTATCGCCCCTCCAACTGGGATACCCGCCACATGGTGAACCTGATCGGCAGCTACCGGCTTCCACGTAACTGGAACATCTCCATGCGCTGGCGATATGTGGGGGGTGCTCCCTATTCGCCTGTCGACATGGAGCTCTCAAGCAGTAAGGCGGCATGGAGTGTCACCAATCAGGCCTATATCGACTATGCAAACTACAACACCCTGCGACTCGACGACTCGCACCAACTGGACCTGCGCATCGACAGGGAATTTTATTACGACCGCTGGATGCTGAACCTCTATGCCGACGTGCAGAACGCCTACAACTTCCAGTCGGAGAACCCGCCCATCTTCACCAACCGCGACAGCAACGGTGATGTGATGGATGACCCTGCCAACCCACAGGAGAAACAGCTGCTGAGAAGGATAGAAACCTACAGTGGCACTGTTCTTCCCACCATTGGAATCATTGTCAAATTTTAAAACAGCACAACCATGATCAGAATATCTTTTATGCTACTGATGATCCTATCCGGAAACATGCTGACAGCTCAAGAAAAAGCTGAAGTTTTCTCCACTGAAGAAAAACAGCGTGAGAGAACAGAAATCGTGCTACAGGCTGAAAAAGGTAAACAGCACAACCATCCCCTCTACGCGATATGGCTGGCCGACAGCTGCGGCCAATACATCCAGACACTGTTTGTCTCCGAAAGCATCGGGAAAGGGGTGTTCAAACATGGCAACAGACGTACCGGCAGATGGATGCCGGGTGAGATTGAACGACCCGCCTCCCTCCCCTACTGGGTGCATCAACGCAATATACCCAACGAAAAGGGGACGCTACTTCCAACCCCCCAATCACCGGTCGCAGATGCCTATACCGGTGCAACACCCACTAACTCATTCAAGATGCGGCTACGATGTGATCAACCCCTCCGGGGTAAGTACCGGATCTACCTGGAGGTGAACCAGTCGTGGGATTGGAATGAATACTGGACCAACAACCGCTATCCCGGAAACAGGGACTATATGACTTCCAGCCAGCCGGCACTGGTGTACATGGCCGAGATCAACAGCGCACGACCGGATGAACCGGTACATCTCACACCCATTGGTCACAGTCACTATGCCGGTGATAACGGTGAGCTCACGACTGATCTGAGCACGATCACCACAGCTCTTGAAATCCTAAATGAGGTGACCGTTACCCTAAGATGAAATTGATATAGCCAAAAAAAAATGCCCCTGTACAAAATGTACATGAGCATTTTTTTTGAGCGAAAGACGGGACTCGAACCCGCGACCCCGACCTTGGCAAGGTCGTGCTCTACCAACTGAGCTACTTTCGCAATATGTCTTACAACTAAACGCCTTTTGTGGTCACTTCACTTTCCTTGCCAAGGTCGTTTTCACTTTTCCTTTTGGGGCAAGGTCGTGCTCTACCAACTGAGCTACTTTCGCAATATGTCTTACAACTAAAAGCCTTTTGTGGTCACTTCACTTTCCTTGCCAAGGTCGTTTTCACTTTTCCTTTTGGGGCAAGGTCGTGCTCTACCAACTGAGCTACTTTCGCAATATGTTCCCGGAGGAAGTTACATTCGCAAAGTGTTGCCGTTCCGAATCAGGCTCTCTTGCCGAAGTTCCGTGCAGCATCTTGCTTGAATTTGCGGGTACAAAGATAATGTTTTGTTTGATGATCACAAAAAAAAGCGACTAAAATTTTAACAGAGACAGGATTTTTTGCAGGTAAAAAGCATCCGTCTCAGAAAAAGCATCAAGTCGGTCACTATCGACGTCAAGCAGGGCACAAACCTCACCCTCACCTTCACTGAAAATGGGTATGACAATCTCGGAACGGGATAGTGAACTGCAGGCAATATGGCCCGGGAACAGATCCACATCAGGTACGATCAGTGTCTTTGACTCTTTCCAGGCCGTGCCACAAACACCCCTTCCGTAGGCGATGCGGGTACAGGCTACCGGCCCCTGGAAGGGGCCCAGCACCAGCTGCTCACGCTCAACCCGATAGAAACCGACCCAGAAAAAGCCAAAAGTCTCTTTCAGTGCCGCCGCAACATTGGCCATATTGGCCACCCTATCTGGTTCATCCGCGGTAAGAGCTTGCAACTGTGGAATTAATGACTCATATCTCTCCTTCAACGAACCCTCTTCTGCGATGTATAAATCTTCTGCCATTTGGTATTGTCGTATGAATGTGAAAAATCGCACCGCCGGTAAAGGCAGCGCGATTAATTGTATATTACCTGAACTCGATTACTGAGCCTGCTCCTGAGCCTCCTGGATCATCTTGGCATTGGGCAGGATGTATACCTCTACACGACGATTCTCAGCTCTACCGTCGACAGTACTGTTGTCTGCCACGGGCTGTGCTGAACCGAAACCTTCGTACACCATACGGGTTCCGGAAACGCCTTTGGTCAAAAGGTAGTTGTATACCGATTCAGCGCGACGCTCTGATAAAGGATTGTTGATGGCATCGCTCCCGGTACTGTCGGTGTGGCCATAAATCTTCACATCGGTATCGGGGTTGTTCAGCAACGAAGTGGCAAATTTGTCGAGTGAAGCACGTGATGCCGTGTTCAGTGTGCTTGAGTTGGTAGCATAGAGGATACCCGATTCGAAAGTCACTCTAATGGCTTCACCCTCGTTCACCTTCTCCACCTGTGCTCCTTCTATCTGCTCCAGTTCGGCAGCCTGTTTGTCCATCTTGTTACCGATAATCGCACCGGCGGTACCGCCCAGCACGGCGCCGATACCTGCTCCGATGGCAGCACCCCTGCCTCCGCCGGCAATAGCGCCGACACCGGCACCTACGGCAGCTCCTGCGCCGGCACCAATGCCGCCGCCCTGTACGGTTCTGTTCAATCCACATCCGGAGAACACCATGGCTCCTCCCAGAAAGGCAATCGCTAGTAATTTTGAAAAATGTTTCATAGTCTGTTTTGCTAATTTATACTATTAATGTTGAAATGTCATCTTTTAGGAAAAGCAAAGGGAATCAATCGAACAGGTTTAGCGTATCACAGTAAGCCAGTTCACCGGCAACAATCGCCTCAATCTGTTCATCGGTATACTCTCTGATCGCATCCTTTCTTGCATTCTTCAGGATATACTCCAGCAATTCATCCTCGTCAATTTCGATCTCGGTCTCATCATTCTCATCGAGAAACCCTTTATCCTCATAGAACTCATAGACGAGATCCACAATATAGTTAATTTCATCATCCGAGAATTCATTTTGCATCTCTTCGGGTAAATTTTCCCTGATAAACTTCAGAGAATCATCTTCATCATATTCGAGCACTTTTTTTTCTTCACTCATATCCATATTGTTTAACGTTAGTCTGGTAACATCTGCTGTTCTCTGCAGAACAGGGTCCGGGCGCCTATGTGATTGAAATCACCCAGGTTAAGTCAAATTCATAATTTAAACAATCATTTGATTAATTAGTTCACCTCCCACCGGGAGAGGCTCAAAAAAAACCGGAAGTGAGAACCTCCGGTTTTTGATGGGATCAATCATCTTAACGGTAATTGCGTTTGGCATTCTCTTTTGCCTTTTCACGAGCCTGCTTCTCCTGCAGTTTCTGTGCTTCCGCAAGGCGGGCCATGAAACCCGATTTCTTCTTTGGTTTCTTCTTGTTGGCTTCCAGCTGAGCCAGGATCTTATCCTCGTTGATGGTCTGCTTCATGATCAGGGTGATCACAATGGTGTAGAGCGTGGAGAGGAAGTAATAATAGTTCAGACCTGCGGGATAGGAGTTCAGGAAGAAAAACATGAAGACCGACATGAAGATAGGCATGTACTTCATCCCCGGCATTGCCTGCGAACCGGTGTCCGTCATGCTCATGTTGTACTTGGTGTAGAAGACGTTTACCACCGTCATCAGTAGACAGAAGATGCTGATGTGGTTTCCCAGATACTTGGTCACAAAAGGTATGTTACCGCTCCAGGAGATCAGTGAGTCATAGGTCGAGAGGTCATCAGCCCAGAGGAAACCCTGCTGGCGCAACTCGATGGCCGAGGGAAAGAAGAAGAAGAATGCCAACAACACCGGCATCTGGATCAGCATGGGAAGACAACCACTCATCGGGCTCACACCCACCTTGTTGTAAAGTTCCATGGTTGCCTGTTGCCGCTTCATCATCATATCCTGCTCTTTTCCGGGATACTTTTTCTCCAGCTCCTGGATCTGGGGGCGCAACACCCTCATCTTTGCGGAGGAGATGTAAGATTTGTATGTGAGAGGTGAGATCACCACTTTCACCATCAGCGTCAGGATCAGGATGATCAAACCCATGCCCCAGTTGAGCGTGAGGAAGAAGTTAAAAACGGGAATTACGAACCACTTGTTCACCCAGCTAAGCCATTTGTAGCCCAGGTAAACGATCTCTTCCAGCTCCAGCTTCTGTGAGCTGTCGTTCACCCCTTTGTCGTATGCCTTCAGGGTGTTAAAATGCACGGGACCAAAGTAGTAATTGAAGCCTGCAGTGATCAGATCGCTGTCGGCACTGATCTCTACCGGCACCCATACCTCTGCAGCATATGATTTGATATGGTCGGGATCATCCAGCACCTTCGAGGTGAGAATGGTGTTGCTGAAGGGTTTCTTACCGATCACAATGGCTGAGAAGTACTGATCCTTGAAAGCAAACCATTTCAGGGGTTCGGAGAGCTCCTTGCGGTCGTCCTTCGACTCACTCAGCTTCTGTACATCCTGCCGGTCATACTTGTAGTGGATACGCGCATAACGGTTCTCAAACATCCTCCCCTTTTCCTGTTGACGTAAATCCTGTTCCCAGTACATCCTGAAGTTGGTGAGACTCTCCGGGTGTAGCGCAGTGCGCATACCGGCTACCTGCACGTCAAAGTCCATCATGTACTCATCTTCAGGCAAGGTGTAGATGAAGTCGATGTACTGCTCCGGTGTGGTCTGGAGCCGCATGGTCACACTGTTGCCATCGGCACTGCGTATGGGAGTGAACACCTCCAGCTCGGTGGAGAGACGCACGCTGTTCCGGTTGAAGAGAACCATGTTGAAACGGGCCTCCTCATCCTCGAAGAGATAGAGGCTGTCACCGGTATGACGAAGATGTTCTTTCAGTTGTACCGAGCGGATGCTGCCACCAAGTGTACTTAACAGGATGCGCACCTTTTCATTCTCCAGCACCACCGTCTGTTCCGAGGCCTGTGATGGAGAAGCTGCCAGAAGGGTGTCAGTGGATGTTGCGACTGCCACCAGTGATGAATCGGCTGCAGAAGAGGTTGATATGGCAGCGGCACCGAAGAAATCGGCGACACTGCTTCCCTGCATTGAATCACTCACTTCTTTCTCAGACGTGTCTGTCGGCAGGTCTGTCACCGCAGGTTGCTTCTCAACGGACTCCAGCGAGTCGCGCATCCGTTGTTGAGCAGCTATCTGCTCCTGTGAGGGCCTGTTGAAAATTGAAAAGCCGATGATGATCGCTGTGATCAACAGCAATCCTATAATTGTATTTTTATCCATATTCAGTTGTAAGCAGCCGGGGTTGTCAGTAATATTGCTTTTTAGCTGTTGTTCTTTTTCAATTCACTGGTCTCAGCCGCCGCCTTCATAAAGCTCATAAACAAAGGGTTTGGTGTGATAACCGTACTGTTGTACTCCGGATGAAACTGGGTTCCCAGAAACCAGCGTAATCCCGGTACTTCCACCACTTCCACCAGATCAGAATCGGGATTGATGCCGCTGCATTTCATGCCAGCTGATTCAAACCGATCTTTGTAGGCGTTGTTGAACTCGTAACGGTGACGGTGGCGTTCCTGAATTTTGCTCTTGCCATATGCTTTGTGGGCCAGCGACCCCTTTTTCAGCAGACAGTCGTAGGCACCCAGGCGCATCGTGGCACCCATATTGGTGATATGTTTTTGCTCCTCCATCAGATCGATCACCTTGTGGGGTGTCATGGGATCCATCTCGGTGGAGTTGGCACCCTCGAGTCCCAACAATGAACGGCCATATTCAATCACCATGCACTGCATCCCCAGACAGATGCCAAAAGTGGGGATATCCTTTTCACGGGCATATCGCAGCGCAATGAACTTGCCCTCTATGCCTCGCTGACCGAATCCCGGTGCGATCACGATCCCATCGGCATCACCCAGCATCGCGGCTACATTCTCGTCAGTGATCTTCTCCGAGTGACATACATCCAGCACCAGCTTCCGGTCGTTGTAGATGGCTGCCTGCGAAAGTGATTCGTTGATCGACTTGTAGGCGTCCGGCAGCTCGGCATATTTACCCACCAGCCTGATGCGGACCTCTTTGCGGGCATCCTTGCGTTTCTGCAGGAAAGCTTTCCAGGGCTCCAGCCCGGTGCTCGCTCCCACCGGCATGTTCATCTTGCGCAGCAGGATCTCATCCATCCCCTGCTTCTGCATCATCACCGGCACCTCGTAGATGGTAGAGACATCAACCGACTGCATCACGGCACCCTGTTCCACATTACAAAAGAGCGCCACCTTATCGAGGATCACCTTGTTCAGCTTCCGGTCGGTGCGCAATACCAGCATATCGGGTTGGATACCGAGTGATTGCAGCTCTTTTACCGAGTGTTGCGTGGGTTTGGTTTTCACCTCACCGGCAGCAGCGATGTAGGGCACGTAGGTGAGGTGCAGACAGAAACAATTCTTCCCCAGCTCCCAGCGCAGTTGGCGCACCGCCTCCAGGAATGGGGTGGATTCGATGTCACCCACCGTACCCCCAATCTCGGTGATGACGAAGTCGAATTTGTTCTTCAATCCAAGCGATTTCACGTTGCGTTTGATCTCGTCGGTGATGTGGGGGATCACCTGCACCGTCTTACCCAGATAATCGCCACGGCGTTCCTTCTGGATCACATTCTGGTAGATGCGGCCGGTGGTGATATTATTCTCTCTGGTGGTTTGTATGTTGAGGAACCGCTCATAGTGACCCAGATCCAGATCAGCTTCATGTCCGTCGACAGTGACGTAGCATTCACCATGTTCATAGGGGTTGAGCGTGCCGGGATCCACATTGATATAGGGGTCGAACTTCTGGATGGTTATCTTGTATCCTCTTGACTGCAAGAGCTTACCGAGCGACGATGCAATGATCCCCTTACCCAATGAGGAAACCACGCCGCCGGTTACGAAAATGTACTTTGTATCAGCCACGATCGTGAACTATTTATTTGATCCGTTTTGTAAAGGTGCAAAGTTACAAAAAAAAGAGTGATTTTATGAGGTCATCTCCAGAAATTCCATGTTCTCGCAACGCATGATTTTGCCCGGGAAAGCCTGTACAATGGAATAATTATGGGTAGACATGATGACGGCTGTACCTCTCTCGGCAATCTCCTGCAAGAGCGAAACGATCTGACTTCCCGTCTCGGGGTCCAGATTACCGGTCGGTTCATCGGCCAGGATCAGTGCCGGAGAGTTGAGCAGTGCACGGGCAATCACCACACGTTGCTGCTCTCCGCCGGAGAGCTCATGGGGCATCTTGTAGGTTTTGTTCTGCATCCCCACCTGGACCAGCACCTCATGAATGCGATCACTGATCTCCCGTTTGTTTTTCCAGCCGGTGGCCCTGAGCACGAACTCCAGGTTCTTCTCCACCGTACGGTCTATCAGCAATTGAAAGTCCTGGAAGACGATCCCGATCTTGCGACGCAGGAAAGGTACCAGGCGGCGTTTGATGGTGGCCAGCTCATAATCGAACACGCGTGCGCTGCCCGACTCAACGGGCAGCTCCGCATACATGCTCTTCATCAGGGTACTTTTCCCTGATCCCACCTTGCCGATGATATAAAGAAAGTCGCCACGGTTCACCGTGAGGTTCACATTCCGCAGGATGATGTTCTCATCGCGGTTGAGTTGTACGTTTGAATAGTTTACCAGTTGCTCCTGCGCCATTATTTGATGAATTGTATCGTGAAGGGGTACTTCCAGTACTCGCCATTGTTTGCTTTTATGGTGGCGATGACCACAAAGATGGCGTATAGCACACCCAGAACGATGGCAACCGGAATACCAATAATTGTAATTGAAAGCACGATCGCATAGATCGCGTAACTGATGATCGCATTGAGGATGTTCTTGCCGTGCAGATCTACGTTGGCATTCACATCCTTCTGGGTAGTCCACATGATAATGGGTATTATGAAACCGGCCAACGGGACGATGGCACCGGCAAACTGCGAGAGGTGCATCAACATCAGAAACGTGTTTTCAGTCAGTCCGAACAATGGTTGTCTTCCACTGCTTGCGACAGCGGGTTCTTCAGACATCAGCTTTGCTTTCTCACGCTGATACTCCTCTTCGGTGATGCTTCCTTTTTCTCTCAGTTCATCCAGAATCTTTAAATCTTCGTACTTCATAAGGCAATTTATTATATTAATCCAACAACAAAGAATCAATCACTTGCACCATACGGTTGAATTCCTCTTCTTTGAACAGGCGTGTGAGCATCACGATTTTGCCCTCCCTGTCGATGATCACATTGCGGGTGATACCGGCCTCTTTCTCGGCGTAACGACCGAAGATGGAAGCATCCGGATCGAGACCGATCGGATAGGTGACCCCTGTAGCACGGACCAGCTCCTCAATTTTTTCTATCGGCTCCTCGCGGTCTATGCCATAGAGGGCAAACGCCGGATCATCTTTATGGCGCTGCCATATCTGCGACTCGATGTAGGGCATCTCTTTCCTGCATACCCCGCACCAGCTGGCAGTAAACTGCAGCATCACCACCTTACCTCTTAGGGAGGAGAGGGTGACGCTCTCACCCTCTGGCAGTTGCATCGTGAAGTCGGGAGCATTCTCACCCACCCTTACCAGGAACTGGTAATCATCAACGACCACCTGATCCCGTTGCAGTGAATCGGACACCGAAGCAACAGTCTCCGCCTGTTGATTCCGGCGTGACTGACCGTTGCAGGAGATGAGCAGCAACGTGAAAAGGAGGAAAAAAAGATATTTTGTTTTCATTTGATCATAATCTTAATTTGCATCAGCGATCTGAAGTTTGCCCTATCCATATTGACATGACACCATTATGGCAGGGAGCAATCAGATGAATGTTACAAAGATATAGTTTTTATTGATTTTCTCCTTTTCCTGAGATAAATAAATGCGAGCAACAGAGCCACCAACGATCCTGCAATGTCCGCAATCCAGTCGCCCCACTCGGCACTACGCGTGGTAAAGACATACATCTGCAGCAACTCAATGATCCCCCCGTAGATCACCGGCAGGAGCACCCCCCAGAAGATCCATTTGCCGATGGGTGGGGCACCGTTGTGAAGCTTGTCGTAATCATATAGCGAGACGGCGGAAAGAAGAAAGAAGAGTCCGAAGTGAGCCAGCTTGTCCCACGAGATCTCATCGGACATCTCGGGCACGCTCCCGGGGCCTATCAGACAGGTGCCGACGAAAATAAGTATTCCTACCAGCAGCGGCAGGATCATATAACGAAGAAGGGTATGCATGATGTTAAAATGATCATTGATAATTGATCGCAAAGGTAAAAGATAATCTGCTTTGCAGGGCAATATTATAAACATATAACCAAAAGAAAGAGACATTTTCACAAAAAATTTGTTCCTTTGCCCATGAATGGGTCACCATATGCCGACCTGTTTCAGGAACAACCATTAAGTGATATTCTCCAAAATGAAGAAATACTTTTTACTACTGTTGATACTTCCCATTGCGCTGCACGTTTTTGCGCAAACCCCGGACGACCCACAAAACAAGCGTTATTACGACATCAATAAAAACATCGACATCTTTAATTCCCTATTGCGGGAGCTGGATCTCTTCTACGTGGACAGCATCGAAGTAGACAATCTGGTTCAACGTACCATCCACAGCATGCTCACCCGCCTGGATCCTTACACCGAATACTATGCGGAGGAAAACATGGGAGACCTGCAATTTCTCACCACAGGTGAATATGCAGGTATTGGCGCGATCATCTCCTACCACAACGGACAGGTGGTCATCAACGAGCCCTATGAGGGGTTGCCGGCCGACAAGGTGGGATTGAAGGCAGGTGATGCCATCCTGGAGATCGACGGTGAAGATATGCGCGAAGCATCCGTGAAAGAGGTGAGCGACAAGCTGAAAGGGATCCCCGGCACCACCCTGAAGCTGAAAATTGAACGGCCGGGAGAAAAGAAAAAACGCAGTTTCACCATTGAACGTGAGAAGATTGAGATGGACCCAGTCACCTATGCGGAGGTGACCAACGAAGGTATCGGATACTTCCATTTCAGCAGCTTCACCACACGCAGTGCGGATCGTGTGAAAGAGACGGTAGTCAACCTGAAGGAAAAAGGTGCGACATCGCTGATCATGGACCTTCGCGGGAATGGCGGCGGTATCCTGGAAGAGGCGGTGAAGGTGGTCAACCTCTTCGTTCCCAAAGGGGAGGAGATCGTCGCCACGAAAGGGAAGGTGAAGCAGTGGGACCGCTCCTACTTCACACAGGAGCAGCCGCTGGATGAGCTCATACCCATCGTGGTACTGATCGACACCGGTTCGGCATCAGCATCGGAGATCGTGGCGGGTGCCCTGCAGGACCTGGACCGGGCTGTGATCGTGGGCAACCGTTCCTTCGGCAAGGGACTGGTACAGACGCCCCGGAACCTGCCCTATGGTGGCAATATCAAGATCACCACCTCCAAGTATTACATCCCCAGTGGCCGCTGCATCCAGGCGCTTGACTACTCACACCGTAACCCTGATGGCAGCGTGGCACGTGTACCCGACTCGCTGACCAACCTGTTTCACACACGTAGCGGTCGCGAGGTACGCGACGGCGGGGGCATCACGCCCGATATCACCATCCCCCAGAAGAGCGGTGGCACCATCGCCTATTACCTGATGACCGACAACATCATCTTCGACTTCGTAACGGAATGGGTACAGCAACATGAAGAGATTGCCCCTCCTCATCTGTTTCGCCTGTCGGATGATGATTACGACTCCTTCGTCCGCTTTGTGCAATCGAAGGATTTCACCTATGACCAGTTCAGTGAACGTTCACTCCGGCAACTGAAGAGTATGATGGAATTTGAGGGATACATGGATGTGGCTGCCGAAGAGTACAAGGCGCTAGAGACAAAGCTCAAGCCCAACGCGGAGCGCGATCTGCAGCTCTTCAAAGAGGATATCAGAAGCCTGATAGAATCGGAGATCGTGCAACGTTACCATTACAAGAAAGGAGTACTGCGACACCAATTGTCGAACGATGCGGTGTATGACAGGGCGATCAAACTGCTTACAGAGCCGGATGAGTACCACACCCTTCTCCGGCCCGATTCGTTACCGGTAATTCCTCCTGCTGAAGAGATCAGGGAAAAGATCAAAGATCAATATTCCTGATCCATTCTCTACGTGCTGACAGGTCGCCGGGAATAAGGGTGAAAACCTCTTTCTCTTCCGTTTAACAGGAAGATTCAGATAGTAAAAAACAACCTTTATGCGGACCACTCTCTGCATTACGATCTGCTTGCTGTTGATCCCGCCCGTGAGATCACAGGAGAGACGCCTGTCGCTTCTCTTTGCCGGGGATGCCATGCAACATCTCCCGCAGATCGATGGCGCAAGGCAAGAGGATGGCAGCTATCATTACGACTCCTGTTTTTACCTGTTGAAAGAGAAGATCCAACGTGCCGATCTTGCGGGAGTGAATTTCGAGACCACCCTGGGTGGTAAGCCCTATAGCGGCTATCCCCTTTTCAGTGCCCCTGACGCCTTTGCACAGTCGTTGCGCGATGTGGGCTTTGACCTCTTTTTCCTGGCCAACAATCATGCGTTGGACCGAAGAAGCGGGGGGCTCGAGAGAACCATTCAACAGTTGGACTCATTGGGCATCCGTCATACCGGCACTTTTACCGACCCTGAAAAACGATCACTCTATTATCCGCTGATGGTGATATGCAACGGCATTCGCATCGCCTTCCTCAACTACAGCTACGACACCAATGGTATCCCTGTGAGGGAGCCCAACGTGGTGAACCTGATCGACAGCCTGCAGATCCTGCAGGACCTGGAGCTCACCCGCCTCTACAAACCCGATATCATGATCGTGCAACTCCACTGGGGTGAGGAGTACCGCACCACACCCTCCCCTCAGCAGCAACGCATCGCCGGGCTTCTCCTGAAAAACGGCGTGCAGATCATTATCGGTCATCACCCACATGTGGTACAGCCGATGGTGGTGGAGCGGGAAGATCATCAAATCCGCAACGTGATATATTACTCACTGGGTAACTTCATCTCCAACCAACAACGTGAACTGACCGATGGGGGGATGCTGGCGGAGATCGTGATCCACAAAAAGGATGAGGATTCACCTGCAGTAATAACCAGTTGCAGTTATTCACTGGTTTGGGTTGAGAGAAGAAACCGGGGCAGGCAGACCCGTTACCGGCTGATCCCCTGGCCGGATGAAAACTTGCCTCCATTAATGGAGGCTGATAAAGAGAAAATGGATACTTTTGTGCAACAAGCAACAGACATCATTGAAAACAGGGATTGAGATTTCAGAATATGGAACCTATTGATTTTATCATTCGCTTGCTGGCTGCAACGGTCGCCGGAGCAGTCGTGGGACTCGAGCGGGAGATCAACAACAAGAGTGCCGGTCTGCGCACCAACACCCTGGTGGCTATCGGTGCAGCGATCTATGTGCTCATCTCGTTGCAGTTGCTGAATGAGGGTGAAGGGGATGCTTCCCGTATCGTGGGACAGATTATCACCGGCATCGGCTTCCTGGGTGCAGGTGTGATCCTGCACCGGGGTCCCAGTGTACATGGGCTGACCACCGCCGCCACGATCTGGTGTAGTGCGGCACTGGGGTGCCTGGCTGCCCTGGCAATGTTCTGGCAACTGATCGTCGCCACCTTGCTGGTACTCATTGTCAACCTCGCCTTCAAGCTTACCGACCGGTGGTTTTCAGGGAAACAGGGAAAGACAAAAGAGACAAAAGATAAGAATCACTTCGAATAGCTTGCATTGATTTCGGCGACGATGATTCCGGTGCAACTCTTTTGTCCCAGGGTATAGTCACTTATCGTCTTTTCATCAATTTTCACTTTCTTCGCACTACTGGAGGCATGCAGAAAGGTGAGTGTCTCTCCTTTTCGGAAGGCGAAGCCCATATGGGTTGCATCCAGACCGTCGATGGCGGTAGTGAAAAGGACAACCGACATATGAGGGATTTGATCCGCCGCCGCTTCAAGCACTCCTTTAGGCAGATAGTGATATCCGCCTCTCCGGTTGACCATCTCCTCCATGGAGGCAATCCGATCCAGCATTGCATCATCCTCTTTCAGGCGGCTGTAAGCTTCACGGTGTGATGACATAAAGTGCAGTGCTTTCTCCTGATGTACCCCTCCCAGTGATGCAGATAGATTGCGCAGTACCCCCCTCTGCTCGTTCTCATGCAGCCAGTCGGTGGCATAGTGCAGCCGGGAGGCATAACCCTCAATCGTACCGTTGCGGTAGCGCAATGACTGCAACTCTTTCACAAAGATATCAAATGAGGGGTCATCACTCTTTACCATACCTGTTAATGCGAGCACCGTCTCCACAAAGGTAGTGCAGTCGAATGCCCGCAGGTTCACGGTCAGCTGCTCTTCGCTACTCTCTTCCAGCGTGTGGGCACGGTAGGGCTTGCCGACGAAAAAGAGCGCTGTCTTTTCCAGTATGGTTTGTAAAGAAGCCTCCCGATAGGGTTCGATGGCAGTGAGGTACTCATGGAAGATCTCCCGGTCACTCGGGCTGTATAGAGCGGTTGGCTGCGCGGACAACTGCGCGGCAGTCAGACAGAGGAGTATGAAGACCCCACTTTTCATCTTGTAACATTTGCCAGCAGGTAGTGATCCAGCAGGGTGATGGCTGCCATCGCCTCCACGATGGGAACAGCACGAGGCAGCACACAGGGATCATGCCTTCCACGAGCCTTGATGGTAGTGTCGTTGCCCAGGATGTCAACCGTCTCTTGTTCCTGCAGGATGGTGGCTACCGGCTTGAAGGCCACCCGGAAGTAGATATCCTGACCGTTGGAGATGCCGGCCTGAATACCCCCTGAGTGATTTGTGCGGGTGTTGATCTTCCCCCCGTCATTGAAAAAGTGATCGTTCACCTCCGAGCCACGCTGCTCCACGTTGAAACCGCTGCCATACTCGAACCCTTTCACCGCGTTGATGCTCAGCATGGCTGAACCGAGCGAGGCGTGCAGCTTTCCGAAGACCGGTTCACCCAGACCTACCGGCACACCGCTGGCCACGCAGGTGATCACACCACCGATGGTATCGCCCTGGTAACGCACCTCCTGAATCAGCTTTACCATCCGTTCCGCCGTTTCGGGATCGGGACAGCGAACCATGTTCTCTTCTGTCAATGAGAGATCATAAGCCTTATAATCATGCTCCAGCCGTATGGGTCCCACCTGCGAGGTGAAGGCACGGATCTGGATGCCCAGCTGTTTGAGATACAGTTTGGCCACTGCACCTGCCACCACGCGCGCGATGGTTTCACGCGCAGAGGAACGCCCCCCTCCCCGATGATCACGGTGCCCATATTTCAGGTGATAGGTATAGTCGGCATGTGAGGGACGGTAGACCTTTTTCAGGTGATCGTAGTCGGATGATTGCTGGTTTTCGTTTCGAATGAGGAAACCGATGGGTGCACCGGTACTTCTACCCTCGAAGATGCCGGAGAGAAACTCCACCCTGTCCGATTCCTTGCGGGGTGTGGTGATACGTGACTGACCGGGACGACGCCGGTCGAGCTCCGCCTGAATGAAATCCATATCAATCTCCAGGCCGGGGGGACAGCCATCGATCACGCCCCCCACGGCGGCACCATGTGACTCGCCGAAGGAGGTTAACCGGTAAAGTGTGCCAAAACTATTCATACCGCTACTCAATCTTTAGCAGTTGCACCCGGAGCCACAGCCACCACCGGAGCCGGAGCCACAATCGCAACCCTCACTCTCACCGTCGCCGCAACCGCAGCCGTCAGAGCCGCAGCCACCGCCACCGCCGGAGAAGAGGGCAGCGATCTCCTCGGCAGAAGCATCCCTGACACCTGTTACGGTTCCCTCAAAATGCATCAGTTCGCCCGCCAACGGATGGTTGAAGTCCATGGTCACTGTCTCTGCACCAATCGACACTACCGATCCGGAGAGGCGATTGCCGGAAGAGTCCATCATGGGAACAGTGTTGCCTTCAAACAGCACATTCTCATCGATCTTACCGTCGATCTCAAAGATCGACTTGGGCAGATCCAGCACTTTTTCCTCGTCATAATCGCCGTAAGCTTCCTCGGGAGTGAGATGGAAGGAGAAGGTATCTCCTTCGGCAAGACCATCGATCTGTTTCTCAAAAGCCTCCAGCATGGAGTTGGTACCGTAGATAAACTCCAGCGGGCGTTCGGCAGTAGCCTGCTCCATCAGCTCACGTTCCTCTCCTTCACCCACGTTCAGGTCGTAGGTGAGTGTGACATATTTGTTGTCTGTAATTTTCATCTTTCTGTTTTTATTAATAGGTGTATATATTGGCTGCAGACGTTGTAACAATCGGCTTCATCTGATGTTTATCCATCGATGGCTTTTTTCAGTTTATTAAGAGCTTTTACCAGGTTGCTGCGCGGTGTACCCACATTGAGCCTCATGAAGCCCTCACCTCCGGGGCCGAACATCGTCCCGTCATTCAGAGCCAGGCCGGCACCCACCACGAACAGTTTCACCAGCTCACTTCTGGAGAGACCCAGTCCCCGGCAGTCGAGCCATACCAGGAAGGAGGCTTCCGGCTGCATGACACGGATCTGGGGGATCTGCTCCTTTAGAAACTGATCCACATAATCGATGTTCTCCTGCACGTATGCCAGCATCTCATCCAACCAATCCTCGCACTGATTATAGGCAGCCGTCGTGGCAGTATAGGCAAAGAGAGTGCCCTGGTTCAGTTCGCGAGGCTCCAGATAGGAGAGGTATTGCTCCCGTATGGTTTTGTCGGGGATCACGGCAAAAGAGCTGACGATACCTGCAATGTTAAAGGTCTTACTGGGAGCCATCAGTGTCAGTGAGTTGGAGAGCGCTTTCTCCGATGCACAGGCAAAGGGGATATGTTGGTAACCGGGCAATGTCAGGTCGGCATGAATCTCATCAGAGACCACAAAGACACCATACTCATGGCATATCTCCGCCAAATCTCTCAGCTCTTCGCGTGTCCAGCCCCTGCCTCCGGGATTGTGCGGATTACAGAGGATCAGCATCTTGCATCGCTGATGGGTAAGGATATCACGAAGCCCTTCCAGGTCCATCCGGTATCTCCCCTCCTCCAGCAGCAGCGGGTTGTGTATCACCTCTCTACCCAATGCGTTTGTCACCAGACTAAAGGGGTGGTACACAGGAGGTTGAATGATCACCTTATCTCCTTTACCGGTGAACTGATCGATGGCAAAGGCAAATCCCTTCACCACTCCCGGCACAAAACAGACAGCCTCTCTCTCCACCTGCCAGTCATGTCGTCTCTCAAGCCATCCGGTGATAGAACGGTAATAGGCATCGGGAGCGATGGTGTACCCATAGATCTCATGGTTCACTCTCTCCTTGAGTGCATCGACGATAGCTGGTGGTGACTTGAAGTCCATGTCAGCCACCCAGAGGGGTAACAGGTCATCCCGACCAAAGACCGCTTTCATCTTTTCCAGTTTCACACAATCGCTGCCGCGCCTGTCAATTGTTTCATCAAAATTATACTGCATAACAAATTTTTGTTTTGGTAATCACATCCTTTCCTTAACGGTAATAACTGCTAAGAATGGAGGGATTATTCCGCACCATTTTGCCACCAAAATGGAGTGATTCGAAGGCCATCCCGATCACAAACTGATGAGTGATGATTCGGGTGACCAGCTGATTCACATCGGTTCGGTAGAAATCACCCAGGTAACCGGTACGCAGAGTGATGTTTCGTATGGGGATATCAATAGTAAAATAGTTTCTCAAAGCCAGCTGGTTATGAAAGGAGCCAAAATGGACCGTCCCCCTGTTGTTACCCAGCGTGAAAATCTCGTAATAGGAATGGCCATACTCCGGTGAGAAGAACATGCCGGCAAAGGGGGAGGATAGCTGCCATCGGAAGGTGAGATCGTTCCAGCGATAGAGCGCCATTGCCGAGAGCTGCAGGTTGACCGCCGTTTTCAGTGATCCGGGGTTGTTGGAGTTACGCACGTTGTAAATACCGCCCAGCGACAGGGCAGCACCTCCTCCACCCATCAGTGTGAGATGATCTGTTCTCAGCAGAGGATAGAAACCGGTCAGATGGTACCGGATTTCACCATAATATTCTGAAGCAGAAGCGGTGGGATTCTTCGTGACAGCAGTCTGTATCTGAAACTGCTGTTGCATCAGCAGCTTCCCCCCGAGATAGGGAGAGGCTTTGATCCGATCATGCAGCTGCGAGATACTCACACCATCATAGGTAAGCGGAGAGAGATAACTATCTGAAAGAAAAGCCTTACCAACAGTGAAGAGGGTGGAATGGTTCACGGTAGGCAGAGGCGTGGCCTCAGGATCCTGCGCTTGTGCAGGAAACCCAAAGCTAAGGGTGAACCCTATGAGTGCCAGTATCGTTGTTCTCTTCATTGATTCTACCAGTTGACTATTTCCGTGGTGGGTGGCGTCAGAACAGTTTCATCTGACCGGTAATCTCATCGCGTAGATCCGCATCGGAGAGTGGGGTCTCCCCATTCTCATCTTCAATCTCCACCTTCATCGACTCCTGTTGTTCCGGTTCCGGCTCCGGGAAGCGGGTTGGCTCAAGTTCTTCAACCTCCCTGACCTCGTAGTTGGAGAGTCGTTTACCCTTTGCCTTGTAACTCTTCACGCCGATGAAATCATCCACCTCGATCACCAGTGGCTCACGATAATCATCGTTACCGCCAAAGATAACCTTTACTCGCGGAAATACCACATCTGTCAGCAAAAATAATCGGGAGGCAGGGTTGTTACCCAGGAAGCTGAGGGGCTTCTCTGAAGCATCGAAAGTGAATCGTTTCAGGTAAGCATATCCCTGGTCCGCATCGAACAGTGCGGCAGACCATACCTTGTTGCCGTCATACTTCTCAATATGACGGATGTCAGTAGGAAAATGGTTGGAGAGATCGAAATTGCAAATGTGAAACTCGCCTCTTTCGCTCACCACCACGATCTTGTCATCACCCTGGAATTCGCCCAGGTATTTGCCGCCCCCCTCATAATTGAGACGCAACACATCAGGATCGAACCATACCTTACGCCCACCCAGCGTAGAAACACCTTTATGTTTGAGCTGTATGCGGTGGATCTCAGCCTTGGTGAGGATATTCCCCATAGCGTTTCGGCCCTTGATGTCTATCTCACTGAAATCTTTTTCAAACTGCAGCACACGCAGTCGCGGCTTGGGTTTGAGGATCACCTTGATGGTTTCTGCTTCCCCGTTGGGATTGGAGCTGAAGTAAGCGATGCGGGAGCCGGCTGTTCCCTTGGTCAGGTCATACTCCTTGTCGCGGGTCACTCCTGTCACCGGAAAACGTTTGATGTAATGGGGTGATGACCTGCCATCACGGTAGACCACGTTATAGATGGTACGATTGTCATTCTTCTTGAATACGTTGGCATAAAGAATGTTCTTGCCCACGAACATCTTTTCACTCACCTTCACCACCTTATACTTTCCATCCTTGAAAAAGAGGATGACATCATCGATGTCAGAGCAGTTACAGACGAATTCATCTTTCTTCAAAGCGGTACCGATGAATCCCTCCTCACGGTTGACATATAGTTTTTCATTGGCCTCGGCCACTTTCACGGCCTCGATGTTCTCAAAGCTGCGTATCTCGGTGCGGCGTGGATAGTTTTTCCCGTACCGCTCCTTCAGCATCAGGTACCAGGCAATGGTATAGTCGGTAAGGTTGTTGAGGTTGTGATCGATCTCGCCGATCTCTTCCGCCAGGCGTGCGATCAGCTCGTTCGACTTGTCAGTGTTGAATTTCAGAATGCGCGCCATTTTGATCTCCATAAGCCGGAGAATGTCGTCGCGGTTGATCTCACGGATGAAAGAGGGTTTGAACGGTTCCAGCCGTTTGTCGATGTGTGAGATTGCCTTATCCATGTTGACGGCGTTCTCAAACTCACGATCCTTGTAGATCCGCTCCTCAATGAATATCTTCTCCAGTGAAGCAAAAAGCAACGCTTCCTGCTTCTCCTCCTTCTCTATCTCCAGTTCCCTGCGCAGGTAATGACGCGTATTATCGACTGATACACGTAACACATCGCTCACGGTGAGGAAGTGAGGTTTGTCCTCGTCGATCACACAACAGTTGGGAGAGATGCTGATCTCACAATCGGTGAAAGCATAAAGGGCATCGATGGTTTTATCGGAGGAGACACCCGGTGCCAGCTGCACCTGTATCTCCACATTCTGGGCAGTGATGTCGTCCACCTTCCTGATCTTGATCTTCCCCTTCTCATTAGCTTTGAGGATTGAGTCGACGACACTGGCGGTGGTCCTGCCATAGGGTATATCTTTGATGACCAACGTCTTACTGTCAAGCTTCTGGATGGTGGCACGCACCTTCACCGATCCGCCCCGTTCACCGTCGTTATACTTCTCCACATCGATATAACCACCTGTCTGAAAATCGGGGAAGAGTGTAAAATCCTTTTCTTCAAGGTGAGCGATGGATGCATCACACAGCTCGTTGAAGTTGTGTGGCAGGATCTTGGAAGAGAGCCCCACGGCGATCCCCTCTGCACCTTGTGCCAGCAAGAGCGGGAACTTGGAGGGAAGGGTTACCGGCTCCTTGTTTCTGCCGTCGTAGGAAGGTTTCCACTCGGTGGTCTTGGGATTGAACAGCACCTCGAGGGCGAACTTCGTAAGGCGTGCTTCGATGTAACGAGGAGCAGCGGCACCGTCACCGGTAAGGATATTTCCCCAGTTACCCTGTGAGTCGACCAGCAGATCTTTTTGTCCCAGCTGCACCAGTGCATCTCCAATGGAGGCGTCTCCATGGGGGTGGTATTGCATGGTGTTGCCAATGATGTTGGCCACCTTGTTGTAGCGACCGTCATCCATCCTTTTCATGGCATGCAGGATGCGTCGTTGTACCGGTTTCAGACCGTCGGAGATGTGGGGCACTGCCCGTTCCAGGATCACGTAGGAGGCATAATCCAGAAACCAGTTCTGGTACATTCTGGATAGGTTGAGTGTGCTATCCTCACCCAGTCGTACCGGTATCTTGCCATCGGTCATGCTTTTCCCGGTAAGAATTGAATCAGCCTCCTCCCTGGCTTCCTCTTTGTCTTTGATGTCGTCGTCGTTCGTTTGTTTAGGAGACATAGATCAGTGTATATACGAAATAACAGCCCCCGTAAACGATGCAGAGGGCCTTGTGCATATTCTGTGGTGAAATGTTCAATAAAAAATTGCCCAAAGATAAGAAAATTGAGGATACTTTCAAAAGCAAAAAGGGATAGCCTGTAAACTACTTTTGTGGAAAACTGTTTAATAGGTGTGGTCATTTTACCATGACACTCTTTTTTTTGATATATTTGCCCTGACGGTCATCAAATAATTTTTGATACACATCGGCATCAAACCCTTAGCGAAGAATAATATGAAACAAAAGAATCCTCTCACATCCATCCGGTACACCATCACTCTGTTGCTGACCGGGCTACTGTTATCCTCCTGCGGCAGTGTTCCCTTTACCGGAAGAAGACAACTACAACTGGTATCCAATGAAGAAGTGATCGCATTAAGTCTGCAACAGTACCAGGAGTTCATCCGTACTGCACCATTGGAAAGCGGCACTGCCGATGCACAGATGGTCACCCGCATCGGGAGCCGCATCGCCAAAGCGGTGGAGACCTTCTACACCAATAACGGCTATCAGTCGGAGCTGGAAAACTATGCCTGGGAGTTCAAGCTGGTGAAAGAGAACAGCGTGAACGCATTCGCCATGCCGGGTGGCAAGGTGGTGATCTATACCGGTCTGCTTCCGGTGACACAGACAGAGGAAGCGCTTGCTGTCGTGATCGGACATGAGATCGCCCATGTGATCGCCCGTCATTCCAATGAACGGTTAAGCCAGCAGGTCGCACTTCAATATGGAGGTGCCATTGCCGGGGGGCTGCTGGGCAACTCACAGGCGATGCAACAACTGGGCAGCACCGTGTTTGGTCTGGGCGCACAGTTTGGGGTGATGATGCCCTATGCGCGCAAGCAGGAGTATGAAGCCGATGAGATTGGTCTGATTGTGATGGCCATGGCCGGTTATAACCCACAAGTAGCGGTGCCCTTCTGGACCAGGATGGCGCAGAACTCACAGGGAGGAGAAGTACCAGAGTTTCTGAGCACCCACCCCACCGACAGCAAACGTATCGCCCGCATCAATGAGATCATGCCACAGGTGCTCACCTACTACAAGGGTGCCGGTGTACAGAATACTACCTCCACACCGATTGAGACCAAAGCAGCAGTACCTGCCGGGAGTGACACAAAGAAGGCCAGAACATCAGAGGAGTGGTCGTTCTGATTTAGAGAACCACCTGCCGGTCAAATATGATTCATCTATCAGTAGGCGATGTAGCACTCAGAAATAAAAAAAAGCGATACTCCATTCATCCGGAATACCGCTACTGTACGAATCAAATATCTTCTTATCCTCTTAACCGGTTCAATGAACGAACCAGTGCTTCGTCAGCGCCAATCTTGCGGATGGCCAGGATGGTCAGGATGATGGCAATCACCGGCATGATGACTCCAATCCCCACGCTCCGGAATTGCAAATTCTCCACCGGATAGACCTGATAGAGGACAAAGCCGAAGAAGAGATAAAAACCAACCATGATTACCATGTTAAAGATCGACAGCCTGATCTGCAGCATTCTGTTTTTGTAGAGGAAGAGGGTCACCATCGAAAGAAGGGAACTGATGGCACCAATGACGAATAGGCCCCAGGTGGAGTCGGTGAGCGTACCGTTGAGGTAGATACCCATTGCTTCAAACAACACCTCATCACTGTTGTAGATGAATGTAGCGAGGGGGCTCACCGATGCAACCAGCATGGCTGCAGCCGCCAATAACAAAAAAAGTGACTGAATACGTTGCAACATAAGCTCAGAATAACTCTTTCTCTTTGGCGGGGTTACGATAAAATATCTCTCCTTCTTTCCACTCTTCGATAGCCATCAAAGAGGGTTTGGGTAGCTTTTCATAGAAACGTGAAATCTCGATCTGTTCGTGATTCTCGAACACCTCTTCCAGATTGTCACTATAGGATGCAAACTCCTGAAGCTTGGTATCCAGATCACGTTTCATCTCAATAGAGAGCTGGTTGGCTCTTTTGCTGATGATACGGACCATCTCGTAGACATTTCCTACCGGTTCCGACAACTTCATCACATCACGGGTTTCCGTGTTGGTGTTTGCAGCAATTTTTCTGTAATCCATTGTTGTATAACTAATTTATTGAATGATCATTATTTGTTAACCTGCAGGCAGCACCTCTATCTTCTCCTCGGCAACCCGGTAATAACGTTGGGCCTCTCCCTTGTACTTTCCTTCAGGGAAAGAGTTGGTGTAATTGAAATATTCATCCACCACCATCCGATAGCGTTCCGGTTGTGTGAGCATCGTACTGCGTTCCGCATACTCATATCGGGCACGGAGGATGGTCATCTGATAATCTTCCAGATACTTGGAATAGGGATAGCTCTTCATTGCTTCCCGTGCAGTGATCACCGCCGCCTCATAGTTGTTACCCATGTAATTGCCCAGATTGAGATAGAGTTGGGCGGCAAGCAGCTCCTTATAAGCCAGTTTCTCTTGTAACTCAAACAGATAGCTCTTGGCCTGTTCAGCTCTCTCTGTCTGTGGATATCGTTCAATGTACTTCTGGAACTCTGCAATGGCCGTATAGGTCTTTGTCTGATCAAGACGTGCTTCAGGGGAGTCGAGATACATCCCGTAAGCCGAATAGAAGAGAGCAGCTTCTGCATACTCACCCTTGGGGTAGGTATTGTAATAGGTGGTGAACACCTGCGTGGCCGAATAATAATCCCTGGCGTTATAATGACTCTGAGCCAGTAGATAGAGCGACTCCTCAGCTTGTGCAGTACCTTTCATAAAGGTAACCAGCTCTTCCAGAAGGGTGATGGTACGGTTGTATTTCCCTTCCTCGAAATATTTTTTTGCATAGGTGTATTTCAAGTCTCTGTCGGTACTCTTGAGGATCTTGTTGTACTCGTTACAGGAACTCAACACCAAAATGATCAGCAAAAAATAGAATGGTTTTATTCTCATCTTGTTCAAGTCGGGTTTAGCGTGCAAATTTACGCATTCTTTCTTATTTACCGAAGAAGGAATGGCTATTTTATTCAATTTTAGGATTTCTCAGCCAGAAAACGAAGGATGCTATCCACATAATTGCGGTGGTTAGCCAGTCGTGGCACCTTGTTCTGTCCACCCGCTTTCTCCCTTTTCTTCATCCATTCATAAAAGAGGCCTCTCTCCATCACCTTCACCACGGGAGGGTTGAGTGAGAGGTTATAGGATCGTTTCGCCTCATAGTCAGAATTGAGTTTTTTCAGGCTCTCATCCAGCTTGTCGGTGAAAAGGGAGAGATCAGCAGGCGGTGTTTCAAATTCGATCAGCCATTCATGCGCACCGTTGTTGCTGTCTCCGAAGAAAATGGGTGCAACGGTATAGTCAGTGATCTTGGCTCCCGTCAGTCGACAGGCTTCATCGAGAGCCCTGTCTGCATTGTCGACGATCAGTTCCTCCCCGAAGGCATTGATGAACTGTTTGGTACGGCCGGTGATCCTGAACAGGTAGGGATGGGTGGAGGTGAACTCAATGGTATCTCCAATTCTGTATCGCCAGAGACCGCCACTGGTGCTGATCACCATGGCATACTGTTTTCCGGGCACCACACCGCTCAACGGCACCGTCTCCGGTTGCTCCTTCTCCCATTCACCCGCCGGAATGAATTCGTAATAGACCTCGTTGTCGAGCAGCAGCAACATATCCTTCGAATCGGGTGCGAACTGTACCCCGAAAAAGCCTTCCGAGGCGTTGTAGTTCTCCCAGTAACGCATCCGACCGGAGGGTATCAGCTTCTCATATTGTTCCTGAAAAGGGATGAAACTGACTCCGCCATGAAAGAACACCTCCAGGTTGGGCCATATCTCGGGAATGGTACGACCACTGTCATCCACAATCTTTTTCAGCAGCACCAGCATCCAGGAGGGGACCCCCACGAATGAGCGGATATCGGCACCCATGGCATAATCAGCCAGCTTCTGTAGTTTCTCCTCCCAGTCGGGCAGCAAGGCAATCTCCTCCGGCGTTCTCCGCCGTTTGGCAGCTCGTGGCAGGTTCTTCATCAGTATCGCCGATATATCTCCGGTGTAGATGCCATCACCAATGCGGTTGATCTGTTGACTGCCACCCAGCACCAGCGATTTCCCAAGAATAAAAGATGTGTCGGGGTGATGATGTGCATAGATCCCCAGCATATGATAGCCGGCACGATAATTACCATTTTTTAACGATTCAATCGTTACCGGAATGTACTTGCTCTTCTCTTCAGTGGTACCTGACGACATGGCAAACCATCTCACCGGTGTGTCCCACAGAATATCATTTTCTTTTTCCACAATGATGCGGTCGAGAAAGGGACGCAGCGACTCATAGGTGGTGAGAGGCACCCGACGTCGATAAGAGTCATCATCAGTGACCTTATCAAAGTGGTAGTGGCTTCCATATAGGGTACGGCGGCCATGTTGCAGCAAATAATCGAGCGTTCGCTGCTGGGTACCAAGCGGATCATCCAGAAAAGCTTCCACTGGTTTATAATAGAAGGTAAGGATCGATCGGGCTATTTTTCGAATCATTCTTTCATAGTCAAATGGATGACAAAGGTAGTGACTTGTCTCCGAATAGGAACCAAGGCGGGGAAACTTTAAGAAAAAATAAGTCGATTAACCTATTCTGCTGATCTTGTGTAGCCGCTCCTCATCAATGATCTTGATCTTACGGCCATCGATGGTGATGATACGCTCATTCACGAAGTTGGACAGGGTACGGATGGCGTTGGAGGTGGTCATATTGGAGAGATTGGCCAGGTCCTCTCTGGCCAGATAGATGTTGATGGTAGCGCCGTCCTCTTCCAGGCCGTAGCTCTCCTTGAGAAAAAGCAACGATTCAGCCAGCCTGCCCCGCACATGTTTTTGTGTCAGGTTCACCACCCGCTGATCGGCAATTCCCAGGTCTGTCGACAACATCCTGATGAAAAAGAGAGCAAGCGCACCGTTGTTGCGTAAAAACTGTTCAATCAACTCCATCGGGATCATGCCTACCGTACATGCTTCAAAAGCCGAGGCAGCGGTCACAAAAGCCTCCCTGGCAAAATAAGCCCGGTAACCAAAATACTGAACAGGACGAATGATACGGATAATCTGACTTCTTCCTCCCACTCCGCTCTTGTAAATCTTCACCTTACCCTTAAAGAGGATCATCAGATCTTTCGGATTCTCATCTTCAAGGTAGATTAATTCATTTTTCTTAAAATGTACCATGCGGGCACTGCTACGCAACTGATCACGTTCAGCCGTCGTGAGCATTCTCCACACATCAGGTAATGAGGAGGATATATCCACTATCTCTTTATTCTTCACTTTCACCAGTGTTATAGAACTATGTTCTAGAACACAAATATATAGAATATTTTTACTGGATGTACCAAAAAAAGTGAGTTTTTTAGAGATTGATCTTTTTGGCAATTATTTTATGGGTCATTTTTGTTTTTTCCACCGATCACTGTCTGTTTTATTTATGGTGCAAAAAAAAAAATGTATGTTTGCAATCTGAATGAAGAGAAGTGTCATCATACTGATATTGTTTCTGTTTTTAGCCGCTTCAAACTGTTTTGCACTAACATCCGATCTACCCACAGATACGATACTAAACAGGGCGATGAGTGCTGCCGAAAAATACAACGAGCTGGTGGAAAACTACACAGCTGAGGTTTACGTACGCTCATACGTAGAAACGATCCGTAAGAATTTCCTCTACAAACACACCCACCTGATTCCAAACTTTGTGTTGCATGATCCGGATCACGATGATGCGGTGATTGAGACCATCAGTGACCTGCGATACGAGTATCCCAATATCTACGTGCAGGATATCCGTCATGTCACCGGCACGTTGACAAAAAAGAAAGAGATCGACCTGATCCCTTTTGAGCTGCTGAACATCAATCTCTATGGTGAGACCACCAACGATGAAACTTTTTTCATGCCCATCCGTTTCAGCACTGCAAAGTATTACCGTTACACGCTCTATCAGCACTTCTCCGCCAACGACAAGGAGTATTACAACATCCACTTTGCCCCCATATACGAGAATCCGAAGCTGCTCAAAGGATCTTTTATCGTGGAGAAAGGGACCTGGAGGGTGATCTTTTTCCGGGGTGAAGGACTGGATATCTTTTCCAACTTCTCGTTCGAGATGACCATGGGTGATGAATGGGTGACCAACTACCTCCCGGTAAGCATCACCATCTACCAGAAGGCAGCCTACCTGGGCAACGAGCTGGCCAGCAGGCACCTGGCCAGCATCACCTACAAGGAGATCGCCCTGCGCCAGATCCAGCAGCCGGTGCGGTCACTCAACATCAGTGATTCCTACAAGGTGAGACTCGACTCGGTACCGCTGCAGAGCGATTCGCTCTTCTGGGAGGGAAAAAGGCCAATCCCGCTTCAAGAAAGGGAGAGGGATGTGATCCGACGTTACCGGCAGGAGCAGCTGATACGCGAACAGAAAAAACGCCTTGACGATTCACTGGGTAACAACCGTATCGCCCAGCAGATGGCACAACGGATGGTGGTCAACTCGAGCTACCGCTACAAGTCGACCCGTTTCGGCTACTCCGGTCTGCTCAATCCGCTGATGCTTGGTTACAGCTCGCGCGACGGTGTCACCTATCGGCAGAAGTTCTCCTTCATTGCCGACCTGAAGCGCAGTCGCAACATCCGGGTCAATGCATTCGCAGGCTACATGTTCCGCCGCAAGGAGTTTTTCACCGACCTGACCACCACCTTCAACTATGAACCCCTGCGACTGGGGAGTGCCACCTTTTCGATCGGTAACGGGAACCCCACCTACAGTTCACTGTTCGTGGATCAGATACGGGAGCGGCTCAAGAGCCAGGGCATCACCTTCGATGACATCTCACTCAAATACTACCAGGACTATTACCTCAAGCTCTTCAACACCTTCGAGGCCACCAATGGCTTGCTGCTGCAGACAGGTGTCGATTATCATATCCGCAAGAGCAAAAACAATGAGGTGATGTTCCGCGCACTGACCATCGACAGCAATCCCATCAGTCAGCTGTTTGGCACGAAACGGTCGTTTGCTCCCTTTATCCGGGTCAGCTGGACCCCGCAGCAGTATTACCGCTTCGAAGGGAGGCAGAAGATCTATGCCCGCTCTGACTACCCCACCTTCAAGGTTGAGTTCTCACGAAGCCTGCTCGACGTGCTGGGCAGCACCTCACAGTACAACCGTATTGAGCTGGACATCAGTCAGAAGATTGACTTTGGATTGATGAATAGCTTTCACTACCATTTTGGTGCCGGCAAGTTCATCAACCAGCAAACAGAATACTTCGCCGATTTCGTCTATTTCTCGAAGAGCAATTTCCCGGAGAACTGGAACGACGGTCTGGGAGGCAATTTCAACCTGCTGGACAGGGATCTCTACAATGCTTCCGACTCCTACCTGCAGGGCCATATCATGCTTGAATCACCCTTTCTGCTGCTGAAAAACATACCCTTCATCTCCGATTTTGCTGATAAGGAACGGCTCTACATGAGTCAGCTCCACACCCCGCAAATAAAGTCCTACACGGAGCTGGGCTATGGTATCGGAAACCGTTTTTTCAACGCCGGTCTCTTTGCCTCTTTCCATAAGACCCGCTTCGAAGAGATCGGTGTGCGTGTGGCTTTTGGGTTGTGATTCCTTACGCACTTATTGAATTTTCTGTATCTTTGCGCAAAACTAGTCTGTATGATCCGTTTTCCTAATGCAAAGATCAACCTGGGTTTACATGTCACTGCCCGCCGCGAGGATGGGTACCATGATCTCGAAACGGTATTCTATCCGATCGGGTTGAAGGATGCACTGGAAATCATACCCACGGGCGATGAACAGCTGAAGGAAGCTGAAAAGGGGTTCCGGCTCTTTTTGTCGGGTGACACCCTGCAATGCGACGAGGCGGATAACCTGGTGGTGAGAGCCTGGAAGCTGATTGCCGCTGAGAAGCAACTTCCTCCGCTGGAGATCCATCTCCTTAAAAAGATCCCTCATGGTGCCGGTCTGGGAGGCGGATCGTCCGATGCGGCAGCGATGCTACAGCTGCTCAACAACACCTTCACCCTGCAATATAGTGATTCGGAACTGGCGGCTTTTGCCGCGAGGTTAGGAGCCGACTGTGCCTTTTTCATTCACAACCGTCCGGCACTGGCCACCGGCATCGGCGACATCCTGGAACCGGTAGCGCTTGATCTCAGCCACCTGACCCTGGTGGTTGTGAAACCGGATATCTGGGTTTCCACTGCTGAGGCCTATGCGATGATCACCCCTCATCAGCCCGAAGAGTCACTCAGGGAGATCATCAAACAACCTGTTTCTGAGTGGAAGGAGCGGCTGAAAAATGACTTTGAGGCTCCTGTTTTCAAAAAATTTCCCGAAATTTGGCAGATCAAACAACAGCTCTACGAGAGGGGAGCACTCTATGCCTCCATGAGCGGCTCGGGATCTGCGGTGTATGGTCTGTTTGACGAGACTCCCAATCTGAAAGGGTGCTTTGACAAACATTTCGTATGGATAAGCGAAAAGCTAAATAGAAAAATATGAACAAACGATTCTCAACCATTCTTCTGATCCTGCTGTTGCTCGGTGCGACGGGTATGGCACAAGACAGCTTCACCCCGGCAGAGGTATCGACCTTCGGACCGATAAGAGTACAGGGGCCGGTATTGCTCGACAGTGTCAACCTCAGTGACAAACCCTACTCGAATGAGCTGCTGCTCTCCACAGCCATCAATTTCCCCGCGCCGGACAAATTCACCATCGGGTTAATGCCCGACACGGCCGGGTTCTTCACCCTGCCGAAACCGGAGGAAGGCAAAGCTCTTCAGTTGGTCTCCTTCAACCTGTCTACCGACCGGTACGGGAAGGGCAAGATCACGATCACCTCCCCCAACCCACTGGAGCTATGGATTGACAATGTGAAGCGCGCTGCCAAGCAGGCTGCCGATGACAGCCTCCACCTGGCCGGATCGGCAGATGCTTCGCTCAACGGGTTCATCAATAACAGTCGCGTGGTGATCAAAATGCTTACCTCTGCTGACGACCTGAACGATGCGATGGTGAAGATCGAGGTGAAACCTGAAGAAACCGATTCACTGCTGGTATATCGCTTCAACCAGCAAGGGAAGAGACGGATCGACATCAAAGATATTCTGGAAGGGAAACGGGTGAACGGATCTGCCATCTCTCCCAGTGGGCGGTTTGTGTTGGTGTCGCTGCGTGAGACACTGCCGGGCGGCGAGAACCGCAGCCATACAGAGATCTACGACACCCAACAGAAACGGGTCATCTTCTCGGAACCCCTGAGTCGCCCGCAACTGAACTGGATGCCCCAATCAGACCTGCTCACCTACACCGCCGACAAGGGGGAGCGTCGCACACTCTACTCCCTCAACCCGCTCACCATGGAGACAGTCATCATGGCTGAGAACCTGCCGAAAGAGAACTTCATCATTGCCCCCGACGAGCAATCGCTCTTCTACTCATCGAAGGAGACCCTCACGCCCGGCAACCCCGGTGGACTGAAACGGATGATCGGCATCGACGACCGTCAGTCACATTACCGTGATCGGTATTACCTCTATCGTTACTTCCTTGACACAGGGCTCACCCAACAACTCACCTTTGGCCGTCAGACGGCATCGCTCAACGATGTGAGCAACGACATGCGTTACCTGCTTTTTTCGGTATCCGATGAAGACCTCACCCAACGACCCTTTCGCAGCAGTACCCTCTACCGGCTCAACCTGGAGACCATGGCAACCGATACCATCTGGAAGAATGAACGCTATGCCTACTCGGCACAGTTCTCTCCCGACGGCAAACAGTTGCTGATCCACGGAGCACCCGAGGCGTTCAATGGCATCGGGATGAACATCAAAGCGGGACAGATCGCCAACAGCTACGATACCCAGTCGTTCATCATGGAGCTGGAGAACAGGGAGGTGACACCCGTGACCAAGGATTTCGATCCCACCATCAGCGCTCAGGAGTGGAACAAGGTGGACAACAGCATCTACTACCGGGTGGAGGAAGGCGACCGGGTACATATCTACCGCTACTCACCACGTAAGGCTACCTTCGAGAGACTACCCCTCAAGGAAGAGGTGATCCGTTCGTTCAACATTGCCAGGAACGCCCAATGGGCCACCTACACCGGACAGAGCTGCTCCAACTCATCACGGAGCTATCTGCTGAACCTCAAGACACTTGCGTCCACCCTTATCTCCGATCCCTACGCCGAACGGCTCAACGAGCTGCAGTTGGGTGAGGTGAAGGATTGGAGCTTCACCAGCACCTATGGCGACCAGATTGATGGACGTTATTACCTGCCGCCACATTTCGATCCGGAAAGGAGCTATCCACTGATCGTCTATTACTACGGAGGCACCAGCCCCACCAGTCGCATCTTTGAGAGTACCTATCCCCTTCACGTCTATGCCGCACAGGATTATGTGGTGTACACGCTGCAGCCCAGCGGCACCACCGGCTACGGGCAGGAGTTCTCGGCACGCCATGTCAACGCATGGGGCGAGCAGACGGCTGAAGAGATCATCGAAGGGGTGAAAGCATTCGTGGCGGCACATCCTTTTGTCGACAGCACCAGGATTGGCAATATCGGAGCTTCCTATGGCGGCTTCATGACACAATACCTGATCACCCAAACCGATCTGTTCGCCGCGTCGGTATCACACGCCGGCATCAGCAACATTACCAGCTACTGGGGAGAAGGCTACTGGGGTTACTCCTACAGTGCGGGTGCCAGTGCCGACAGCTACCCCTGGAACAACCCACGGCTCTACGTGGAGCAGAGCCCGCTGTTCCAGGCCGACAAGATCAACACCCCGTTGCTCCTGCTGCACGGTAGCGCCGACACCAACGTGCCCATTGGTGAGAGCATTCAGATGTATACCGCCCTGAAGTTGCTCAACAAGCCGGTGGAATTCATCCAGGTGGAGGGTGAGAATCATGCGATCTACGACTATCAAAAGCGGATTGGCTGGAACCACACCATCTATGCCTGGTTTGCCAAATGGCTGAAGGAAGATGCCCGCTGGTGGGAGTCGCTCTATCCTGATAAATAATCATCCAAATGAACGACAAAGAGATGGATTTGAACAATATCGTCGATGAAGTGATCCTGCTGGCACGTACCACGGGTGCATATCTTGCCAGTGAACAACGATCGCTCCAAAAGCAGGAGATTGAACTCAAAGGCACCCGTAACTATGTCACCTACATCGACAAGGAGGCGGAACGACGGTTGGTGAAAGGACTCAGGGCTATCCTTCCCGAGTCCGCCTTTCTTACTGAAGAGGAGACCGTCACCTTCGAGCCCCGTGATTACAGCTGGATCATCGATCCGCTCGATGGCACCACCAACTACGTACACGGTGATAGCCCCTACTCGGTGAGCATCGCATTGATGCATGAGACGAAGGTCATTCTGGGTGTGGTGTTCGACCCGGTAGCCGACCAGCTGTTCGTGGCCACCGGAAACGGAGCAGCCACACTGAACGGGGAGCCCCTGGGGGTGAGTCGCCAGGAGTCACTGACCAACGCCTATATCGGCTTTGGCATCCCCTACTCGCTCGACAGCAGAGGTGAGACCATCCTGGTCAACGCGATGAAACAGTTCCGCAACTGCAGCTTCCGTATCAAGGGCTCCGCCGCGCTGGAGATCTGTTACGTGGCGGCAGGCATCAGCGATGCCTATTTCCATTCCGGACTATCGCCCTGGGATGTAGCTGCCGGTGCCTTTATCCTGGAGTGTGCCGGTGGCCGCTGCAGCGACTTCAGCGGTGGAGATCACTATCTGTTTGGCAAAGAGATGGTGGCCTCAAACGGTAAGCTCCACGAGACCCTCATGCAACACATCATCACCGCTGAGTAATGGAACAACAGACCATCCTTTTCGCGTTTCTGCTGACTCTGATTGCCGGCCTCTCCACCGGTATCGGCAGCCTGATCGCCTTCATGGCCAAGCGCACCAACACCAATTTCCTGAGCCTGGCCCTGGGCCTCTCGGCAGGGGTGATGATCTACGTCTCCTTCATGGAGATGATACCACAGTCGGTGGAGGCACTCTCCGCAAACTTTGGTGAGAAGAAGGGGATGTTGTACCTGATCCTGGGCTTCTTCGGTGGGATCGCGCTGATCGCGTTGATCGACTTCCTGGTACCCGAATCAAGGAACCCCCACGAGATGCATCGTGTGGAGGAGATGAAAGACCACAGTCGTCTGAAACAGACCGGCATCATCGCCGCCATCACCATCGCCATCCACAACTTCCCCGAGGGGATCGCCACCTTCATGTCGGCACTGACCACCATGGAGGTAGCCATTCCCATCACGGCGGCCATCGCCATCCACAATATCCCCGAGGGGATCGCAGTGGCGGTGCCCATCTATCATGCCACCGGCAGCAGGAAGAAAGCCTTCTGGCTCTCTTTTGCCTCGGGGCTGGCAGAGCCGGTGGGTGCCCTGATCGCCTACCTGTTCCTGTTACCTTTCTGGAACCCGGTGCTCAACGCCATTATCCTGGCTGCTGTCTCAGGTGTGATGATCTACATCTCGCTCGATGAGCTGCTGCCCAGTGCGGAGAAGTATGGGAAGCACCACCTCTCCATCATCGGGCTGGTGGCTGGAATGGTGATCATGGCCCTCAGCCTTTATATGTTCATATGATAACAACGATATCTACTGATAGTAAACTCAATAAAAAATAACGCATCATGGCAACAGACTTGATACAGATTGGTGAACGGATCAAAGGACTACGGGAAGCGATCGACCTCACACCGGAGGAGATGGCCCGTAAACTGGAGACCGAAACAGACGAGTATTTGAAGTACGAAGCAGGAGAGACCGATATCTCTCTCTCCTTTCTACAACGCATCGAAAGAGAGTTCAACGTGGATCTGGCCACCCTGATGTTCGGCACGGAGCCGAAGATGAACTCCTACTTCATCACCCGCAAGGACAAGGGGGTCAGTGTGGAACGTGTGTCGGCCTACAAGTACCAGTCGCTCACGGCAGGCTTCACCAACAATGTGGCGGAGGTGTTCGTGGTGACGGTAGAGCCCGATTCGGAGGAAAAAGAGTTCAACCGGAGCATCCATGCCGGGCAGGAGTTCAACATGCTCCTGGAGGGCAGCATGACCATGGTCATCAACGACAAGGAGCTGGTCCTGAACGAAGGTGACAGCATCTACTTCGACTCCTCCCTGCCCCACGGCATGAAAGCACTCAACAACCGCCCGGTGAAATTTGTGGCTGTTATCCTCTATCCCTGAATAAGATACAATACTGACAATAGGTTATCATGATTGAGAAATTTGTAAAACAAACGACCTTCAAATCCCACCGGGATTTCACGGAGCACTATGAGATAGAGGTCCCGGAGCAGTTCAACTTCGCCTATGATGTGGCGGATGAGTGGGCCCGCACCCATCCCGATAAAAGGGCTCTCTGCTGGACCAACGACAAGGGAGCACACCAGGATCTCACTTTTGGAGCATTGAAAGAACTCTCCGACAGGACCGCATCCTTTCTTCAGTCGCTGGGCATCGGCAAGGGAGACATGGTGATGCTGATCCTCAAGCGCAACATCGAGTTCTGGCAGACCATCCTGGCGCTGCACAAGCTGGGTGCCGTGGCCATCCCGGCCACCCACCTGCTCACCGACAAGGATATCACCTATCGTAATAATGCCGCGGGCATCAAGGCGATCATTGCCACTGAGGATGAGAACCTGGTCACCCACGTGAACCTGGCCATGAAGGACTCACCCACGGTGGAGCAGCGCATCATGGTAGGGGAATCGATCCCCGGTGGGTGGGTCGATTTTCACCGCGGGGTGAGCGAAGCGGTTCCCTTTGTAAGGCCGGCAGAGGTGAACCGCAATGAAGAGATCATGATCCTCTACTTCACCTCCGGCACCACGGGACAGCCCAAGATGGTGATTCACGATTTCACCTATCCCCTGGCCCATATCACCACAGCCAGGTACTGGCATAACCTGCATGAGGGGAGCCTCCACCTCACCGTGGCCGACACGGGCTGGGCCAAGGCGGTATGGGGTAAGCTCTACGGACAGTGGATCACCGGTGCAGCGGTCTTTGTCTACGACTTCGAGGGACGATTCATCCCCGACGATATGCTTCGCATGATCTCCACCTACAAGGTGACCTCCTTCTGTGCGCCCCCCACCATCTTCCGTTTTCTGATCCGCGAAGATCTGTCGAAATATGATCTCTCCTCACTGGAATACTGCACCACAGCGGGTGAGGCGCTCAACCCGTCGGTCTATGAGAGCTTCTACCGGCAGACCGGCATCCGGATGATGGAGGCGTTCGGTCAGACCGAGACCGCCCCCACCATCATCACCTTCCCCTGGATGCAACCCAAGCCGGGCTCGATGGGTGTGCCCAACCCCCTGTACAGGATGGACCTGATCACCCACGACGGTCGTTCGGCCGAGGATGGGGAGCAGGGGGAGATTGTGTTCTACACCGATGAAAAACGCCCACTGGGTCTTTTCATGGGGTACTACCGCGACGAGGCACTCACACGAAGCGTCTACTCCGAGAACCTCTACCGCACCGGCGATATGGCGTGGCGCGACGAAGATGGCTACTACTGGTTTGTGGGACGTACCGACGATGTGATCAAGAGCTCCGGTTACCGCATCGGCCCCTTCGAGGTGGAGAGTGCCGTGATGACCCACCCGGCAGTGGTGGAGTGTGCCATCACCGGCGTGCCTGATGAGATACGGGGACAGGTGATCAAGGCGACCATCGTGCTGGCTCCCGATTACAGGGAACAGGCTGGTGATGAACTGGCGCGTGAGATCCAGGAGCATGTGAAACAGGTGACGGCTCCCTATAAGTATCCCCGCATCATCGAGTTTGTGCAGGAGCTGCCCAAGACCATCAGCGGTAAGATCCGCCGTGTGGAGATCAGGGAGAAAAGCAAATAAGCTGTTAGCTGTTAGCTGTTAGCTATCGGCTTTCAGTGGTCAGCCGACAACCAACCGCTGATCACAATGAACCGTAGAGAGTTTCATGTGTTATTTCAATGAATCAAAAATAAAAGTCAATAAAAAGAATTTTCTAAAGTATGAAGAAAGCATATGTTTTTCCCGGTCAGGGAGCCCAGTATGTGGGCATGGGTAAGGAGTTGTACGAGACCTCACCTGTAGCCCGTGAGCTGTTTGAGAAGGCAAATGAGATCCTGGGATTCCGCATCACCGACCTGATGTTCGAAGGCAGCGACGAGGATCTGCGGCAGACAAAAGTGACACAGCCAGCCATCTTCCTCCACTCGGTGATTCTGGCCAGAACGCTGGGCGAAGCGTTCAAACCCGATATGACCGCCGGCCACTCGCTGGGTGAGTTCTCGGCACTGGTAGCCGCAGGAGCACTCACCTTCGAAGATGGGTTAAAGCTGGTCTACAAGCGAGCGAAAGCGATGCAGAAGGCCTGTGAGGTGGAGCCGTCGACCATGGCAGCCGTGCTGGCACTGCCCGATGAGAAGGTAGAGGAGATCTGCGCCTCCATCAGCGAGGTGGTGGTACCCGCCAACTACAACTGCCCCGGTCAGATCGTCATCTCCGGCAGTGTGAGCGGTGTGGAGCATGCCTGCGAAAAGATGAAAGAGGCAGGTGCCAAGCGAGCCCTGCTGCTGAAGGTGGGGGGTGCCTTTCACTCACCGCTGATGGAGCCGGCACGCGTGGAGTTAAGCAAGGCCATTGAAGAGACTACCTTTTCTGTTCCTGTCTGTCCCGTCTACCAGAATGTTTCAACCGTGGGTGAGACCGACCCTGCACGGATCAAGGCGAACCTGAATGCACAGCTCACCTCCGCGGTGAAATGGACGCAGTCGGTACAAAACATGATTGCCGATGGCGCCACCGATTTTGTGGAACTGGGACCGGGCAGCGTGTTGCAGGGACTCATCAAGAAGATTCACGCAGCTGCAAATGTTTCGGGGAAGCAGTAGCCCTTCCTCCTTACCAAATGGGGTATTAAGATTTCTTAGTTCTCCATTCTTGGCTGTAACAAAATATGTCGATACATTTACCTGTACCTAAAGAATGAAGACAGACATGAATAAAATTACCTTACTGTTTACCCTTTTCATCCTGACCATGCCGCAGGGATATGCACAGGATGAAGAGTTTTTCGAAGCTCCCGATTACCGTCTGATCGAACGCACCGTCAGTGAACCCACCTCCTCCTACTACTATCCGAGGTTGCTGGAGAAATATCTGAACAGTGATGCCACCATGACCCCCGAGGAAGGAAGACACCTCTACTTCGGTTATGTCTTCCAGCCGGACTACCTGCCCAGCGACACTTCGCGTTACAATCGTTTGTTGGCTGATGTGCTGAGCAGTCCATCCATATCGCCCACCGACTACACACAGATCCTGCAATACAGTGATGCCCTGCTGAAAGAAGATCCCTTCAACCTGCGGGCACTCAACGCCCGGATGCTGGTCTATGCGCAGCAGAACGATGCTGAGGCCTATAAAGCGATAGCCCGCAAGAGGCGTATCGTGCAGGATGCCATTGTGGGCACGGGTGATGGCATGTCGGAGAAAACAGCTTTTTATGTGATCAAGGTGGCACATGAGTATGATATCCTCCCCTTCCTGGGCTTCACCTTTGGAGGCGAAGATAAGATTCTGAAAGGGAACAAGGTCAACTACCTCTCTCTTGGGAAAAACCGCTTCGGTGTGGAGAGGGTCTACTTCAATATCAAGCCGGTGTTTGAGCATGTGAGTGCGCGTGGCGGGGGGAAGCTGTAACAGCTAGAGAAATTTAGAGCGGCATCAGAGATAATCGAGCGGGCTCTTGATTTTTGATTGTGCGATATCGGTGATATGGGTATATATCTCGGTGGTATTCACCGATTTGTGTCCAAGCAATTGCTGGATATAGTGAATATCCGTGCCATTCTCCAGGAGATGAGTGGCAAAGCTATGGCGCAAGGTATGGGGGGTCACCTTTTTGGTGATCCCCGCTTTTTTGGCAGCATTTGTCACCACGGTTTGCACACTCTTTTCTGAATAGCGTCCCCCACCCTGACCCTCAATCAGGTATTCCTCCGGGTGATAGGCCTTGTAGTAACGTATCAAAGATTCCTGTAACAATGAAGATAGCATCACCACGCGGTCACTGCCTCCATTGTTATTTCTGATCAATATCGTTTTGTTCTTTGAATCGATATCGGATAGCCTCAGGTGAAGCAGTTCATTCAACCGCAAACCACATCCGTATAATAGCTGGATAATGCATTTGTGTTTCAGGTTTGACACAATATCCATCAACCGACTCATCTCACCTGTTGTGAGGTATACAGGTAAGCATTTACTTTTTGTATGCGGATAGAGATGTTTGATTTGAAGTTGCCTGTGGAACACTGAGATATAAAACTTATCGATCGACGCCACTATCAAACGTTGAGAGGATAGTCCAATATGGTATTTATCAATTTTCCGGCACAGATAATCTTCAATATCCGTTTCGGTGACCTCCAGCGGATGGCTGTATTTATCAACCACCATCTGCAGGAAACCCTTTACCGCGCTCTTGTAGTTTTGAATTGAGCAATAACTGTAGCGCTGTACCAATAGTTCCTTCTCGAACACATCCATCCAACCGTCTGATTTCATCGTCTTTAGATTCAATGAAACATTCGCATATGCAAAAATATATAAAAAATCAAAAGGCACGTAATAATCAGACAAACAATATGTTAAATATTGTTCCTTTTTACGCTTCTTTCTCAATAGACGAATGTTATAAATCGAATGAACAGGAATGTTGTATTTTTAATGCGTAAATAACACGATGTGCGTCATTCTGTACTACTTAACTCAACAATGGTATATGAGGACAAAGTTAAGTCATATTTAGTTAAGGTGTTCCCATAATATATGATCATGAAAATCTTGTTTGATCTGGATGATTTTAATGATCTTGAGGAGATTTTTTTCAAGGAAGAAAGTCCAATATCAAGGCTCGATATTGCACGTAAGGTAATGTCTTCAGAGGTCATGGCGAGAAAGCACGAGATTTACTACTACTTATTGCGCAATAGTGTGCTATTAGGCATTGAAGAAGGAGATGAAGATGTGACGCTGATGCATCAGGAGAAAGAATTATTTCAGTCGTTAGCGGCAAAAGCCATCGTTTTAGCTGAGAATGATTATATGGTCCACAACAGACCCTGTTGGATTACAAATATGTATAACGATGTTGATGCGTACTGTAAAGATGAGCAGTTGAAAGAGATCGTCAGGAAAACGACGGTTCACATCAGAACAATGGCAACCATTAATATCGAGATTCATGCAGATGGAAAAATCACTTTTCCCATTCTTACAAAATGTTTCTATAAAAACTACATGATCATTCTATTCTCACTGATCCAAAACTGGCATGCACACACGTTGGAGGAGAATGATGCATTGATATTCAAATCGCTGTTTCCATTTTTCCTCCATTATTGTGATCCAACGGATGTGAGACTGACAGCATTGCCAAGAGTCCGGATTCATGACGAAGGAATCTATACACATGCAAAAAGGGTTGCCCATTTTCAATCGACTTTTAATTTTTTGCATGAGATAGCGCACTTTGGATTCAATCATTTTGACCACACGCACTTGCAGCAGCATATCACGATTGAGGGTTTCAATGAACTCTTCCAAGACAAAGAGAACTACAAAGAATATGAAGCGGATGCCATGGCTTTCATATTGATGCAGAATTTTCCGGAAAGAGAGATCGATGATATTTATGTAGCGATCCATGGTATGTTTCAATTTTACTCTACCTTATTTATTTTCAGGGAATATTACCACCATGGGAAAAATTTCACTGAAAATATTTTTCAAAAGAGATATAGAGTTTTAACCTCCGTACCAGGCAACAAGAGAGCTTCGAATGACACCCGTGCTCTTATGGCAATTATTTCCGGGATTTATGATCGATTTTTGACGACTCTCAATTCTTCAAGTAGAAATGAGATTGATAAAACCATACAATATTACACTGAGAACAATCAGGCTCAGGTGAGTTTTGATCGATTGTTCGGATTTTAAATTGAAACGATATGAAACAGATAAAAATTGAAGTTCAGGCCTATTCAGACGAAATTTTGCAGGAGCTATTTGAAATGGATTCTAAGCAATTGGCTGAAGGTGTGAAACAACGGATTGAAGATACCGATAGTGAAATAGAAATGGTTGACTATTCTCCAGCTGAAAGTTTCGGGTTGGTTGAAGTATCCACTTTCCTTATAACGATAGGGTCTGGAGTTGCAATCAACCTTATTTCTTCCTGGCTGATTGAGAAAATAAAGAAAAAGGAGAAAGATGTGGTTGCAATCACCATTAACGGCAAGTCAATCTCATCGCGTAAACTAACCGAGGAGAGATTAACTGCAGTTCTAACTGCCATGAATCAGGAATAGAAGAACCAGTTGCAAATAAATAGGATTCGTTCTGCTTCTGGAGTGATTGTTTAAGTGGTTTCACTCATTAAAAATTAGGAGGTAAAATTATGACAAAAAAGACAAAAGAACAGGTTAAAGCTGATTTGGCAAAAGCGAGAAAAGAATTAGACAAGCTCGAAGCACAAATTGACGATGTTGAAGTTACCAAAGGTGCTGTAGACTGTGGCTGTAATAACCCGGGGTGTAGCGGGGTTGAGATTGTAACATACGCTGTTGCAGTTGGAGCATCATTTGCCGGCGGAGTATCTGCCTGACATCATTGGCTCCCTGCCATTTTTTAAATGACAGGGAGCTAACTTGAAAACTACTGAATTAATGTTGCTTAAGAGGTTATATGTGTAATGATTCATCATATTTTACGGGAAAGCTTTTTCACGTGAATGGGCAATCCTATTTTTTCAATACCATTCCGGGAACAATCAATGAGATCGCAAACAATATGGCTCCCATATTGCACGACCACCTCAATCCTCATGGGGGTTGCGACATACCCAGATCAGGCTCATATACGGGTGATTTGCGACCTGTTATCAGAAATCCTTATACCACTGCAGAGATTAAAGAAACGCTGAATCATAAACTACGCTTATTGGTTTTAGAGCTGACAACTTCCTGTAATATGAATTGTGCCTATTGTATCAATGGTACATCCTATGAGCAGAAAGATTGTTTTACTTCAACACAGATGAGTAAGCAATCTGCTTTTGATGGCGTTGACTATCTCATCAATCATTCACAGAACCAGTCTAAGCCTCTGGCAATTTCATTTTATGGTGGAGAGCCCCTCTTGCGCTATTCGTTGTTAAAAGAGATTACAATTTATGCAGAGAAGGAAGCGAGCAAAAAAGGAAAAGATATATTCTTCTCTATCACCACCAATGGCACACTTTTGACTGGAGAAATGATTGAATTCTTTATACAGCACTCTTTTCAATTGGTTATCAGCCTCGATGGTCCTGCAGAAATCAATGATCGCAATAGGAAACTTAAGAATGGAGAGGGGACTTTCAATCAAATAATGAATATACTGCAAATGATTAAAAAAAGAGATGCTGTTTATTTTAATCATATGGTACGCTGCTCAGTTGTCGTTATGCCCAATGCAGATCTTATCGAGCTGGCAACTTTCTTCAATGAGCTACATGTTAACTTAATAGTGAATTTTGTGGAGACATATGGTCTGGATGATGCCAGATTCAGACAAAAAGCACCCAACAATAGTATGGATACTCTTCAAAATAGTTTGATTGAACGTCTTTCAAAAGAAGGGATTTCAATTTTGTCCAACTCCTCGTCTGGAAAAGATTTTTCAATTGCGTTGTTGTCTCCCATGCTCAGGCGGTTCTTAGAGTCACAATCTTCATCCCGGTTTATGGAGCTGGGGCAGTGTATCCCCGGAGCGAGCAGGCTCTATTTGGCTGCAGACAATTACTACTATCCCTGCGAGAAATTAGCAGGCCACTCAATTGCCCGGATCGGTAATATTGAAACAGGCATAGATCCCATAAAAGCTGAAAACCTTATCAAGCAATTCTACGAGATGACAAGCTCAAAATGCAGCGGATGCTGGATGAGTTCACGATGCTCGGCTTGTTTGGCATTAACCTGTTCAGGAGATGGTCTCGATGAAAACAAGTTTAATCATTATTGCAACGGAATAAAATCGTGGGGATTATCAGACTTAAAAATGATATCTAAGACAATGTTCCAAAAATGTGTCTGAGTAGTGTATATACAAATTAATACTGAAAAATATGAAAACAAGCAACTTAACAACCGGCAAAATCGCATTAGCACTTGCACTCATCGCAGTGCTTGTTCCATTCCTAATTTCTTTTCTATTCAAGTCATCTCGCGACTTTATCTGGATCAATGGACCTAATTTTATTTGGGGTTTAGAACTCATCGCATTCGTATTAGGCATCCTCTCATGGCGCACTCTCCCGGGAAAAATAGGTGTCATCCTTTCCATAGGGATCTCATTGCTTCTTGTCGGATACTTGTCAATTGTATGATGTGAAGTACCCCGTATGTCATCAGTGTATTCCATAATGCCTCCTAAATACTCAAAGAAAGAGATGCTGGTTATCAACATATCGAATAAAACATTGCATCTGTATTTCAGCTATAACCATACCATCATTGAAAAAATTAAGAAAATCCCAACAAGATCCTGGAATCCTATCAGGAAATGTTGGGAGCTACCCTATTCTGAGAAGTACCTGGCTGAGATAAAGCGAATAGCCAGTCAGGAAGAACTTGATGTCATCTATCGTGAAGAGATTAAAACAAAAATTCGGCCCCGCGAATTTAAGAAAGACAGCCAGAATTTTCGTGCTTGTCCACAGTGTTATATTGACAAGCTTAAAGAACTTAGATACAGTGATAATACGATCAAAGTATACACCGATTTATTTTGTGAATTTATCAACTACTACCATGAAGTCGAAATCTCCCATATTACTGAATCAATGATTGTTGATTTTCTTCGATATCTTGTGAATAAGCGAAATGTCTCCACATCCTATCAGAACCAAAGTATCAATGCCATCAAGTTTTATTATGAAAAAGTATTGAGAGGGCCGCGCAAGGTATATCAGATTGATCGTCCACGTAAAGAAAAGACATTGCCCGAGGTGCTGAGTACCGAGGAAGTGGCAGCCATTTTGAAGTCAATCAATAACTTGAAACACAAAGCAATCATCATGACAATCTATTCGTCCGGTTTGCGAATCAGTGAACTAACCAACCTTAGAATTACAGACATCGACAGCAAAAGAATGCAGATACATGTGAAACAGGGAAAAGGAAAAAAGGACAGATACACTCTATTAGGAAATAAGACATTGGATACTTTGCGGTTCTATATCAAGGAATACAAACCAAAAGAATGGTTGTTTGAGGGAGCAAATGGGGGGCAATATTCAACTCGAAGTGTTCA
>DURL01000060.1 GCA_012837345.1 Bacteroidales bacterium
GAGTAGTTCATTGAGATGTTCCAGTTGACTCTATTTTTCAGGTATCCGTCTGCATCAAATTCACCCATTGAGTTGTCTCCCTCACCCTGACTGTCGCTTCTGCCAGCTGTCTCGTAGGGGTTTGATCCCATGGTGCCGTCGTCGGGCAACCCTTCATCCGGATTGTCATCCTCTTCGCCATCCCCCTCATCCTCATTGTCCTTATTCCGGCTGAACAGCTTCTTGAAGGTATCCTGGTTGAGTGAGTAGGAGAAGCTGGTGCCGGTATTCATCAGCTTGCCGATACCCCTTCCATTGAGTACCCGCAGCTTGTCCACCTGCCTTGGGTTGCCGTTTTGATCCAGCTCATAGATATAGGGATCCCAGGTGGCATTCAGGCTGAGGGTGTATGATTTGGAGAGCTTCAGGCGGATGTTGGAATTGATCATGCTCCACTTCATCGAGTCGGCCATCATATTGTAGCTGAAGCTGAACCCCAGGTCATCGATCAGGCTGATCTTGCGTGTGCCTGTAGAGTCTTTGTCATCCCGGATCTTCATCTCCAGGTTATTCTTGAAGTCAAAGCCAATGCTCCCGCTCTCCCCTTTGGGAGCGGTGCCGAACATCATGGATGAGTAAGGAGAGTAGGTATATTCCACATCTTCACCATATTCGTTCTTGTAGGTGTAGGTCTCGTAGAAATTGAACCTGGGATCGCTGAAGTCGGGGCGATAGCTCACGCTGATGCTGGGCGAGAAGACGTGGCGTATCGCCTGCACCTTGTCACCGAAGATCTTCCAGGGGGTGTACATCCCGTAGAGCTTGGTCTGCGCACTGAGTGACGCGTTGTAATCATAGATCCTCTTGAAGCCCATCACGGTGTCCACCGGCACGTTTTTCTTGGCAATGGGGTCCCACGCCTGTTTATGGGCACCGGTGTACCACCTTTCGGTGTAGTTAAGTGAAGGAGACACCTGGATGAAATCGAACAGCGAGAAGGTGGCACTCACCGGTATGTTGTGGCGCATACCGTTGGTCCAGTCTCTCACTAGGTTTGCCTTGGGGAACTTATCCTCCTTGGTGGTGATGGAGTTACGGAATTCGCCGGAGTAACTCATCGATATTTTTTCGTACCACCGCTCATCGCCCACTGCGTTCTTCCGTTTGAAGGGATAGATGCGGCTCATGTTCATCGAGACATTGGGCAGCGTGGCGGCGATGGTAGAGTCGCGCGACACCTGGTTGATGCTCATCGTGGCCGAGAGGCTCCAGGGTGAGTCGGGGAAGCGTTGGGTGAGGTTCACGCTCGAACTCTTGGTGTTGTTTGATGCCTCGCGCGAGTAGAGACGGCTCAGGTCACGGTGGTTGTTACGGCTGGTGGAGAAGTTGACGCTGGCCGAGAGGGTGCGGTACATGTTGGCCTTGGGGTCTTGCGAGTGGGTCCAGTTGATGCGCAGGTCCTTGGCCACCGAGTAGGCCTCCGGCACTACCTCCTTCAGCTCCCGTTCACCGGTGACGGTGTTGAGATAGTAAACATTCACGTTCCCCGAATATTTATACCGTTTTCGATAGTTGGAGCGGGCACCTACACCCCACGATCCCTTTGTGTAGATCTCACCCGTGAGTGAGAGGTCAATGTAGTCGCTCAATGCGAAGTAATATCCCCCGTTTTGCAGGTAGAAGCCACGGGTCATCTCATCACCGTAGCTGGGCATGATGATACCTGAGGAGTAGGTCTTGGTGAAGGGAAAGAAGGCGAAGGGCAGCACGATGGGGAAAAGCGGCACGTCGGCCACCACCAGCCATGCGGGACCGGTCACCACATCCTTATCGGGGCGTACCTTTGCTTTTGAAAGGTTGAGGTAGAAGTGGGGGTGATCATGATTGTCGCAGGTGGTATACTTGGCATTTCGCATGTAGAAGGAGTTGTCGGCATTCATCTTGGCCTCGTTGGCTACGATGTTTCCTTCACCCTGCTGGGTGACCACGTTGTGGATGAATGCCTTTCGCGTTTCAAAGTTGTAGCGTACCTTCTTCATCTCATACTCGGTCTCTCCCTCGGCGAAGATGGGTAGCCCAAACTCTTTACCCAACGAATCCACACCGTAAGTAGAAGAGATGAGGCTGCTGTCCATGTCCATGGTGATGTATTCCCCCTTGATGCCCATTTCACCATATTTGATGTCAGCCTCACCGTAAAGGTAGCCCATATTGTCGGAGGTGAAGATCATCGAGTCTTTGGCGGTGTAGAATACAGCCGCTTCCAGTGTCTGTTTTTCAGTGACTGAAATGGAGTCTTGTGCTTCGATTGAAAGGGAGTCCTGTGTCGCAATCGTGAGTGAATCCTGAGCAGTGAGTGTGAGTGAATCCCGCGTGGCTGTCAGGAGCGTGTCAGTGAGAGCAGTCAATGAATCGGCTGTTTGCGTGAGTCGGGTGGTATCGGTCACCAGGGATTTGTTGCCAGCAATACTGTCAGGGAGTATGGTTGTAAGGGTGTCACGATCCATAAGCGCCGTATCGGCCGGTAGGGCTTCCGATGCAGCGGGCTGACCTGTCTGATCTGCAGTGCTCGTCGCCTGACGGACAGAGGAGCAGTGGATGAAGAATGACAACAGGAGAAGAAGATATGTAACACGTAACAATCGCCTCATGCGGTATATGCAGATAGCCTCTTATGGTTTTTACCCGCAAAACTACTCATTAAAGAGTGATTTTGCAGCAAAAATAATAAAAAGAAACTTAAGAGAGGCGTAATAAGGCTTTTTTAAAGAGGGTGAAATCGTTTGGTAAGTCTATAGTCTCTTTTCTCCTCTGCATGAATGCCGACAATCCATCAGGGATATTCACTGATTTGCCGGTGCAATCCTCCACGGTATCCCTGAACTTGGCGGGGTGTGCGGTAGCCAGGAAGATCCCCGTTTCACCCGGTTGCAAACCCTCTTTCAGGGCGAGGTAGCCACAGGCACCATGCGGGTCGAGCAGGTAGCCGGTGCGTTGTTGTGTCTCCCGGATCGTGTGACAGATCTCTTCATCGTTATACCGATATGCCGTGATATCGTGGGTGATGGCGTGATGGTCGTGTCCGTAAAGGTCCAGGATGCGGTCGAAATTGCTGGGAGCACCTACATCCATGGCGTTGGCGATGGTCTGTACCGATGACCTGGGGGAGTAATCACCCGTCAGCAAATATTCACGGAAGACGTCGTTGCGGTTGTTGGCCGCGATGAATCGCTCCACGGGCAATCCCATCCTCCTGGCAAACAGGCCGGCGGTGAGGTTGCCCAGGTTGCCGCTGGGTACTGAGATCACAGCCTTTGCATCGGGATTGATGCGCATCAGCTGCGCCCAGGCATGGAAGTAGTAGAACGACTGTGGCAGGAACCGGGCCACGTTGATCGAGTTGGCAGAGGTGAGGCGCAGACTGCGGTTGAGCTCCTCATCCATGAAAGCGTTCTTCACCAGTGCCTGACAATCGTCGAAGGTGCCATCCACCTCCAGTGCCGTGATGTTTCGTCCCAGGGTGGTGAACTGTGCCTCCTGGATATCGCTCACCTTACCGGAGGGGTAGAGCACGAACACACGAATTCCCTCCACACCCAGAAAGCCGTTGGCCACGGCACTGCCGGTGTCGCCCGAGGTGGCTACCAGCACTTTCACCTCCTCCTGTTGTTCTTTTTTTATGAAATGAGAGAGCATGCGTGCCATGAAGCGTGCACCCACATCCTTGAAGGCGAAGGTGGGACCGTGGAACAGCTCCAGCACCCAGATGTTATCCTCCACCTGCCGTAGCGGGATCCCGAAGCTGAGGGTGTCGGCCACGATGGCATCCAGCTCATGTTGAGCAATGTCATCGCCGAAGAATGAGCGGGCTACGGTTTGGGCGATGGTGGTAAGGCTCATGCCGGTGATTTCCTCAAAAAAGGAGGCCGGCAACTGACCGATGGTTTCGGGCATGTACAACCCTCTGTCGGGGGCCAGTCCTTTCACTACTGCCTCTTTCAGGGTGACGGCGGGTGATTGTTTTTGGGTGCTGTAGTAGAACATATTTTAGAGCTTTCTGCAGACAGCTAACAGCTGTCAGCTTTGTTGGTGAAATATTGGCAACGGAAGCGGTTTTATATTGTTTGATTAGTCCGGGTTGAAAACCTTTTTGATGAACTGGTCGCCATGGAGCTGGCCGTAGCCTCCTTCCCTTGCAGCGAATTCATCGTAGTGTTGCACGCTGTCAGGTTGGATCTCCCTGTGCCAGATCAGGAAGGGGATCGCATCACGGGTGTGGGTGCGGATGGCACAGGGGGTGGGGTGGTCCGGCAGGATGGCGATGGTGACCGGATCGTTCCAGGTGAGCGTCTCCTCGTAGATCGTCTTTACGATGCGTGCATCGAGGTTTTCGATCGTCTTCACCTTCAGATCCACATCACCCTCGTGACCTGCCTCATCGCTTGCCTCTATATGGAGGTAGACGAAGTCATTCTCTTTCAATGCCTTGATGGCAGCCTCTGCTTTCCCCTCGTAATTGGTGTCGTAGAGTCCCGTGGCACCCTCCACAAGTATCACCTCCAGTCCGGCATAGACACCGATGCCGCGAATCAGATCCACCGCTGAGATCACAGCCCCACTACGGATGGGGTAGAGCTCGCTGAGCGGTTTCATCTGGGGGCGGTAGCCGGGCGACCAGGGCCAGATGCTGTTGGCCGGATGCTTTCCATTGGCGATCCTTTTCCTGTTCACGGGATGATCACGCAACAGCTCCTGTGATGCCAGTATAAGAGAGTTTAGTGCGTCAGCGGTAGCCCTGGCATCAGGATGAGCTGCCCTGATCAGGTGGGGACGGAAGGGGTGTTCCGGGATGTCATGTGGCGGGGTACACTCGAGTCGCTTGTCTCCTCCCTGCATCTTCAACAGATGTCGGTAAGAGACACCGGGGTAGAGTAGGAAGGTCTCATCACCCAGTCTGTTGTTCAGGAAGTGAATCAGCTCTTCCGCCTCTTCGTTGCTGATATGTCCGGCGGAGTGGTTCACCAGTTGTTCTCCGTCTATGCAGACCAGGTTGCAGCGCATGGCCAGCTCACCGGGGTGTATCTCCACCCCCATGCTGGCTGCTTCCAGCACACCTCTCCCCTCGAAAACAGCAGGGAGGTCATATCCCAACACCGACAGGTTGGCGATCTCGCTGCCGGGAGCGAACCCGTCGGGTACGGTGTGCAGCAACCCGTTCCTGCCCTTGCGGGCGAGCAGGTCCATGTAGGGTGTTTCTGCTGCCTGCAGCGTGGTCTTGTTGCCTAGTGCGGGGATCGGCTCGTCGGCCATCCCGTCGCCCAATATGATAATCTGTTTCATCTTAAAAAATAAGTCTTACCTCACAATGAACCATTTTAGCGGATATTAGCGATGGAGATGATATCCGAAAAGACACCGGCGGCGGTGACGCTTGCACCGGCACCATATCCCTTGATCACCATAGGGTACTCGTTATACCGCTCAGTGGTGATCATGATAATGTTGTTGCTCCCTTCAAGATCGTAGAAAGGATGTCCCTTCTCCACCTCGCGCAACCCTACTTCGCACTTGCCGTTGTCGTAGGAGGCCACGAAACGGAGCTTTTTTTCCTCCCGGGCCAGCTCCCTGCGACGTTCCTCGAACGAGGCATCCAGCCCGGAGATGGTCTGCCAGAACTCATCCAGGCTTCCTTCGAAATACTGCTGCGGCACAAAAAGCTTCTTCACCACATCCGACTGTTCGATGTGTCCGCCTGCTTCACGTGACAGGATCACCAGCTTGCGCGTCACATCCAGACCACTCAGGTCGATCCGCGGGTCGGGCTCGGCAAACTGAGCCTCCACAGCCATGCGGATGGCCCTGCTAAAAGGAATCTCCTCGCTGAGGGTGTTGAAGATGAAGTTGAGCGTGCCGGAGAGCACTGCCTCCAGCTTCACGATCCTGTCGCCCGAGTTGGTGAGCGAGTTCATCGTGTTGATGATGGGTAACCCTGCTCCCACATTGGTTTCGAAGAGGAACTTGACACCGCTCTTGCGGGCAGTCTCCTTCAGGTGATGATAGTTGTCGTAGGCCGATGAGGCGGCAATCTTGTTGGCAGTGACCACCGAGACGTTTCTTGCCATCAGCTCATCATAGATCTCCGCGATATGGGGACTGGCGGTGCAGTCCACGAATACCGAGTTGAAGATGTTCATCTTCAGGATCTCATCGCGGATCAGCTGTGGAGAGCTCTTGAGGCCATGTTCCATCAGGTTGTCAAAATATCCTTCGAGTGGGATGCCGTCGCGCGTGAAGAGCGCCCGTCGTCCGTTGGCAATACCTACGATGTTGATCCGCAGCTTGTTTTGCTCCTTCAACGTCTGTTGCTGTTGTCTGATCTGCTCCAGCAGATGGCTGCCCACGGTGCCGGTGCCGACGACAAAGAGGTTCAGCTCCTGGTAAGGGGAGAGGAAGAAGGAATCGTGGATGACGTTGAGTGACTTTTTCAGGTCTGACCGCGAGATGACGCAGGAGATATTTGTTTCGCCGGCACCCTGTGCCAGTGCAACCACGCTGATGCCATTCCTGCCGAGGGCGCCGAAGAACTTGCCGGCGATACCCGGCACATGTTTCATGTTCTGTCCCACGATGGCGATCGTAGCCAGCTCATCTTCGATGATGATCTCGTTGATGCTGCCCATGGCGATCTCATGCTCGAATTCACGGTTAAGCACCTTCTGAGCGGTAGGGGCATCCTGCGTGCGGACACCGATGGAGGTGCTGTTCTCCGAAGAAGCTTGTGAGACGATGAATACGCTGATACCATTGTCGGCCAGCGCGGAGAAGATCCGTTTGTTGACTCCGATGACTCCCACCATGCCGAGTCCCTGGATGGTGATCAGTGCGGTGTCGTTGATGGATGAGATGCCCTTGATGATCTGTCCGTTGGGGTTGGGTGCGATGTTGCGGATCAGCGTGCCTTCACACTCAGGAGAGAAGGTGTTCTTCACCCTAATAGGGATATTTTTGTGGTATACCGGGAAAATGGTAGGGGGATAGATCACCTTCGCCCCGAAATTGGAGAGCTCAATCGCCTCAATGAAGGAGAGCTCCTCGATCACGTAGGCTGAGTTAATGATTCTGGGATCGGCCGTCATAAACCCGTCCACGTCGGTCCATATTTCCAGCACAGATGCATTCATCGCAGCAGCGATGATGGCGGCAGTGTAATCCGACCCGCCGCGGCCCAGGTTGGTGATGTCGCCATTCTCATTGCTCGAGGCGATGAACCCCGGTACGACAGCCACCTGAGGTGGCGGCATCTCAGAGAATGTTTGCCGGATCAGCTGATTGCATCGTGACAGATCAGGCAGGTGGTTGCGGAACTGGAGACTGGTCTTGATGAATTGTGTGGGGTCGTACAGCTCTGCCCCCTCAATTACCCGGCTGATGATCAGCGAGGAGAGTCGCTCTCCATAGCTGACGATCTTGTCGGAGGTCTTTTGAGAGAGATCGCCGATCAGGAATACCCCCCGCAGTATGTTGCGCAGGTCGTCGAATAGCTGTTGTATTTTCCCGGTCACCTCATCCCTGTTGTCCGGTGAGAGAATCATCTGTTGAATGATCTCCTCATGCCGCGTGATGATCTCCTCAAGAAGGCTCTTATATCCCGGGTTGCTGTTCAGTGCAAAGTCGGCAGCCAGTAGCAGCCGATCGGTCACCCCACCCAGGGCAGATACTACCACGATAACCGGTTCCTGTTCTTTTTCAATAATCTGCTTGACCTGCTTCAAGCTATCGGGGCTCCCCACGGAGCTCCCGCCAAATTTCATCACCTTCATACCATTCTGTTTTATGATCTCTGAGGTCCGAAGAGCAGAACATTGTATGATGTACTCTCTGTCGGATGGAATTGTTCCGCAGTGGCGGAGTTAAGAAAAAAGATGTTGGATTGTAGCGCGATAACTGGATTTATCGCTGGGGCGGCAGTTGCCGCGTACGGATGTGAAAATTTACCTAACCCCCCAAGGGGTCATGGTCATTGTAGTGGAGGTGCGGGTGTATGTCTGAACCAAATTCTGCATTGCTTGCGTTGAATGAGATGCAAAGATAAAGCAAAAATCGATTAAAACATTAAATTTATAGAAAAAAGCGCTCTTTAACATTAAAATATCAACAACTGGCAGCGTCCCGCTATCACTGACCCTGGTAACTTCTTGCTGACTTTTTCGATCAGCAAGGTTGAGCAGGTAAAAAATAGCGCATAATGCGTTGCGCGCATTGCGCAATATCAAAAAATGTTTATATTTGCATTCATTAAAAAATGATACAATAATATGAATCCGTTTCTGCTCTATAATTATCTGGACCCCGATTATTTCTGCAACAGACATGAAGAAACAGAAATTTTATTGAAGAATATAGATAATAACAGTAACACTGCTGTTTTTTCGCAACGTAGAATCGGAAAAACAGCACTTATCAAGCATGTTTTTTTTCTTTTGAAGAAAAAGCAAAGTACTATTTATTTGGATATTTTCCCAACATTATCTCTGAAAGAATTTTCAAATACATTGGCTACTGCAATTTACAGAGAGTTTCCAATACACAAAAGTGCGGGCAAAAAATTTATGGATTTTATAAAGTTGTTACGTCCAACAATTAAAATAAATGCATTGAGCGGAGAGCCTGAATTGATGCTCGATATTTCTCAGCCGGATCAGATCGAAAAAAGCATCCCACAACTTTTTTCGTTTCTTGACCAGCAACAAAAAAAAGTGGTAATTGCTATTGATGAGTTTCAGCAAATACTTTCATACCCTGAAAAAAATGTAGAGGCCTTTTTGAGAACAATTATAAAAAACTTGCACAATATCTCCTTTATATTTTTAGGAAGCGATAGTAAGTTAATGATCGAAATTTTCAATAGTGCCAAAAGACCCTTTTACGGGAGTACCAATTTTATGGTTCTAAACAAAATACCCAAAGAGGAATATATTTCTTATATCATGAATTCTTTTGTAGCGGCAGGTGTGGATATGGACGTAAAAGTTCCAGAAGTGATTTTAAATCTTACATGCACCCATACCTATTATACACAACGGCTATGTCATGAAATATTCGCTGACCGATTTTTATTTATAACGGAAAAAGATGTTGTAAATACCCTTTATAAATTGATTCAGCAGAATGAGGCAATTTACTTTCAGTATAGAAACTTATTGACAAAGGCACAATGGAATACCCTGAAAGCAATTGCTGCAGAGAAAACTGTTTATCAACCCTACTCTCAAAATTTTATAAAGAAATATGATCTTGGATCTACGTCAACATTAAAACGTAATTTTGAAGCACTCGTTGACAAGGCATTAATTTATCAAAATTTAGCTGTAGAGGAACCTTATTATGAAGTTGAAGATAAGTTCCTGATGCATTGGTTACAGTCAGATTAAACCGATCTCCGTAAAGAAGATTCAAAAATACTCACGAAATTGCCCATATTTACCCACAAACATGGAGATACTGAATCAAATCAGTTGGTCTACACCGATCATTATGTAAACATTTCATGTATGATAACGCATTGTTAATCATATAAAAAAAGATTGGACCGTAGATTAATAATGTAAAATCAAAGGCTCAAACAAACGACAATGGCAAAAAAACAACATCCCCAGATCCTTTCTCCCGAGAACTATATCCGGCAGAGAGCCCGTAATCTCCCCATTTTTAAATGCCTGGTGAATGAGGGGTGGGAGGAAGAAGGCCTGGCACAGCTCACCATCTCCCGCAGGCATATCAACGGCAACATCACCTACTGTTCTTACCTGGTCGACCTGAAGTGCCTGGGTGTCAAGGACACCTTTTACGATTTCAACATCCCGAAAGAGCATTTTGAACAGGTGGTGGAGCGAATGGAGCAGGGATATGCACTGGTCGGGGTCGAGTATGCCCTGGCTCATAACATCATCCACGCCGGATGGGAGTTTGGTGAGGATATAGGCTTTAAGGCGCATAAGGATTTTCTCTCCATCACCCGATACATGCTGGAAGAGGACAGTGATGACATCCCTCTTATCAAGATCGAATGTGGCGATATCGATGGAAAACCCCTTTATGTGC
>DURL01000004.1 GCA_012837345.1 Bacteroidales bacterium
TGGGCAAAGATACAGAAATCTGTTCATTCTTACTGGTCTTTTCTCTTTCATTTTGGCGGAAGGTTCTTAAAATTGTTGAAAACTTTCAAACTGCAAAACCGAATAGATCAAGACAACATCTTGTTATAAGAGATTAGTTGAAAAACCAATTTTCACGTTCATTGAGCAAGAACGATTCGTGATAGAATGTTAATGAGTGTGTAAGCTATTTAAAATCAACCATATATGTTTTATAACATATACTTGGTTAAAGTGTTGTAAATCAGCGGATAGCGCTTCTTGTGCGGTTTGAATCCCACGTTGCGACAGAAAAAAAGAATGTTCATTATTTGGAAGAGAAAGATTAAAAAGTTTACTTTGGATCTAATTAGGGAAAAAAATCTACATTTTTAAGGTCATTTAGTAATAGTTTGTCAACCATGCAGGTTACTGTAGTACTCCTCAAGCCATCAGCCGTTCAGCGGGGTATCCTGGGAGAAGTGATTACACGCTTCGAAAAAAAAGGGATACAAATTGTGGGGATGAAGATGCTTTGTTTATCTGATGAGATGGTTGCAGAACATTATGCACATTTGGCCCACAAGCCTTTTTTCGGTAGGATCAAAGAGTCAATGCAGGCAAGTCCGGTAGTGGCTATGGCTTTGAAAGGTGTAGAGGTAATCAATGTGGTACGGCAGTTGGCCGGCCTCACCAATGGCAGGGAGGCATTGCCTGGTACTATCCGGGGGGACTTCAGCATCAGTGTACAGGAGAACATTGTACATGCATCCGATTCTCCTGAGACAGCTGAAAAAGAGTTGTCACGTTTTTTCTCAGAGAGTGAACTGTTCACTTACCCTCAATTTCTTCTTCCTTATACATATGCGAATGATGAATTGTAAGGGTACGTGTAGCGATTTGTAAATTAAAACAAGAGTAAGGTAATATAATGGAGAAAGATCACTTTTTTTCAAAAGCTCGCATCCTGTTGCCCGCAACCTTGATGTTCTTCACATTAAATGCTTTTACACAGTCGGTATCCCAGTCGCCTGAAAATTCCAGGCCGGAGGTAACCCACAAGCAGATTCACAGTTCCAGTTTACAAGATCATGCTGGTTTGTTTGCCGACGGTCTGAAGTTGAAAATGGATTTGTCGGTGCTTGAGGAGGCTGAAGATAGAAGAGAGGTTTTTGATCCCAATGCAATCCCTGCCGACGATATTTATGAAGGGATGTGGGTGAATCATAATGTGGACATCTACGGTAGTTTGAAAAACGCACCCGATACTTTTATTGTCAACCTCGATAACTTCACCATGCCCGCTGCAGGACATATGACCTCCAACTTTGGCAGAAGAGGTAGCCGCCGTTATCACTACGGTATTGACATTAAGGCACAAACGGGGGATACGATCTATGCCGCCTTCGATGGCAAGATACGGGTGAAGCAGTATGAGCGGAGAGGTTACGGTTATTATCTGGTGATCCGCCACGTGAACGGGCTGGAGACGGTCTATGGACACCTATCCAAGTTTTTGGCAGATGAGAATGAGTTCGTTCACTCGGGGCAGCCTATCGGTCTGGCCGGCAACACCGGACGTTCCTTTGGGTCACATCTTCACTTCGAGACCCGTTTTTTGGGAAAGCCAATCAATCCCAACTTCATCATCGATTTCCAGAACAAGGTGCCGCACCGTGATGAGTACCTGGTCACCAACTCGAGCTATAAGAAGACGACCCGCAGCAGCAGGGTTACCGTTACTGCTTCTTCCACCAACTACAAGGAGCCAACGAGCAGCACCAACAAGTATGTCTCGGGTGATCTGAAGTATCACCGCATCAAACAGGGGGATACACTGGGAGCCATTGCCAGGAGGTATGGCATCTCGGTAAGAGAACTCTGTGATCTCAACGGTATCTCTACGAAATCGGTGTTGCGTATCGGTAAGTCGCTCCGCATCTCCTGATGCAGCACTCCGGCGACAAAGAGAAATTGGGTACAGGATTGCTTCCTGTACCTTTTTTTTGCCTATCTTTGTCCGGCAGGACAGGGTGAGATCTCCTGTTCGCATCAATTGTTTTACGTTACACAGATTCAAGCCCATTGATGATGGATGCAACCAATCAGCAGTTTGACGAAGTGGCAGGACTCTGCCGCGAGATCTTCTCGAAGAAGCTCACCGATTACGGTGCTTCCTGGCGTATTCTGCGCCCCGAATCGGTCACCGACCAGATCTTTATCAAAGCCAACCGGATCCGTTCGCTGGAGGTGAAGGGGGAGAGTCGTGTGGAGGAGGGCATCTTCCCCGAGTTTATCGGCATCGTCAACTATGGCATCATCGGACTAATCCAGTTGCAGTTGGGTTATGCTGATACCATTGATGTGTCGGCAGAAGGGGCACTGGCTCTCTACGATGGCTTTCTGCAGCAGGCCAAAGAGCTGATGGGGGCCAAGAATCACGATTACGATGAAGCTTGGCGCAGCATGCGAGTCAGTTCCTATACCGACCTGATCCTGATGAAGATCTACCGCACCAAGGAGATTGAAAGCAATCAGGGACAGACGCTCATCTCGGAGGGTGTGGATGCCAATTATCTGGATATGATCAACTACGCGCTTTTTGGTCTGATCAAACTGCATTTCGGAGAGGAACAGGAATGAAGTCATTGTCTTCATCATTACAGATCGATATCCCACTGGCATTCTCCCGTCTGCTGGTAGGGGGACTCTTCCTCTTTAGCGGTTTCGTCAAGGCTGTGGATCCTCTCGGTACTGCCTACAAGATCGACGACTACCTCATCGAGATGGGTCTGTCGACGTTGATGGTGCTCTCCTTACCCCTCTCCCTGGTGATGGTGGTGGGCGAGTTTACACTGGGGATGCTGTTGTTATTGGGAGTGTGGCGTAAAGGAACATTGCGATTGATCGCCCTTTTTCTGCTTTTCTTCACCCCTCTCTCGCTTTGGATCGCGCTGACTAACCCGGTGGAGGATTGTGGCTGCTTTGGGGACGCCTTCCATATCAGTAACTGGGATACTTTTTACAAGAACCTGTTGTTGTTGGCAGCCATGCTGCTGTTGTATATGAAGCAGGGGAAAATCACTCCTCTTTATGGAGGAGGTGTGGCACCTTTCGTGGCAGGATTCATCCTGCTGTTCGGTCTGCTGTTTGCCCTGCACAATCTCAACCGTCTCCCACTTTTTGATTTCCGGCCTTATCACATCGGTGCTTCCATACCGAAGCAGATGGAGGTGGATCCTGCCCTGGCGGATATCTACGAGACGGTTTTCATCTATCAGAAGGGTGGTGTGGAGAGAGAATTTACCGAAGATGATTATCCCTGGAACGATTCTACCTGGATCTTTGTGGATATGCGCAGCCGCCTGTTGCAAGAGGGTGTGAAACCGGCCATAGAGGATTTTGCCGTGATGGCTCTAACCCGCGATGATGAGGATGGGACCCTGATTGCAGGCAGTGAGATCACCATGGAGTTATTACAGGACCCCGGGTGGCAGTTTCTGATGATTGCCAGTTCGCTGGAGGAGATGTCAATGGGGCATCTGGATCGCTTTCTCGCCATGGAGCGGTTTGCCTCCCGGAGAGGCTATCCCTTTTACCTGCTCACCGCCTCATCCCCCGATAGGGTGGCTGCATGGGAGGGACAGTACCGTAGCGGATTTCGGTTTGCCATTGCCGATGAACGGGTGCTCAAAACAATGATTCGTTCCAACCCGGGGCTGATGCTTCTCAATGAGGGGGTTGTGGTCAACAAATGGGACGACAGCCAGGTGCCGTTGCCACTAGCTGATGGTGTTGATTTTGAAACCTCCGGGCTGGTAAAACAGCATAACAGATTACTCACAAACGGAAGCCGTTTGCTGCTGGTGGTTTTTTTGCTGTTGATACCCCTGCTCTTCGTGAAATGGTTTGAGAGAAGGCGATCACCAAGTCATTAACTGCATCAGCAAGAATGGGAGAATAGACAACTATAATTTGATAAACCTAACATTAACAATTGTATGAATATGAGAAAGAACATTGTAGCAGGAAACTGGAAAATGAACATGAACCTGCAGGAGGGAGTGGCACTGGCCAAGGAACTGAATGAAGCCTTGAAGGGAAAAACGGTGAACTGCGATGTGGTTGTCGGCACACCTTTTATTCACCTGGCAAACGTGGTGGAAGCTGTTGACACGGCACGGATTGGGGTTGCTGCACAGAACTGCGCCGACAAGGTGTCGGGAGCCTACACCGGTGAGGTGTCGGCAGCCATGGTGGCTTCTACCGGAGCCCGGTATGTGATTCTGGGCCATAGCGAACGTCGTGCCTACTACCACGACACGCCTGAGATCCTGAAAGAGAAGGTCTTGCTGGCGCTCGCCAACGGGCTGACCCCCATCTTCTGTATTGGAGAGGTGCTGGAGGAAAGAGAATCAGACAAGCATTTTGAAGTGGTGAAATCGCAGATAGAAGCTTCCCTGTTTGATCTCTCTGCCGACGATTTCGCTAAGATCGTGCTGGCCTACGAGCCGGTATGGGCCATTGGTACAGGTAAGACTGCTTCTGCAGCACAGGCACAGGAAA
>DURL01000061.1 GCA_012837345.1 Bacteroidales bacterium
CGCACCAGTTGGCCCACACCATTCTGGTCGAGCACCGCAAAAGGATCATGTTTGAGGATCCCCTTATCGATGTACATCGGCAGGAACTTGGCCACGTCGTCGCGACTGTAACCGAAGGTCATCTGCGTCAGGTCGTTGGTACCGAAAGAGAAGAAGTCGGCTTCGGTGGCGATCTTATGTGCCGTGAGAGCAGCACGCGGGATCTCGATCATGGTACCGATCTTGTACTTCACCGAGGCGTTCTTCTCAGCGAACACCTGCTGAATGGTCTTCTCGATGATATCCTTCTGAGCCTTGAACTCATGCACGATGCCGGTGAGAGGCACCATGATCTCGGGCTTGGCCTTGATACCCTCTTTCTTCAGCTCGATGGCGGTCTCCATGATGGCACGTGTCTGCATCTCGGTAATCTCGGGGTAGAGGTTCCCCAGACGGCAGCCACGCAATCCCAGCATCGGGTTGGACTCCATCAGTCCTTCCACACGGTCATGGATATCCTTATAGGAGATACCCATCACCTTCGCCATCTCCATTTGACCCTTCTCATCATGTGGCACAAATTCATGCAGCGGGGGATCGAGCAAACGAATGGTCACGGCATGACCGGTCATGGCTCTGAAGATGCCTTCAAAATCCTTCTTCTGGAGGGGCAGCAGCTTGTTGAGAGCCTTACGGCGTCCCTCTTCATCTTTCGCCAGGATCATCTCGCGCATCGGAATGATCTTGTCTTCCTCGAAGAACATATGCTCGGTGCGACAGAGGCCAATTCCTTTGGCACCGAAGTTGCGAGCCACGGTAGCATCATAAGGCGTATCTGCATTGGTCCGCACATCCATGCGAGAATATTTGTCGGCAAGCTCCATCAGTTCGGCGAAATCGGCATCCAACTCGGCATCCTGCGTAGTGATCTTCCCCAGGTAAACATTTCCCGTGGAGCCGTCGAGGGAGATCCAGTCGCCCTCCTTCACCTCCTGACCGTTGATGGCCATTGAGCGTGACTTGTAGTCGATGATCAGGTTGTTGGCAGCAGAGACACAGCATTTACCCATACCACGTGCCACAACGGCAGCATGTGAGGTCATTCCGCCACGTGCCGTGAGGATACCCTGCGCAGTGGCCATACCTCTAAGGTCTTCAGGTGATGTTTCAATGCGGCATAGAATCACCTTCTTGCCCTCCTTGCTCCATTCTTCGGCCTCATCGGCATGAAACACTACCTGTCCGGCAGCAGCTCCCGGTGAGGCAGGCAGACCATGTGTTACACGTTTGGCGCTGGCCAATGCCTTCTTGTCGAATACCGGGTGAAGCAACTCATCCAGCTTCTCCGGATCGCAACGCCGCAGGGTAATCTTCTCATCGATATATCCCTGATGCAACATATCGATGGCGATCTTCACCATAGCAGCTCCGGTACGCTTACCGCTGCGGGTCTGCAGAATCCACAGCTTGCCATCCTGAATGGTGAACTCCAGGTCCTGCATATCTTTGAAATAATCTTCCAGCTTCTGCTGTACCTCGATCAGATCACGGGCACAGTCAGGCATCGCCTCTTCGAGGGAAGGATATCTGGCTGCACGATCCTCTTCGGAGATACCCTGCAGCTTCGCCCAGCGGCGTGATCCCTCGAGGGTAATCTGCTGGGGTGTACGCACACCGGCTACCACATCCTCACCCTGTGCATCAATCAGGTACTCACCGTTGAAGATATCCTCACCGGTAGCAGCATCACGGGTGAAGGCAACACCGGTACCGGAGGTCTTGCCCATGTTGCCGTAGACCATCGCCTGCACGTTGACAGCGGTACCCCACTCCTGCGGGAAGTTATTCATCTTCCGGTAGAGAATGGCCCGCTCGTTCATCCAACTGTCGAAGACCGCACAAACGGCGCCCCAGAGCTGATCCCAGGGACTAACCGGGAAGTCATGGCCGGTCTTCACCTTCACCGCTGCCTTGAAGCGCTTCACCAGCTCCTTCAGGTCATCGGTGGTGAGGTCTGTATCCAACTCAATGCCTTTCGTCTCTTTCATCTCATCCATGATCTCCTCGAAAGGATCAATATCTTCCTTGCTCTGAGGCTTGAGTCCCAGCACCACATCACCATACATCTGCACGAAACGACGATAGGAGTCCCAGGCAAACCGTTCATTACCTGATTTTCTGGCGATCCCTTCCACAGCATCATCATTGAGACCCAGGTTCAACACCGTGTCCATCATGCCCGGCATTGAAACACGTGCTCCTGAACGTACCGACACCAGACAGGGATTCTCCTTGTCACCGAACTTCGTACCGGTGAGTGATTCGATCTGGGCCACGGCTCTTTTCACCTCTTCTTCCAAGGCAGAAATCACATAGTCACGCCCCAGCTCGTTGTACTCCGTACAAACTTCAGTGGTAATGGTAAAACCCGGGGGAACAGGTACACCAATCAAATTCATCTCGGCCAGGTTTGCTCCCTTTCCTCCAAGCAGGTTCTTCATATCTGCCCGCCCTTCAGCAGCGCCGTTACCAAAGGTGTAAACTCTCTTTTTTTCCATTTGATGTTCTATTATGATAAATTAAATGTTAAATATTACATTGTTGTATATGACTACAAATATAGCACTTTCTTCAGTACTGATTTTTTTACAAATATTTTTTTTCAACACGATATCCTCTTACCTATGTTGCAATGTATCTGACCTTTCATCCTGAACGATTATCTCTTCCATCGGCACAACAGAAAGGGTTGAATCCGCAACATCATCACCCAGGCTGATGTGATACAGTTGTATATGGGTTGCACTGTTCAGCGAATCCAGTAAATGAATATAGCCGTAAATGTGCCTAAGCGTGTCCTGCCTGGTATTTCTAAGCGTGTCCTCCGGGAGATATTTCGTGGCGATGGTTCGATAGGTCTTGTTCTCAGTGATCTGCTGCGGCAGGTAAATGGATGTATCACCATATTCCAACGTGAGTAACGAGGTGATGCGCGGGGGAAAGAGGGGGGGGATGCCGATTACACTGTAGGTGTAGGTAAACTGATCGTCGGTAATCCGTTCTTTCACGTCGTACTCATTCAGATGAAAACGGAATCCTCTCTCGGCAGCAGAGCCTGAGAACGAATAGTAGGTAGGGATGTATGAAGGGGAGAGAGTTCGAGGGTCGGACACCTTACGGGCAGCCAGTCTGCCTATTTCCCCATCCACCTCCTTGCGAGCTCTATCCAGACGTACTTTGACGGAATCGTTCATCTTCAGATAGAGATCTATTCTGTCGGAATACCAGGAAAGGGAGGTATCCCATTGGGCCTGAGACACGCCATGTAAGGCAAACACCCGGTTGATGTATGCCTCTTTTTTTTCCGGGGAGTTAAAACGGTGGTACTCATTCTCCATGGTGGCTTCGGCCAGGTAGACATCATAGAGAAGACGTTCCATCTCTTTTCTCTTCAGGACCTCCTTCGGGCGGTTCTGACAGGATGAAACCAACAAAACCCCCGCAAGAAATATAAACAGATATGAAGCAATGCTACATTTCACCCGCAATGCACTTTTCTTGTCTCTCCTTATCCAGTTGTTCGCGTTCACTCTTCGACATCAGGGAGTAGGACAATGTCTTTCTGTAAAAGAGCAGGATCACTATCACACCCACGGTGATGGCTGAGTCAGCCAAATTAAAGATGAAGCGAAAGAACAGAAACTCCTGACCTCCCAAAAGAGGGAACCAGTCAGGATAACTCCCACTGATCAGCGGGAAGTAAAGCATATCCACCACCTTACCGTGTAATAGCGTTGAATAGCCTTCACCCCAGGGAACCAGTGAAGCGATATGCCCCGGATAGCTGGCGTCAAAAATGACTCCATAAAAAACACTGTCCACAATATTTCCCGAGGCACCGGCGAGCACCAGCGTGACACAGATGATGAAGCTGGTCTTGAAGTTCTCCTTCACCAGCCGGTGGATGTAGATGATGATCAGTACCACCGCAATAATCCGAAAGAGTGAGAGGAATAGCTTCCCTCCTGCCTCTATCCCAAAAGCCATCCCATTGTTCTCCACAAAATAGATCTGAAACCAGTCCGTGATATGGATCGCATCATATAGCTCCATATGGGTCTTGACCCATATCTTGGAGAGCTGATCGACGAGAAGCACTAAAAAAACGACCGCAATGGCAGCCCAGCCTTTGTGATTTTTACTGTTCATACATAATGGTTTGGGGAAATATCTCCCATCGGGGAGCACTCCCCCTCTTCCTACTCAATGTCAATACCTCAACACTCATCCTCAGGGAACGGTTATCTCTTCTTGGCCGACTTGGCTTCAATGCTTAAGGTAGCATGGGGTACGGCACGAAGACGCTCTTTAGGGATCAGCTTGCCGGTCTCGCGACAGATCCCGTAAGTTCTGTTTTCGATGCGAACCAGAGCGGCCTGCAGATTCTGGATGAACTTCATCTGACGTTGCGCCAATCGACCCGCTTCCTCCTTCGAGAGGGTAGAAGCCCCCTCTTCCAGCACTTTGTAGGTAGGAGAGGTATCCACCGTATCATTCCCATCAGTGTTGGTCACCGCGGCACGGTAATTTTCATACTCCTGCCGGGCAATCTGCAATTTCTCGTTGATAATTGCACGGAATTCATCCAATTCCTCATCTGAATATCTCGTCTTTTCGCTCATAATGATAAATGTATAAATGGGCTGTGTCTCTCTTTCGGAATCAGAGTGTATATACAACAACCGACGTTTCCATAAAGTTCACATTTGCATGCTGCTGCATGTTTGCGCAAAGATAGCGATAAATTGGATATCTTTCAACTGTTTTTCTCAATGCGGATGGTGAGCGGCTGATCATCAATGTCGATGAGATCCTCCCACTGTTCATGGGTGATTGTGATCGCATCGGCCAGCACCTGATTGCAGATGTAACCGGCATAATCGTTGACCGCCTCATCGAAAGCGGGATGTGAGGAGATACGAACCGTGATGCGGTCTGTGATCTCAAACGCCTTCGCCTTGCGCAAGTTCTGGATGCGGTTCACCAGTTCACGGGCAATACCCTCCTTCTGCAACTCAGGAGTGAGTGTGATATCGAGGGCAACCGTCAGGCGCCCCTCGCTGCCCACCAGCCAGCCGGGAATATCCTCCGAGAGGATCTCCACGTCGTCTGTTGTGATCACCGCTTCCTGTGTCTCTATCATCACCTTCAGCATTCCGTTTTGCTCCAGGGTGTTGATCTCCTGCTGATCCATCTGCTGGATACGGGCGGCCAGTTGTTTCATGATCTTACCATAACGGGGGCCCAGCTTTTTAAAATCGGGTTTCACCCGTTTCACCAGCATGCCACTTGTCGAGTCGACGAAGTCCAGCTCCTTCACATTTACCTCGTTCAGGATCAACGACTTCACCGCATCCATATTCCTTCTCTGCTGATCATCCAGCACCGGGATCATGATCCGTGAAAGCGGCTGACGCACCTTGATGTTTACCTTGCGACGCAGTGCCAGCACGATTGATGATGCGGTCTGGGCCAGATACATCTGTTCCTCCAGCTCCTTGTCGATCAGCTCCTCATCGGCCTGCGGGAAATCAGTAAGATGAACCGACAGCTCCCTGTCGTTACCGGCAACGCCGATCAGGTCGAGGTAAAGCCGGTCGGCATAGAAGGGGGCTATGGGAGCCATCAGCTGAGCCACCGTTACCAGACACCGATAAAGGGTCTGGTAGGCCGACAGCTTGTCGTCGGTCATCTCACCCCCCCAAAAGCGTTTGCGGTTGAGCCGCACATACCAGTTACTGAGATTATCATTCACAAAATCGGCAATGGCCCGCCCCGCACGGGTCGGCTCATAGGCGTCGTAAGCCTGATCCACCTCTGCCACCAGGCTGTTCAGCAGTGAGATGATCCAGCGGTCAATCTCCGGCCTTTTTGTGAACTCAATCTGCGGATACTGATTGTAGAAGGCATCCACATTGGCATAGAGAACAAAGAAGGAATAGCTGTTGAAGAGTGTGCCGAAGAACTTTCTCCGGGCCTCCTCCACCCCATCAATATCAAACTTGAGATTATCCCAGGGAGCCGCGTTGGTGATCATATACCAGCGTAAAGGGTCTGATCCGTGCTTCTCGATGGTCTCGAAGGGATCGACAGCGTTACCCAATCGCTTCGACATCTTGTTGCCGTTTTTATCGAGCACCAGCCCGTTGGAGACCACATTCTTAAACGCCACGTTCCCTTTCACCATGGATGCGATAGCGTGTAACGTGTAAAACCAGCCACGTGTCTGGTCTACCCCCTCGGCAATGAAATCGGCGGGGAACACCTTTGCAAACTCACCCTCTGAGATGTGTGGATAGAAGACCTGAGCGAAGGGCATGGCACCGCTGTCGAACCAGACGTCGATCAGGTCGGTCTCACGTCGCATCGGCACTCCACTGTCGGAGACCAGCACGATCTGATCCACATAAGGGCGGTGCAGGTCGATCTGCTCATAATCCAGCTCACGGTAATCGTTCAGGTCCAGATCCTTCCAGGGCAACTCTTGCATCACCCCTGCCTCGACTGCCTTCTGCATCTCTTCATAGAGCTCCTTCACCGAACCGATGCACTTTTCTTCCTTCCCGTCGTCGGTACGCCATATGGGCAGCGGTGTGCCCCAGTAACGGCTGCGACTCAGGTTCCAGTCCTGCAGGTTCTCCAGCCACTTACCGAAGCGGCCGCTACCGGTGGACTGCGGCTTCCAGTTGATGCTGTTGTTCAACTCAATCATCTGCTCACGGCATGCTGTGGAGCGGATGAACCAGCTGTCGAGGGGATAGTAGAGTACCGGCTTGTCGGTGCGCCAGCAATGCGGGTAGTTATGCAGATGCTTTTCAATGCGGAACGCCCTGTTCTGCTGCTTAAGCATCACCGAGAGATCCACATCGAGGGTGGCATCCTCTTCGGTCAGTGAATCGTCATAGGCATTCTTCACATACCTGCCGGCATACTCAGCATAAAGATCACTGTTTACCTGTTCTTTCACAAATAGCGGATCCAGCTCTTCAATGGGGTAAAACTTACCGGTGAGGTCCACCATCGGCCGCAGATTGCCTTCTTTGTCAGTTAGTGTCAACCCCGGCACCTCATGCTCTTTACCCACTCGGGCGTCGTCGGCACCAAAGGTGGGAGCAATATGCACGATACCGGTACCATCCTCGGTGGTGACAAAATCACCGGTCACCACCCGGAAGGCTTTATCGGTCACCTTCACCCAGGGAATAAGCTGTTCGTAGCGGATACCAGCCAGTTCAGAACCCTTCCAGACCCTGTCGAGCACTCTGTAGGGTATATTCTTATCTCCCGTCTTATAGTCGCTGAGTGACTGTGATGCATTCTTCTCGGGAAAGTAGGCATGTAGCAGGTTCCTGGCCAATACAGCAGTCATCGGCTCTCCGCTGTAGGGGTTGTAGGTCTGTACCGCCACGTATTCGATGTTCTTACCCACCGCCAGCAGCATGTTCGACGGCAGGGTCCATGGTGTGGTGGTCCATGCCAGGAAAAAAGGATCCCCAAACTGCTGCCACTCCGGTAGCGGATCCTTCACCAGAAACTGGGCCGTGCAGGTGGTATCCTTCACGTCGCGATAGCAACCCGGCTGGTTCAACTCGTGGGTGCTCAGGCCGGTGCCCGCGGCAGGGGAGTAGGGCTGAATGGTATAGCCCTTGTAGAGCAGTCCCTTCCTGTAAAGCTCCTTGAGCAGGTACCATAATGTTTCGATGTAACGGTTGTCGTAGGTGATGTAGGGATCACTCATATCCACCCAGTAGCCCATCTTGCTGGTCAGATCCTCCCATTCACGGGTATACTTCATCACTTCGGTGCGGCAGGCAGCGTTATACTCCTCTACAGTAATCTTTTTCCCAATATCCTCTTTGGTTATTCCCAGCGATTTCTCCACACCCAGCTCCACCGGAAGCCCATGCGTGTCCCATCCCGCTTTCCGGTTTACCAGAAATCCCTTCATTGTCTTGTAGCGACAAAATATATCCTTGATAGAGCGGGCGATAACATGATGGATGCCGGGCATACCATTTGCCGACGGTGGTCCCTCATAAAAGACAAATTGAGGATGCCCCTGGCGAATCTCCAGACTTTGCCTGAAAACCTGCTTCTCATCCCACTCTTTCAACATTTCCTTGTTTATATCTGAAAGATTCAACTGATTGTATTCCGGAAATCGATTACTCATTGTCAATGAATTTATACCATACAAAAATGAAGATGCAAAGGTAGCAATAAATTGAGAAACGACAATCGAAAAAATGGCATGTTCACAGTCATCACCATCACCACATGTCAGCAATTATATATCACATTCATTTGTTTATTTTGAATAAACGGCATATATTTGGAACCCGAAGTCCATGGAACCAGCTTGAATATAAAAGGCATTCAAGAGTCCGGAAAGAAACAACTAAGGATCATCGGGTTACCAACCCTATACCGAAAAAGGAATCAATAACACCAACCCAAACAGAGTGAGATATGATGAAACGTACATTTTGGATCTGCCTGGCACTGCTTGCTGTAACAATCGCACAAGCACAAACCGATACACCGGTCAGGCTCAATATAAGCAGCTTCAACCTGCGGATGGATAACCCCGGTGACGGGGAGAATGCATGGCCGCACAGGAAGGAGAGGGTCAAACAGCTGATACAATTCCACGAGCTAGATCTGATCGGCACGCAGGAGGGATTCAAGCATCAGCTGGATGGAATCTTGGAGCTGCAAGGATATGCTTACGTGGGGGGTGGTCGCGATGATGGCAAGGATGCCGGTGAACACTCCGCGATCATTTACCGAACCAGCCGTCTTATGCTCCTCGACCATGGCGACTTCTGGTTCTCAGAGACACCCGACCTGCCAGGCAAAGGATGGGATGCCACCTGCTGCAACCGCATCTGCTCCTGGGCACAGCTTAAAGACAACCAATCAGGGAGATCCTTCTTTATCTTCAACGTCCACTACGACCACCAGGGTAAAGAGGCACGCAGGAACTCCTCGCTACTACTGAACGAGAAGGTGAAAGAGATTGCCGGCAACAACCCTGTTGTTGTGACCGGCGATTTCAATGCCACACCAGACTCGGAACCGATCCAAATCATCCTTGATGCCGGACAGCTGCATGACTCATATAGAATCACCCGAACGCCTCCCTATGGCACGGAGGGCACCTTCAATGCATTCAGGCTGGATGCTCCGATGAGAGATCGTATCGATTATATCTGGGTGAGTCCCCATATCACCGTGCACAAGTATGGGGTGCTGAATGAACAGCAATATGGACGGTTCCCTTCTGACCATTTCCCGGTGATGATTGAAGCAGAGCTATAACGCACAGAACAGTCAAAAAAAAAAGAATGCCCGTTTCACTATGTGAAGCGGGCATTCTTTGTCATATCACCTTTCAAGATAGCTTTGCCAGTGCCTCTTTGATACGGGCAATAGCTTTTTCGATATTCTCATCGGAGGTGGCATAGGAGAGACGGATACATCCCGGAGCCCCGAAAGCATCACCCCCCACGCAAGCTACGTGCCCCTCTTCCAGGAGATACATCGCCAGGTCAGTAGCTGTCACAATCTGACGTCCTTTATACGATTTACCCAGGTAGCTGCTGCACTCAGGGAAGATATAGAAAGCACCCATCGGATTGTTCACCTGCAGACCCGGTATCTCATTCAGCAGCGAGACAATCAGGTCTCTCCTTCTTTCAAAGGCGGCACGCATCTCTGCCACACACGTCTGATCACCGTTGTAGGCTGCCACCGACGCTTTCTGCGAGATGGATGAGGGCCCGGAGGTATACTGCCCCTGTAACATGCTACAGGCAGACGCGATCCATTGCGGTGCAGCAATCCAGCCGATGCGCCAACCGGTCATGGCATATCCTTTCGAGACACCGTTCACCACTACCACACGATCTCGTATGGTCTCGAACTGGGCAATAGACTGGTGTTGTCCAATATAATTGATATGCTCATAAATCTCATCGGCAATCACATAGACATGGGGATGTTTCTCCAGCACGGCGGCGATCCCCTTCAGCTCCTCCTGCGTATAGACACTGCCGGTAGGATTGGAGGGAGAACAGAGAATTATCGCTTTGGTTTGCGGCGTGATCGCCTCCTCCAGTTGCTGCGGTGTGATCTTGAAATCATGCGCGATACCTGCATATATATATACCGGTGTCCCTTCTGCCAGCTTCACCATTTCAGGATAACTCACCCAGTAGGGTGCAGGGATCAACACCTCATCTCCTTTGTCCACGATGGAGAGTATCACGTTGCAAAGCGATTGCTTGGCACCACCGGAGACCACAATTTGTGCAGGCGTATAGGTGAGCTGGTTTTCCTTCTCCAACTTGTTGCTGATCGCCTGTTTGAGGTCAGGGAAACCGGCTACGGGAGAATAAAATGAAAAATTATCGTCGATCGCTTTTTTGGCCGCCTGCTTGATATGGTCGGGAGTGGTGAAATCAGGTTCGCCCACACTCATGTTGATCACATCAATACCACTGGCTTTCAGTTCATTGCTCTTCTGCGCCATCGCAAAGGTTTCAGAGGGCGACAAGGCAGTCAATCTGGCAGATAATACATCCATAATTAATTTGTTCTTTTTGTTAGATAATCGCACAAAGATAGATAATAATCACATTTATCAGCACATTTTTCTGTATTTAAGGTACAAATAATCGGATTTAACTTTCAAAAATAAAAAAAGCCACCCAAAAGGCAGCCCATTATATATCTGTTACTCATTTTCTCATTAAAATAAAGCATTCGTGCACCCTTATGGGTCACTCAGCTTCAACTACTGTTTCACAAATGCCCCCGCTGCATCAGCATACTTGCAGGGAATCCTGCTTTCTGCTCTTGTGTGGGTGTGGCATTGTTCAGCTTGCATGTCGCAAGTTCGCTCTCAATGTACGCAGCCTGTTCAACCTGTTAGAACGCGTTGCTACAGACCCGTTGGAGATGTTTTGTTCCAGATACTTGATCTGTCCCAAAATTTCTTCTTTGGTAAGGTTTCTGATTGTCATAATTTTCCCTTTCTTTATAAAAAGTTATGATCCATCGGCAACCGTCAATATAAGAAGCCATTCATTATGTGTGTGATAACCTAAAAATGATTTCAAATAACACGCTTGCCATTTAAATCAGTACAAAGATACGACAAAAAATATGTTTTACAACATATTTACGATCAATTTTTTAAAAGAGCAATCGACTCTGTTTATGACAAAAAAAAGGAATATCAGTATGGTTACTACTAATATCCCCTTTTCAGCGGAAGCGACGAGATTCGAACTCGTGGTACAGTTACCCGTACGGCAGTTTAGCAAACTGCTGGTTTCAGCCACTCACCCACACTTCCCTATTCCTTGGTAGAAATCGGGTGCAAATATACAAGATTGTTTTCAACTTGTCAAAGAAAAAGCGATAATTTCAATTGAATCTTCCTACTTTTGTGCTGTTTTATCCCTCCTTTATTTTGTAATGAAATGGAACAACCCCACAAACGAAAAAAATATAAAACCATCCTTTGGATAGCGGGAGTACTCCTGCTGATGCTAATGGCAGCAGCATTCTATGCCTACCGGCTCATATACGCTCCATTATCTCCGGCCGGGACGGTCTATATCTACATTGACGAGGAGCGTAACTACGAAGAGGTGATCCGGCAACTTGAAAGGAAAGCAGCCCTTCCCTCCGAGAAGATTTTCCGTCTTCTGGCCGACAGGATGAATTACCCGGAGCGGGTGAAGAGCGGGCGATATGCGATCAGCCATGGGATGACCATGCCCGATGTAATCCGCCTGCTGCGCGCCGGCAATCAGTCACCGGTCAACATCACCTTCAACAACATCCGCACAAGGGAGGATCTCGCCGGACGACTCGCAGGTCAGCTCATGGCAGACAGCATTGCTCTGCTGGAAGCGTTGCGCGATCCCTCCCTGGCCGAGAAGCAGGGATTCAGCAGCGAAACCATCGTGGCAATGTTTATCCCGAACACCTATGAGGTATACTGGAACACGGATGTTGAGTCACTGATGCAACGGATGAAGACTGAATACGACCGTTTCTGGAACGATACCCGAAGGAAGAAGGCAGAAGAGAAGGGACTGACACCGGTGGAGATCTCCACACTGGCATCGATCGTAGAGGAGGAAGCCACCTATGCAGATGAGTATCCAGTCGTGGCGGGGCTCTACCTGAACCGGATCAAAAGAGGGATGCGACTGGAGGCCGACCCCACCGTAAAGTTTGCCGTAGGTGACTTCACATTGCGACGCATCCTCTACAAACATCTGGAAGTGGAATCACCCTACAACACCTATAGAAGAGAGGGATTGCCACCCGGACCCATCCGGATCCCTTCCATCGCAGCTATCGATGCCACCCTGTCGCCACGACAGCACAACTATCTCTTCATGTGTGCAAAGGATGACCTCTCCGGACGTCACAATTTCGCGGTCACACATGCCGAGCACGCACGCAATGCGGCCCGCTACCAGCGTGCACTCAATGCGCGGGGCATTTACTAAAATTCGATCTCATCGGGATGAACACCCGTTCGCTCTCCCTTGTCGAGACGATCAATCAAAGAGATCTCCTCCCCCGACAGTGAGAAATCGAACAGGGCGATATTCTCCTTCTGCCGCTTAGCATCAGATGATTTGGGTAGAGGCAACAACCCCTTCTGCAGGTTCCACCGCAGGATGACCTGGGCTGTACTCCTGCTATGCCTTTGGCCAATCTCAAGCAAGAGAGGATCTGCCAGTAGCGGGATCTTACTGCTGCCCAGGGGACTCCAGGATTCTACAACAATATCTTTCTCCCTACAGTAATCCTGTAGACCCTGCATCACCAGGTAAGGGTGTAGTTCCACTTGGTTGACGGCAGGCACCACCGCAGCCACGGAGAGCAGTTCCTCCAGATGATGTGTCAGGTGATTGCTCACACCAATCGCTCTCACCCTACCACTTTCATAGATCTGTTCCATCTTACGCCAAGTGGCTGCCACCTGACCAGTGACTGGCCAGTGTACGAGGTAGAGGTCGATGTAGCCGATATCAAGCTTTAGCATGCTCTCCTCAAAAGCCTGCTCAATGCCATTTTTCAGGATATCAGTGCCCCATAGCTTGGTAGTCACGAACAACTCTTCCCTTGGAACCCTGCTTTCAGCTATAGCCTTGCCGATAGGGTACTCGTTATCATAGAAGGAGGCGGTGTCGATGTGACGATATCCGGCATCGAGCGCGTTGCGCACTGCATGTATCACCTCACGGTCATTTCTTCCCAAACGATAAGTACCCAGTCCGGGTGTCGGGATCACGATCCCGTTATTCAATTGAATGGTCTTCATAAGCGTGCTTTGCGCAGTCGTTGCTGCACCTCTTTTTTATCTTTGTGAATCTGTTCCACCAGTAGCTCCATTGTCTCAAATTTCTGATCAGGACGGATAAAATCGATAAACTCCACGGTCAGGGATTGATTGTAGAGGTCTCCATTAAAATTGAAGATATTGACTTCCACACTGATTTCCGGATCGGCATGGAGAGTGGGACGTGTACCAATGTAGAGCATTCCTTCATATTTTTCGTCTCTCAGATGAACCCAGACGGCGTAAACACCCAGAGCCGGAACTACTTTGTATCGTTCCCATGAACGGATATTCGCTGTGGGAAACCCGATCGTACGTCCCACACGATACCCCTCCACAATCTTGCCTGATAAGGTGTAGTGGTATGACAAGAGGTTGCTGGCCCCCATCACATCACCCTCTTTCAACAGCTTGCGAATTCTTGTAGAGCTAACATTGCCACCATCGGTCTGCCACTCGGCGGCTCTTAGAACCGTCATACCCATCTCCTTCCCGTAACGGGCATAGTCTGAATACCCTTCCTGGCGATTATGACCAAACCGGTGATCATACCCTACCAGGAGTGTAGATACATGCAACTGCCGTTGTAACACATCCTCCATGAAAGCACGGGCGGAGAGGTTCGAAAGGGCAGCCGTAAAGGGTAGTGTGATACAGTAATCCACACCGGTGGATGCCAGCAATTCCAGCTTTTCCTCGTAACCACACAGAAGTGCGGGTTGAAAATCAGCCTGCAATACCTTGCGCGGGTGTACCGGAAAAGTGATGACTGCTGAGGGCAGCTTCTGTATTGCTGCCTCCTTCTTTAACTGGCTGATCAGATAACGGTGACCGATGTGTACTCCGTCAAAAAACCCGACAGTCGCCACATAAGCACTTTTCGTCACCTTGTGATTTTTCGTGAGATCAATATGTTCCAAAATAACCCGATTGTTTTCAGGAGTCATCTCCCTTATATGTGGATGATAACAACACCTGATTCGATTGTTTGGTTTACCCCTCTTCTCAAAAAAAAGGAAGCCATGTGGTACACCCCCCAATGTGTTTGGAAAAAAAACATTCTATTGGGCCGGTGAAGATACAAATATTCGATATCTTTGCAAAGAAATATCACGCAACAACTCAGATTATTTGTCCACATAAACAGATGAAAAAAATGTCAAAGTTCAATTTATTGATTGCAATCGGTATGATTTCAGGAATGACCGCCTGTGGCGGTGGTGAGAAACAGAACAGCCTCACACCGGACGAGATTGCCGGGGGATGGGAACTGCTGTTCGACGGTGAAACGCTGAATGGATGGCGTGATTACAATGGTGAGAGCCTCACAGCGCCCTGGTTTGCAGAAGAGGGTATGATCCAGGCGAAAGGGGAAGGAGCCGATGAGCATGGTTACATCGTGACCGATAAGATTTACGAGAATTTCGAGCTGGCATGGGACTGGAAGATCGCTGACGGTGGAAACAGCGGGGTGCTCTACCATGTGGTGGAAAACCCCAAATTCGCTGTTCCCTACGTCACCGGGCCGGAATACCAGCTCATCGACGATCTCAATTTTCCGCAACCACTGGAGGATTGGCAGAAGACGGCAGCTGATTATGCCATGCACACCACCGACCCGGAGAAAACGCAAATCAAGCCTGCAGGTGAGTGGAACAGCTCCAGGATCATCTTTGATAACGGACATGTGGAGCACTGGCTGAATGGGGAAAAGGTGGTTGAATTTGAAGCCTGGAGTGAAGATTGGTTTGGCCGCAAGGAGAGTGGCAAGTGGGAGAACGCACCCGAATATGGCCTGGCCCGCAAGGGTGTGATCTGCTTGCAAGACCACGGCTCTGCAGCCTGGTTCCGCAACATCAAGATCAGGGAGCTGCCCCGCAAGGAGCAGGAGGTGAACCTCTTCAACGGCAACGACCTGACCGGATGGGAGATATATGGCACCGAGAGATGGTACGTGGAAAACGGCGAACTGGTGTGCGAGAGCGGTCCCGACAAGCAGTATGGATACCTTGCCACCCGCGCCTATTATGATGATTTCGACCTGACGCTCGAATTCAAACAGGAGGCAGACGGCAACTCAGGTGTCTTCATCCGTTCCTTCATCGAACCGGTAGCAATGGTAAACGGCTGGCAGGTGGAGGTAGCTCCCAAAGGGAATGATACCGGCGGTATCTACGAATCCTACGGTCGCGGCTGGCTGGTACAGATCCCCGACGAAAAGGAGGAGATACTGAAAGAGGGTGAATGGAACACGCTACGCATCCTGGTGAAGGGCGACAACGTGAAAACATACCTCAACGGGGAAGAGATGGTGGACCTGACCGATGAGAAGATCGGTGCTGCACAAGGACGCATTGCCCTCCAGATCCACGACGGGGGTGGCATCAAGGTACGCTGGCGTAATTTTGACCTGAAGACACGCTGAGCCCTCTACAGTCAGGCTTTACAGTGAAGCAGTTAACGCAAACCCTGTCTCCCACAAGAGGCAGGGTTTGTTGCTTTTGCGTCCTCATAGAACGTGGCACTGTTTTTGCAATTATTGAGTTAGAACTGAGAAAGGTTGTTCCGGGATGCATCCCTTCCAAAAAATCAACCTATCTTTGTATGACCAACAGACTTATCATTCAGAATGACAGAAAAAAACGAACTGGTAGAAAGCATCATTGAAGGAATACAGGAGAAGAAAGGAAAAAACATCAGCTCCATACGGCTGAAAGGTATCTCCGGTACCATTTGCGATTATTTCGTGATCTGCGAAGGAAACACACCCACGCAGGTGTCGGCGCTCGCCGATTCGGTAGAGGAGATTGTCCGGAAGAAAACAACTGAGAAGCCAATCCGCATCCACGGACAACAACAGGCAGAGTGGATAGCCATTGACTACGGCAATGTGATGGTCCACATCTTCCTTCCTGAGTCGCGTTCGTTCTACAATATCGACAACCTGTGGGACGATGCAAAAACAGAACGTATACCCAACCTCTTGTAAAACTAATTCCCCATATATTTGTTACAATTTACCCGGACAACTCCTCTCAGTTATGTCAGGCATTCCGGATTCAGCCAATAGGTTAATGAACATTTCACACATGAGCAATTCTAACAACAAAAACGATAAGCAGCCCACACTGAGACCCAAGATGGGCGGTACCAATCCCAAAAGCCCGATCAATCCTTACTGGATCTATGCAATTGCACTGGCAATTCTCATGGGGATGTGGTTCTTCGGTCAGGACACCTCTGTGAAGGAGGTGACATGGTCCGATTTCCAGCAATATGTACGGGACAACCGGGTGAAGAGCATCGTGGTTTTTAGCAACAAGGGAACCGCGGAGGCGATGGTGCGTGAAGAGTCGGTGAACCATATATTTGGTGATGACGCCGCCAAGGCGGGTCGTACACCGGTGATACAGGTGGAAGGAGCATCTGCCGATGCCATTTCAGAGTTTATCGAGACGGTTAAGACAGAACAAAACTACGACATTGAAGTTCGCTTCGACACCACCTCCGAGATGTGGGGCATTCTGATCACCTTTGCTCCTTTCCTGCTCCTGATCGTCTTCTGGATATGGATGATGCGACGCATGCAGGGTGGCGGCGGCGGTGCCGGCGGTGGCGTTTTCAGCGTCGGGAAATCGAAAGCGCAGCTCTTCGATAAAGACTCCAGCCAGAAGGTGACCTTCAGGGATGTGGCCGGTCTCTCAGAAGCCAAAGAGGAGGTACAGGAGATCGTGGAGTTCCTCAAAAACCCGGGCAACTACACCAACCTGGGGGGTAAGATTCCCAAGGGAGCACTGCTGGTGGGACCTCCGGGAACAGGTAAGACCCTCCTGGCCAAGGCGGTGGCAGGTGAAGCCAATGTCCCCTTCTTCTCAATCTCCGGCTCCGATTTCGTGGAGATGTTCGTTGGGGTGGGCGCATCGCGTGTACGCGATCTGTTCCGTCAGGCAAAGGAGAAAGCACCCTGTATCGTTTTCATCGACGAGATCGACGCCGTGGGACGTGCCCGTGGCAAGAACACCAACTTCGGATCCAACGACGAACGGGAGAATACCCTCAACCAACTGCTCACCGAGATGGATGGCTTCGGCTCAAACAGTGGTGTGATCATCCTGGCGGCCACCAACCGTGCCGATGTGCTGGACAAGGCGCTGATGCGTGCCGGTCGTTTCGACCGTCAGATCTACGTGGAGCTGCCCGACCTGAACGACCGCAAGGAGATATTCAAGGTGCACCTGCGCCCCATCAAGATCGACGAATCGATCAACGTCGATTTCCTGGCACGTCAGACTCCCGGCTTCTCGGGTGCCGACATAGCCAACGTCTGCAACGAGTCTGCATTGATTGCGGCTCGTCGCAAAAAGAAATTTGTACAAAAAGATGACTTCATGGATGCGGTGGACCGTATCGTGGGGGGACTGGAGAAGAAGAACAAGATCATCACACAGCACGAGAAAAAATCGATCGCGATCCACGAGGCGGGTCACGCCACGCTCAGCTGGTTCCTGGAGCACGCCAACCCACTTGTGAAGGTGACCATCGTGCCGCGCGGCAAGGCGCTGGGTGCTGCCTGGTACCTGCCTGAAGAGCGGCAGATCACCACCAAGGAGCAGATGCTTGACGAGATGTGTGCCCTGCTGGGGGGACGTGCCGCTGAAGAGGTTTTCATCGGACAGATCTCTTCAGGAGCGATGAATGACCTGGAGCGGGTCACCAAGCAGGCTTATGCGATGATCACCTATATGGGGATGAGCGATAAGCTGCCCAACCTGAGCTATTATGATTCTACCGGCCAGGAGTACAGCTTCTCAAAACCATATAGCGATGATACGGCACAGCTTATTGACTCTGAGGTGAAAGCGATGATTGCCCAGCAATATGATCGAGCCAAACAGCTCCTCTCCGAGCATACCACTGGTCACAACAAACTGGCAGAGATACTGCTGGAGAGAGAGATCATTTATGCAGATGACCTGGAACAAATATTCGGCAAGCGTCTCTGGGTATCGCGTTCACAGGAGATCCTCGACAGCAAGGCAGAGCCCGTTCTGGATGAACCGATCCCCTCCCGTCCTACGGGTTCTGATGACTCCATCTTCATTGACACTGACCATGCTGAGGGTGATCAGCCGGAGCAGCAGAAGAAGAAAGAACCGACTGGTGAGGATGACTCCGCCACCGCTGAAGATAAATAATTTCGACTCCCGATAGAGAGAACCGATAAGAGTATCCGTGCATGATAAAAGCCTGAGTAGCAACACTCAGGCTTTTATCATATCAGGGAATAACCCCATTATACAGAATCCGTCCAAACAACAACGAACAAATTCTCCCTTCACTTCGTTATATCTGCAAACAAACAACCAACTGAAATGAAATCAATTCATCTCTATCTTTTAAGCGGATTAACGGCGCTGACACTGCTCAGCTGCAACCAGTCCAACGCGAACAATAAAGATCAACAAACTAAAAACAATTTTGATATGAAATTTGAAAAAGTAGCATTACCTTATGCAACCGATGCCCTGGAGCCGGTTATCAGCAAACAAACCGTTGAACTGCACTATGGCAAGCACCACCAGGCTTATATTGACAACCTCAACAAGCTGATCGTGGGAACGAAATTCGAGAACGCTGATCTGGAAACGATCGTAAAGGAGAGTGACGGCGCTATCTTCAATAACGCAGGCCAGGCACTGAACCATAACCTCTATTTCACCTCATTCAAGAAAAATGGGGGCGGTGAACCGAACGGGAAACTGGCAGATGCCATCAATGCACAGTTTGGCTCGTTCGACAAGTTCAAGGAAGAGTTCAACGCTGCCGGTGTTGGCGTGTTTGGCTCCGGATGGGTATGGCTGGCAAAAGATGAGAGCGGAAAACTCTCCATCCTGAAAGAAAGCAACGCAGGTAACCCGCTCACCAGCGGGCTCACACCGGTTCTCGGATTCGACGTGTGGGAACACTCTTACTACCTCGATTACCAAAACCGACGTGCCGATCATCTGAAGGAGATCTGGAACATCATCGATTGGGAAGTGGTAAGTGCCCGCTACTGATCAAAGTAAAAAAAGGGTATCATCCGATACCGGTTAGTAGAATAAGCAAAGAGAGAGAGGGGATCACAAGGATCCTTTCTCTCTTTTTGTATCGTTCAGGGAAGCATCATGATACCGGCCAGCATCCTGCCCGAATGTATTGTCTGCCGGCGGGCAGAGAAAAACAGATCATCGCGCTCGTAAGTGCAGAATTCACTCTTCTCAATGTTTTCCGGTGTGATGCCCAGCCGGAGAAGCTCTCTGCGGTTGATCTCCTTCAGGTCAATGTACCCACGTGAGGCAGCTTTGTCTGCTGTGGACAACTGGGGATCGCTGAGATCAAAACCGCTGTGGGCAAATGCCTCTATCACATCCCATCCCACCTCGTAGTGTGCCATTGAGATGGCAGGTCCAATAGCAGCAATCAGATCGGCGGGGGAAGTACCAAAAAGTTGTTCCATCTCCAGGATGCTCTTCTCCACGATACGTCCGGCGCTGCCTCTCCATCCGGCATGAATGGCGGCTATCGCCTCGTTATGTTTGTCGTAAAGGAGAATGGGCACACAATCGGCTGTGGTGACACAAAGAAAAACACCCTTCTCCCGGGTGAGGGTGGCATCCACACCATAGAGCTGCTCAACAGCTTCCCCCTTGTCGAGTGAAAGGAAAGCCTTGTCAATTGTCAACAGAGCCGTACCATGTGTCTGATGGGGTGTAATAAACTGATCGGGCGTGAGATAGAACATCCGGGCAAGGATCTCGCGATTTTCCCTGATCATCAGTGGGTTATCATCTGAGAAATTGCCCATATTGAAGGAGGAGAAGGAGCCGTTGCTCACTCCTCCTCTGCGAGTGGTGAAGAAATGCTCCAACTTATCCTCGGCAAGGAACAGATCGAACTGCAACAGATTGGGATGATGAGCATGACTCCTCATGGGTATACCTCTTAAGCCTCCTCTTCGGGAAAATCATCCTCATCATCGTACGCCTCCTCTTCATCCGTAGAGATCAGATCTTCAGGGAAGGTCTCCTCTTCTTCAAAGCCTAACACTGTCACATCCAGATCACGGTGTACCAACGACCCATGTGAGACAGCCACTGGCACCAATGCATCTGCGTTCAGTTCCCGCCAGAGGATATCTTTCAGGGCTGGAATACCAAAACCGGTAATCGATGAGATAAAGACAGAAGGCACCTCCGGCAGGTCGCACCGGATCTCTTGCATCAACTCCTCATCGAGCATGTCCGACTTGGAGATGGCAAGCACATGTCTTTTATCCAGTAGTTCAGGGTTATACTGCTTCAGCTCGTTCAACAGGATCTCATACTCTTTCCGGATGTCGTCAGCATCGGCCGGAACCAGGAAGAGCAAAAGAGAGTTACGCTCAATGTGTCGCAGGAATCGGAACCCCAGTCCTTTACCCTCACTGGCACCCTCGATGATGCCAGGTATGTCAGCCATTACGAACGACTTGGCATCGCGATAGCTCACGATGCCCAGGTTGGGTTCCAGAGTAGTAAAAGGATAATTGGCGATCTTAGGCTTGGCAGCTGAGACCACCGAGAGGAGGGTCGACTTGCCGGCATTGGGAAAGCCCACCAGTCCCACATCGGCCAGCAGCTTCAGTTCCAGGATCACCCATCGCTCTTCGTTTGGCTCACCGGGCTGAGCATAGCGCGGTGCCTGGTTAGTGGCGGTCTTGAAGTGCTGGTTTCCCTGTCCACCCCGTCCCCCTTTGAGCAGTATCACCTCCTGGTCGTGATCGGTGATGTCGCACAGGTATTCGCCAGTATGGGCGTCGTAGGCAACCGTACCGCAGGGCACATCGATCACACGACTTTCACCCTTCTTGCCGGAGCGTTGTGCCTTGGATCCGTTCTCACCATGTTCGGCGAAGAGGTGCCGCTGGTAGCGCAGGTGTAGCAAAGTCCAGTAGTTGCGGTTTCCGCGCAGGATGATGCTTCCGCCGTCGCCACCGTCGCCACCGTCGGGTCCCCCCTTGGGGATATACTTCTCTCTTCTGAAATGGGCGGAACCACGTCCTCCCTTTCCAGAACGACAGAATATCTTTACGTAATCAACAAAATTGGTCTCAGCCATTATGATGTGGATAATGAATCTATTTCTTTTACTATGGATCCAAAAATAGCGTCGATGGATCCAACACCTTTAATCTCTTTCAACAGACCCTGTTCACGGTAAAACTCCTTCAGTGGTGCAGTCTGTCGATAATAGACTTTCAGTCGTGATTCTATTGTCTGCCGGTTATCATCGGCTCTGCCGGAAATCACCCCTCTCCTGAGCAGGCGCTCTATCAGCTCTTCATCTTCAACTTCAAGACTGACAACAGCATTGACCCTTTTACCATGGCGCTGTAACAACTGGTTCAACGCCTCTCCCTGAGGCACCGTACGGGGGAATCCATCGAAAATAAAACCATTCCTGTCTCTTTGCTTCGCAAGCAGTTCTTCCAGCATCTCAATCACCACACAGTCGGGTACCAGCTCCCCTTTCGACATATAGGAGTCAGCCAGCTTACCCAGCTCGGTTGAGGATGCAATCTCTTCCCGTAAAATCTCACCGGTGGAGAGGTGTTTCAGTCCGTAACGTTCGGCAATCATTTCGCTTTGTGTCCCCTTTCCAGACCCGGGAGCACCAAAAATCACAATATTCAGCATACTTCTCACCAATAATTAAGCCGCAAAGATACACTTTTCCTTTCGTTTCTCTTTCATTCTGACACCATTATTCCCCTTTCGCTTGTTTTTATTTCTTAAAATTATCCGGATAGGGTAATGGTTGTCAATTGAACCAATAGAGGAATTGGATGTTCATTATATAGTATGTCCAACAACAGTAACGCACACAGACAATGAAAAAAGAGGAATTCAAACAAAAGACACACCAGGTGATTGACGAGTTGGCTGAGACCATCTCAAACCTGGAATCCAGGGCGGGTCAGATTGCCGAAGATGCTAAAGAGGAATACAAAGAACAGCTGGATAAGCTTAGAGAGCTAAGAGACAGCCTATCAGCAAAACTGGAGGAGTATGACAAGATGACTGACGGAAAATGGGATCTGGTGAAGGAGAGTGCCGGCAACTTCTTTGCATCGGTTGCGGAAGCATGGAAGGAGAACTTCGGGAAGGTTTCGGATGCCTTTAAAAAAGAACCTCCAAAGGAGAGCTGATATACTCGCTACAAACAGGGTTTATGCCCCGATTGTTCTTCACTAAATAAATAACTCCAAGACCTTCTCAGGTCTCGGAGTTATTTATTTTTAAGTGAGGTACCTGGCGGATTCGAACCGCCGTAAACGGTTTTGCAGACCGGCGCCTAACCACTCGGCCAAGGTACCATCTTCGCTCAAAGCGGATGCAAAGATAGCGTTTTTTTTCCTATTTACAAAAAGGTCAGCCCCTTTTTCTCGAATAGGAATGAAACGGTCACGATCTTCAGGAAAAGAGCATGCGAAAAGCGTCGCTCACCTTTTTCACCTGGATGATTTCGATCGATACCTTTTTGCTGTTCCCTTTCTGGTTGTTGGCCGGTATCAGGATGCGGGAGAATCCCAGTTTCTCAGCCTCCTGGATACGTTGCTCGATACGGTTCACAGGTCGTATCTCACCGGAGAGACCCACTTCACCGCAGAGAGCTGTATCTCGGTCGATGCTCATATCGAGACTGGAGGAGAGAACGGCACTGATTACCGCGAGGTCCATGCCGGGATCATTCACCCGCAATCCCCCCGCAATATTCAGAAAGACATCCTTCTGTGCCAGCTTGAAACCGGCTCTTTTCTCCAGCACTGCCAGCAACATGTTCATCCTCCGGATATCGAAGCCGGTGGCGGAGCGTTGTGGCGTGCCGTAGGCAGCAGTGCTCACCAGCGCCTGCGTCTCAATCAGGAAAGGGCGTACACCCTCGATAGCGGCCGCGATGGAGACACCACTCAGACCCTCGTGGTTCTGCGTGAGCAACAACTCGGAGGGATTGCTCACCTCGCGCAGACCGGACTGGATCATCTCATAGATGCCCAACTCGGCAGTACTGCCAAAGCGGTTCTTGATGCTTCGCAGAATACGGTACATGTAGTGCTGATCACCTTCGAACTGGATCACCGTGTCGACGATATGTTCCAATATCTTAGGGCCGGCAATGCTTCCCTCCTTGGTGATATGCCCAATCAGAAGTACAGGCGTCCCCGACTGCTTGGCGAACTTGAGTAGTGACGCTGCACACTCCCGCACCTGAGAGATACTACCGGGAGCCGACTCAAGTGCCTCACTATAGATGGTCTGTATGGAGTCGACCACCAATAAGCGGGGAGAGGTGCTTTTCACATGCTTGAAGATCTCATCGAGGTTTGTTTCACAGACAATCAGGCATTCGTCATTCTGTAACCCGATTCGATCGGCACGCAGCTTCAGTTGTCGCGCACTCTCTTCTCCGGAGACATAGAGCGTACGCAGACCATCCAGCTTCAGGATGGTCTGCAGCACCAGTGTCGATTTGCCGATGCCCGGTTCACCACCCAGTAATACCACTGATGCGGGCACCAATCCACCCCCCAATACCCTGTTTAGCTCTCCGTCGTGAAGATCGATACGGGGCTCCTCGTCGGCACGGATCTCACGCAACAGTTGCGGCTCGCTGCGGACACTCTGAAAGGAACGTGTGTCCTCCTGCTTTGCAGCGGCATCCTTACGAACCAGCTCCTCCACGAAAGTGGACCACTCACCGCAGGAAGGGCACTTGCCCATCCACTTGGGTGATTCATAGCCGCATTGGCTGCAGAAGTAAACAGATTTCAATTTGGCCATACCGATCGAATTTATAGGGGTAAAGATAGCAAAAAATCTCGTACATTTGTACCTGAACAAGAACAGTCATCAAACTGAAAAGAAACCATGTCTCTGATTTCATCCCTGATCGCCGAATCGCTTCAACTGCCACTCAAAAGTATTGAAAACACGCTACGTCTGCTGAACGAGGGGGCTACCATCCCCTTTATCAGTCGTTACCGCAAGGAGGTCACCGGCGGCCTCGACGAGGTACAGATAGCCCGTATCGGCGAGCTGAAGGAGAAGCATGAGGAGTTGGAAAAGCGAAAGGAATATGTGCTGAAGTCAATTGGCGAACAGGAGAAGCTGACACCGGAGCTGGAGAAGCAGATCCGCGACTGCCGGGAAAGCAACCTGCTGGAAGATCTCTATCTTCCCTTCAAGCCAAAGCGACAGACCAAAGCCGAAATGGCCCGCAAGAAAGGGCTGGAGGGACTGGCCAGCTGGCTGATGACGCAACAGCAGGCTCCGGTTGACAGCATTGCCACCGGTTACCTGAAGGCAGAAGTCCCCCGCATTGAAGATGCACTGCAAGGAGCGCGCGACATCATTGCCGAATGGGTGAATGAAGATGCTGCAGCACGACAGTCGGTGCGCAACATCTTTGCCCGTGAAGCGATGATCACCGCAACCGTAGTAAAAGGAAAAGAGTCGGAGGGAGAGAAGTACCGGGATTACTTCGATTTCACCACCCCCCTCTCCCGCTGTCCTTCTCACCGGCTGCTAGCCATTCGTCGTGGCGAGAAGGAGGGTTTCCTCCGGGTGTCACTCTCACCTGATGATGAGCATTGTCTGGACAAACTGGAACGACGGTTTGTGAAGAACAACAGCGAAGCAGCCTTCCATGTGGCTGAAGCGGTGAAGGATGGCTACAAGAGACTATTGAAGCCCTCCCTCGAGACCGAGTTCGCCAATCTCTCCAGGGAGCAGGCAGACACGGCAGCCATCGCCGTTTTTGCGGAGAACCTGCGACAATTGCTGCTGGCACCACCGCTGGGGCAGCAGCGCATCCTGGGCATTGACCCGGGCTTTCGCAGTGGCTGCAAGCTGGTATGCCTCGATGAGCAGGGTAACCTGCTACACAACGAGACCATCTACCCCCACCCGCCGCAACAGGAACAAGGCAAGGCAGGCAGCAAGGTGGTGAAGCTGGTCTCCACCTACCGGATCGATGCCATCGCCATTGGCAATGGCACCGCCAGCCGTGAGACAGAGCGTTTCATCACCAATCTTCGCTATGAGAAGGAGGTGAAGGTGTTCGTGGTGAGTGAGAGTGGTGCGTCGGTCTACTCAGCCTCGAAAATTGCCCGTGAAGAATTCCCGGAGTATGATGTCACCGTGCGGGGTGCCGTCTCCATCGGCCGGCGACTGAGCGACCCGCTGGCGGAGCTGGTGAAGATCGACCCCAAGGCGATTGGGGTGGGTCAGTACCAGCATGATGTGGACCAGGTGAGACTGAAGCGATCGCTCGACCAAACAGTGGAGAGTTGCGTGAACCTGGTGGGGGTCAACCTCAACACGGCAAGCAGACACCTGCTCACCTATGTCTCGGGACTGGGTGAGTCACTGGCACACAACATCTGTGAATGGCGTAAAGAAAACGGACCCTTCCGCACACGTCAGGAGCTGAAAAAAGTACCCCGGCTGGGAGTGAAAGCCTTCGAACAGTGCGCCGGCTTCCTCCGGATACCGGGAGGGGAAAACCCACTCGACAACTCAGCCGTCCATCCCGAAAGCTATGCCGTTGTGATGAAAATGGCGAACGACCTCGGGTGTGGTCTGAATGAGTTGATCGCCAGTAAAGAGCGGATTGCCACTATTGATAAGGATAAGTATAAAAGCGACAGCGTGGGTGAAGAGACGCTGAACGATATCCTGCAGGAGCTGGAGAAGCCGGGGCGTGACCCCCGCTCGAAAGTGCAGACGCTGGAGTTTGATCCCTCCATACGGCTGATCACAGACCTGAAGGAAGGAATGATCCTGCCCGGCATTGTGACCAATATCACCAATTTTGGCTGCTTTGTCGATATCGGCATCAAGGAAAACGGATTGGTCCACATCTCAGAGTTAGCTGACCGCTATGTCTCAAATGTAGCCGAGGTGGTATCGCTACATCAGCATGTAAAGGTGAAGATACTCTCAGTGGATCACGAGAGGAAGCGGATTCAGCTCTCCATGAAAGGGCTTTAGACTCCTCACACTGTCTGGAGTCTCAGGATCAGAAGTTGAACGATAATTGCCGTTCCAGTAAAGCGAAACTTCTGCGGTGAAAAGGCGAAACACCATGAATGCGAATTGCCTCCCGGTGTTCCCGGGTGGGATACCCCTTGTTTCGGCACCATCCGTATTCCGGGAGCTGTCGGTCCAACACCCGCATATGATCGTCGCGCCAGGTTTTTGCCAGTACCGATGCCGCCGCAATTGACAGGTATTTCCCGTCTCCCTTGATGACACAAGTGTGGGGGACCTCTTCATAGGGTAGAAAACGGTTGCCATCAACCAATATGTGCTGTGGGATAGTGCCAAGGGATCGCAGCGCACGATGCATCGCCTCGATGGAAGCACGAAGAATATTGATCTGATCGATCTCTTCAGGTGAACAGGATGCCACGGCAAATGAGAGAGCCTCACGCTCAATCACTGCACGGAGATACTCCCTCTGTCGCTCGGTGAGTTGTTTGGAGTCGTTGAGCAGGTCACAACGAAATCCGGTAGGGAGGATGACAGCAGCAGCGTACACCGGGCCGGCAAGACATCCACGACCTGCTTCGTCACATCCAGCTTCTATTACTCCCGCATGCAGGCAAGGTAACAAACCGCCATGCTCCTTCGTTCTCTTTCCCATCAATCCCTGTTTCCTCTATTCTCTCTCGGCTACACGTTCTCACCGTTCAATCATACTCTCCACCAATGACACTCAATCGGCTTCAATCGAACTTACTTTTCCCAACCTATCTTCACGTTTAGATCCTCCGGAGGGAAATCGAACGCAAGATCGTTTATTTCCTCCTCATTTTCCATATAGGAGGCAACCTTCCGCAAGACCTCCATCAACGAGGGATCAACACGCTCATCTCCTTTTACATGTTGCAGATACAGCTTCACGATCAGGTCGGTGAGAAGTGGCATCAGATCCTCTGGCAGGGGGAACCCAAATCCCTTCAGACGCCCTTCAGCCACACGATAGGTGACACCTTCCAGTCGACGGCGTGCCTCTTCTTCCAGGCTGACATCACCAGGCAGCGCGGTGAGGAAACGACTCTCAACATGAAGACTGTCTCCTGCAAGCACCATCATCCTCCAGGCAAAGGGATAATGCGCCAGTGTAGCCGTTTCAACGTCATGGATCTTGTTCCCCGATGATGAACTGTAGAGGGTTACATCGTTCGAATGAAAATGACCGGTGAAGATGATCGGCATTCCCGCGTCGGCCAATGCCTCGGCATGCTGCTCCCACTCCTCCACCAGGTAGTCAGGAAAGAAAGTCGATTGGTAGGGCATATGTTCCACCACTCCATGATGCATCATCCCCAGAACGGTAATGCCTTTCTCCCTGGCCTCACGGAGCACCGAAAGAGCCCACGCCATTGTTTGCGGCCTGATACGTCCTGCCGTAATCGACCCGCTGTCATGCTCATCGTAACGGTTGCTATCGAAACAGAGAATCCAATGCTCTTCATCCAGCGTGGCAACATAGCTGAGTGATGACTCATCCCTCCGGATTGCTTCTCCATAGCCAAACGGCTCATAAAGTGCCGCGAACTCATCCTTGGTGATGCTTTCAACCGGCAGACGCTCATGCCCCTGATAGGAGACGGCATTGGGTATATTGATATCGTGGTTGCCCGGCACCACAAGGACCCGGGTACCACTCTTTTCCATTTCATGGAGTCTGGCAATCAGCCCGAGATGACTCTGCCGTTCTCCATGATGGGTGAGATCACCCGGGATAAGCAACAGGTCAGGTCTCTCGTACAGTAGCTCACGCCACACCTGGTCCAGCACCTTATGCTGGAGAGAAAAGCGTCTGCCTGATTGCTGTTCATATGTATGGAGTGCTTCTCCCTCGTCGAAAAGAGCAGGTGAGAAATAATGAATATCGGTCACCAACGCTACCTTCAGCGAGTCAGCGGCAACAGGAGAAGTGATAGCAGTAACAGCCGTCAGCAACAGAATCAATCTCTGGTGTCGTTTCATCTCTTATCTGATCCATATCAAAGACTTCACCCTCTCCAGCCATCGCTCAAAGGGACTGTACTCTATTGCCCGGAAGCTGTCGCTCATTGCCTCCTGGCAAAAAAGAGTAGAGTCAGAACTCCCCCAGACACACTCCACCAGCTCCGGATAATCAATATAGGGATTGCGGTTTTTCTGCAACCGATAGATCGCTTCATTGCGACGTACCTCTTTAAGACTCACAGGGTCCTCCCTGTGCCATTTCAACAACAGATCGAGAGACCACTTGCTGAAACCGGGATAACGATCTCCTCCCAACTGATCGGAGTGCCATCGGTGGAGATGGTCCTCATAGGCTGTCACCACATAAAAATAGCTGCGCGCAACATCCCCCTTGTATTCATCGATGGGTTCAAAAACTGTTTTGCTGTAACCACCAAAAGTGTTCTGACCAATCTTTGAGCCATTTGTAGACTCCCAATTCATGATCCCCACTTCTCCGAACGGAAGATTGCCGCGCCGGTTATTCACATAACCATCAGTGGGATAGATATGAAACAGATCGGACTCCAGGATAGAGGTGCCACGGAACCAGCTTCTGGGTAAGAGATGCTCACGGTTGTAACAATCACCCTCCTTACGGATGGACCCACAACGGTGCTGCCTGAAATCAAAACCATCAGTGGCTCCTCCCCCGCGGGGTTCATGGGAATAGATATCCCACACCTTGTCATTCTTATGGGCATCAGTCGCTTCAAATGCCTCCCATATCTCAGTGTAAGAGAGTACAGCCGGTTCGCGAATCACACGAAAAAGGGCACTCTTCAGCTCTGCACCTCTCATTCCCTCTGCCCTGGCATAATAACCATCCGGTATCTGTGCAGCAAGGGGAATAGAGAAAGCAAGCAGAACAACCAGAGCAAAACAGTTGTAACAGCGTTGGTTCATTTCTTAATGACTTTCAGTACCAGGGTAAGATTACCCGGGGAAAAGGCAAATATAAAGAAAACTATGCTTTCCGACCTATAGAAGCAGAAAAAAATGAAAGAATGGATGAAAGTAGAGGGAGAGAAGTCAGGAGTTCAATATTCGCTCAATCTCCTCGATGTCGGAACGGAACCCTTTGTCAACCTCATAGAAGTTTTTAACCGTGTTACAGGCGTGAAGTACCGTGGCATGATTGCGGTTCCCTACCTGCAATCCGATCTGGGAGAGCGACAACTCTGTATGCTTCTTGATAAAATACATGGTCACCTGTCGTGCCTGTACAATCTCCCGTTTACGTGATGAGGAATGAATTAACTCCTTCTTCACGTTAAAAAACTGGGATACTGTATCCTGAATCTTCTCAACAGTGATCCGTTTCCGTTCAAAACGAATGCTTTGCTCCATCACTCTCCGGGCCAGGGTCATGTCGATCTCACGGTTGTTGATGATGGAATGAGCCATCAGCGATACCACAATCCCTTCAAGATCACGCACGTTCTCGGTTACATTCTCTGCGATGAAATCAATTACGTTCTCAGGAATGGAAAGACCGTCAGACAACACCTTGTTTTGCAGAATCTTCTTGCGCAACTCCTTGTCAGGTCGCTCCAGTTTGGTTGAGAGACCCCACCGAAAACGGGTTAACAGTCGCTCTTCCATTCCCTGCATATCCATAGGAGCACAGTCGGAGGTCATCACCAGCTGCTTGTTGTTCTGGTGCAGATGGTTAAAGATATGAAAGAAGGTGTTTTGTGTTTTCTCCAGACCAGACAGCTCATGGATATCATCAATAATCAGCACATCGATGCTCTGATAAAAATTGATAAAATCATTGATCGTATTGAAACGACGGGCATCGGTAAACTGCACCTTGAAGAGATGTGCCGAGAGATAGAGCACCTTTTTCTCGGGATAAAGCTCCTGCACCTTTGAGCCGATGGCATGACAGAGATGGGTCTTACCCACACCGGAGTGTCCATGTACAAAGAGGGGGTTGAAAGCAGTCTTTGCCGGATTGTTGGCTACCGCTTCGGCCGCTGTTCTTGAGAGCCGGTTGCTCTCTCCTTCAAAGAAATTCATGAAACGGTATTTGCCGTTGATCTGTGAGTCAAACTCGGTGGTCTCAACACGGTCGAAGGGACTGGGAACTTTCTCAGTGATTTTCTTGCGGAGCGATTTGTCGACCTGAGCCAACGGTTTGCTCTCACCGCGCAGCTCTACCGCCGTATTACTTTCGGTCTCTACCAGTATCCGGTAATTGAGGATGGTACCCTCACCGATCTCGCGGTAAAGCGTCTGCTGAATCAGATCCAGATATTTATCTTCCAGGTATTCATAGAAAAACTGACTGGGAACCTGAACGGTGAGCACATGATCGAGGTATTTGAGTGGAACAATGGGAAGAAACCATGTATTGAATGCCGGTTCGGGGATGTTGTCCCGAATCACACTCAGACAGTTGTTCCATAAAATCTGGCAGTCGTTTTTCATTGAATCTCAAAAATGATCTTTGTATTTTCCGCAAAGAGATTACAAATTTTGCAAAAATAAACGAGAAAAAAAAATGAACTTTTTCCCCATCGATGGCTTTCAAAATAAAGAACGTTATTTATCAGTAAAATAGAGACAATGATCTGATTATCTCTTTGTTAACAATACTCCGGAATACTTAGATCCCTGACTCACAATTAGATATATCAATCGGCCGGCTGATGTAAGGAATTTGTTTTTATTTCAATTTTGTTACGTAAAGACCGACAGTCAACCTGTTTCGATCAAAACAACAACTTAATCACTATTTAGACTGATTCTATATAAAAGAGATGGCAGATTAAAAACTGTAACCCGGAGATTCAAAACAAACTCACCTTGACACTCAGGTAACGCCCGGGGTTCAGACGGATATCCTCAAGCAGCTTCGTGGCAGTCTCAATGGTTACGGTAAGACTGTCATGCAGGCGGGTGTCATTCATGAGCAACCCCAAAGAATTGTCTTTGCTGTTGATTCTGGCAGATAGTAATTTCAGGTTATTGACAGTCTCGTCGATACCGGCATAGGTACGGCTGAGATCCATGGCACTGAGTTCATTGCTAACCTTGCTAAGATCACCTGAAACAGCACGCAGATTGTTGCTGATTTCAGGTAAATCGCCTTCCAGGGCAACCACCATTCTATTGAGACTTTGACTGGTTTGGCTAAGCTGGTTGATGGTACTGCCAATCCCATCGATCGATTGTTCCCAGGATGGATGGGCTGCGATTCGCTGTAGCGAGAGCAGCAGTGAGTCTACTCGCAGAAAGAGGGAATCAGCCCGGGGCATAAGTTTTGCAGCTCCGTCCATCAATCCCGTCACCTTGTGACCGGAGATGGTATCACCTGGCTGCATATGAGTGTGCGAACTGCCGAGAACGAGCGTTGCCATGGAGGCTCCGAAGAGATCGGTTCCATACTCAAGGTAACTGTCATCGGGTATAGGGAACTCCTCCTCCAGGTTAATAGCCACGGCAAACTGCATCGGATCGGTTGCAGCCATATTGATGGTGCTGATCAGTCCGACCTGATACCCTTTCACGTACACCGGGGAGGAGAGCAGCAGGCTGGTTACATCATCAAAAAGGGCATAATAATGCTTTTGTTGTTTCAGCACATTGACCCCTTTAAGAAAGTTGATGCCAAAATAGATCATCACTAGACTGGCAAGGAATGTCAGCCCGATAAGAGCGTTTCTTGAAATTATTTTCATTGTTGTACTTATTTCAGGCGTTGTCCATCCACCATCTCGATGACAAAAGCATCCTTGAAACTCCTGCGAACCTCACGTAAGGTCCTGTTAATCTGAGACTGGCTGCCGGCACTCCCATAGGTATACTTATATAAGCCATTCTCAACATAATGATCCACGGGATCAAGCCCTTTGAAAACCTTTGATCCCTTCCCATATTTGCGGGAGGAGGTGAGGAACTGAACGCGATACTCCTTGTCACCGGGTCTGTCAGCAGAGGAGACAGCGTCACCCGTGACGGGTGAAGTGGGGTTGCTGTTAAAGACATAACTCTTCTTGTCATGTTCTCTTTTATACTCCCTGAAACCGTTGTAAATGGCGTTGGCCAACGTGGTCTGACCGCTGCTGCTTTTCAGGAATTTCTCCTCCTGGCGGTTGCTGATATATCCCAATTCCACCAGAATACTGGGCATACCTACCTCACGCAACACCAAAAAACCGGCCTGTCTGACATTGCGATTCACTCTTTTGGCACCGGTAACCAGCTGGTTCTGCACAATGGTGGCCAGATAGACACTCTGCGAGAGAAACGCATTGGACATGAATTCGAAGATGATATAAGATTCCGGCTCATTGGGGTTGAACCCTTCATACTTCACTGAATAATCCTCTTCATACATGATCACCGCATTCTCCGCTTTGGCCACATCCAGGTTGTCCTTGCTGCGGTGCAGGCCCAGCACGAAGGTCTCAACCCCCTGTGGGGAGGTACGCCTCCTGTCCAGCGCGTTGCAGTGGAGCGAGATGAAGAGATCGGCATGCGCCTTATTGGCAATCTCAGCCCGCTTCTTCAAGTCCACGAAGTGATCGTTGTCACGCGTGTAGATCACATCCACATCCTTGTGATGCTGCTCGATGAGTGCCCCCAGCCTGAGACCCACCGACAAGACGATATCTTTTTCACGTGAGGTTGCCCCCACAGCCCCTGGGTCCTTGCCCCCATGGCCGGGGTCAATCACCACGGTGAAAGGTCTGCTTTGTGCGAATGAACGGGTGCCGGGAAAAAGGGTGAACAAAGCACCCAATAAAACCAGAACAAAAAAATGATTCCTTGGCATCATCTCCATTTCTTTTTCACAAAAATAGATATTTATTTCGTTGGGGCAAAAAAATGGAGTAACCCGGTGGCAACTCCATTCTTCATATCCTATATGCAGACACCCGGTTAAGGCATCAGTTCCGTAAGCTTGGCATCGAGTGCTTCCCCACGAAGGTTCTTCTCAATGATGATACCCTCCTTGTCGAGGAGCACAGTGTGGGGAATACCCTGGATGGCGTAAAGATCGACCACCGGGCTGTCCCAGTACATCAGATCTGACATCTGCGGCCAGATCATCTTCATCTGGCTGATACCCTCCAACCATTCATCCCGATCCCGGTCGAAAGAGACACCCACCACCTCGAAGCCTTTTGACTTGTACTTTTCATAAGCAGCTGCCACGTGGGGCATCTCCTGGCGACAGGGACCGCACCAGGCTGCCCAGAAGTCCACCAACACATACTTGCCTTTTCCGGCATAATCGGAGAGCGACACCTCTTCTCCATCACTGTTTTTCAGAGTGAAATCGACAAACTTCTGCCCGATGGCCACCCTTTCCAGGTTCTCCAGCCGTTTGATCACACGCTGAATATTCTCTTTCGATTTAAATGTCTCATCAGCCGATTCGAGAATCTCCCTCTGCTGTTCCGGTTCGAACATCGAAGAGGAAGCCATGAAAGAGTATTGTCCCAGGTCGTTTTGAATGTTCTCCCTGATAAAATTGAAGCTCAGCTCTGTCATCTGACTGCTGATGCTGTCGTAACGGGTATTGATCTCAGCATCCATCTCTTCGGTAAGCGTACCGGTGGCCTGTGCACTGTTGTAACGCTCCACCAACCCACGGATCTGCATGCCCAGGTCACGCTGCTTCAACCTGAAATCGGTATAGGCCTGGTTGATTTTTGACCCACTCACCGTCACCACGCTATCGAATGTGACCTTCTGTGTACCCGGTTCCAGCAGGAGTGGAATACGGTTTTCCTGCCTGGGTGCTATCGACTCATCGAGGAGAACAAAACGCAAGCGGACAGAATCGACAGCGCCCGAGAAGGTGAACGCACCGTTCTCCACCAACGCTGTGTCGGTGGTAACCATGGCATCGTCGGTGATCATCTGCAGATATACATTGGTGCCTTCGAAGTCGGGATTGGCAACCCTCCCCTTGATGGAATACTCATTGGCATTCTGGCAGGAAACCAGGATCAGTGCCGATATAAAAAGATAAAATAATTTCCTCATGTTCATTTCTATTTTTGAATATACAAGAACGAAGATATACAAAATCCCGGAACAATGGTGCAAACAGGCATATTTTGTTGCCTTTTGGCAATAAATAAGCGTTCCCGTCGTTTGTTTTTCACTTACCTACTGGCCGATGAATGAAAACGATCCACAAATAAAAAACCCGGGGATGAACTCTCCCAGCAAGAGGGAGCACCCCTCGCAGTTATCGCTGCGGATCATTCGTCAGTTTGCACGATGTTGTCAAGCGGAGAGATCCCTCCCACTTCACGACAAAATGATCAACATGAACTGAAAGACCAGCATCACTCAACAAGCAAGTCATCTTTTTTTGCGAATCAGGAATTTTCGCTATCTTTGAGAATAGAAAAATCATTCTCATGAGTACGATTGTTGCACCGTCGCTGCTGGCGGCCGATTTCCTTCATCTCAACCGGGATATTGAGATGCTTAACAGAAGTGAGGCGGACTGGATCCACCTGGATATCATGGATGGCGTTTTCGTGCCCAACATATCGTTTGGTTTTCCGGTGATCAACCAACTGAGAAAGATAACCCTGAAACCGCTCGATGCACATCTGATGATCGTTACTCCGGAGAAGTTCATCGATGAGATTGCAGCTGCAGGGGCAACCTATATGAATGTACACTATGAAGCTTGTCCACATCTCCATCGTATCGTACAGGAGATACGCAAAAAAGGGATGAAGCCGGCTGTCACACTCAACCCCCACACGCCTCTTTCATTGCTGGAAGAGATCCTGCCGGACCTGGAGATGGTGCTGTTGATGTCAGTGAACCCCGGCTTTGGCGGGCAGCAGTTCATTGAAGGTACAATCAGAAAGGTGGCTCAGCTCAGGGAGATGATTGCGAAAAGAAACTCCTCCACGCTCATTGAGGTGGATGGTGGCATCAACCTGGAAACAGGACGCAAGCTGGTGGATGCCGGTGCTGATGTGCTGGTGGCCGGCAGTTTTGTCTTCTCTTCGGATGATCCGATAGAGACCATCCGGCAGCTGAAGGCATTGTAGTCCTTTCCATTGTGGTAGCTGTGCGACCACGGGGTCATCCCCATGATACGGCAGATGTACGATCCGTTCTTTTGTGCGCGTATAATGAACGAACTGATTGGCAAAACGCCTTTTTCCCGGCTTTTATTGCCCGTTATCGGAGCTATTGTGACAAGTCGCTTTCTTCCCGACAGCAGATTTCTGCCGGCAGGACTATCCCTTGTGGGACTTCTATTCATCTTCCTCTCTTTCATCCACGATGAGCACCATCAGTTCACTCACAGGTGGTTTTTTGGGGCCGGCACCCTCTTGTTCCTCTTTGCCCTCACCCTGCTCCAGTACCGTGAGCAGGTATCACGAACTGAATACCGGTTCACCGGCACACCCCACACCTGCCTCGCGCTCCTGCTGGAAATTCCGGAACAGAAGCCCCGCACATTGGCGTGTCCTGTCCGCATAGTCTCACCAAATGCAGAGAAGGTGATGCTCTACCTGCAGAAGAGCGACCCGGCAGCCGCGTTGCAGCCGGGTGACGAGATCATCTTCAGATCAAAGCTGGAACCGTTCCGCAATTTCGGGAACCCGGGAGAGTGGGATTATGCAGGGTATATGCGTAACAGGGGTTTTGCCGCCAGAGGGTTCATTGCTACCGGGGAGTGGGAAATGACCGGCAGGCGGATGAGATCACCTTACCTCATGGCTCAACGGTGTCGCATCAATGTCCTCCGTTTCTACCGCTCTCTCGGTTTGGAAGATGACACCTACGCCTTTATCGCAGCAGTAACCCTCGGCTACAAAGCCTATCTGTCGGATGATATCAAAGAGGCTTTTCGTGCATCCGGAACCGCGCACCTGCTGGCCGTCAGCGGACTGCATACCGGAGTGATCTATCTGCTTCTTTCCCTGCTCCTCTCTTTCCTGGGAAACAGAGGCACGGGCTTTCTTATCCGACAATGGGTGATCATCCTGATGCTATGGTCTTACGCCTTCCTGGCGGGTCTATCCCCATCGGTGATCCGGGCGGTAATCATGCTCTCTCTTTACTGCGTGGCCCGTATGAAACGGATGAAAGGCTTCTCCACAAACACACTGGCAGCAGCAGCCCTTCTGATCCTTATCTTTCATCCCGCCAGCCTCTTTGACATCAGCTTCCAGATGAGTTTCGGTGCTGTCTTCTCGATCCTCTGGTTTCAGCCGCGTCTCGCTACATTGTTCAGACCCGTGAAGAGAGCTGCATCATACATCTGGAACCTGATGACCCTCTCCCTCTCAGCGCAACTGGGTCTCTTCCCCCTGGTACTTTACTATTTCGGTTCTTTTCCGACATGGTTCTTCCTCTCGAATCTCTTACTGGTGCCACTCATGGGGGTCATCATCTATTCTCTGGTACCGCTGTTGCTCACCGGCTGGCTGCACGGCTACCACACCATGGTTCCGGACTGGCTGCCTCACCTGTTCCGCCAGTTAGTGCAGTGGTTCACAACTGCCATGATCAGCATCGTTCAGTTCATGGAGTCTCTTCCTCTTGCACAGCTCACCGGGCTGCATATCTCCCTGCCAGCAACAATCCTGCTGCTGCTTTTCATCTTTCTCTTCAGCCAGTTTGTCACCACCCACCGATCCCGTCCACTGATTCTCGCACTCTCAGCGCTGTTCTCTTTCCAGTTGCTCTGCCTGCATAGGCAGTTGCCGACCACAGCACCCCAATTGGTGATATTCAACAGCTCCTCCTCCAGCGACATCTCTCTCTTCACAGCTCAGACTCGCCACACAATTGAGGTTCCGGATAACGGACTGCTGCCGCATCCACACAAAACAATCCTGCGTCTCTCCGACGGGTCGTTCGACCATTTCACAACCGTTGACACCTTCCCGGTCGATATCCTGATCCTTTCCCGCTACGGCTATTTCAACACGGAAGAGCTATGCCGTCTCTTCCACCCCTCACTCATCATCCTCGACAGCTCAGTGCCACATCATGCGGCAACACGGATCACCAACATGTGCCTCGCCAGAGGCACCAGGGTGCATGATGTGAGACAAAAGGGAGCCTATTCGCTGAATTTTTAGTACTTTTGCCGTTCATCATCAAAAGAATCATTTTCTATGAAGTTTACCGAATCACTCACCGATGTGATTGAACCCGGGAAGGTAGAACAGATCATGCGGGCCATCAATGATGCCAATCAGATCGTGATCACCACCCACCTCTCACCCGATGGGGATGCTTTGGGCTCATCACTCGCCCTCTGCCATTTCCTGAAGAGAGAGGGTAAGAAAGTCAGGATCATTGTACCCAATTCCTTTCCCTACTTCCTGAAATGGATGAAGGGTGCCGGTGAGATCAGTGTGGCAGAGTACAATCCCGAAGCAGCCCGACACATCCTGAATCATGCTGATCTGATTTTCTCACTTGACTATAACATCCCCAAGCGGGTCGGCCTGATGGCTTCCATGTTAGAAGAGTCCCCCGCCTTGAAGATCCTGATCGACCACCACCTCTTTCCCGGGAACGGGTTCAACATCGTGGTCTCTCATCCGGAGATATCATCTACCAGCGAATTGATTTTCAGGCTGTTGTTCCAGGCGAACAGGTATGGTGAGATGTCTCAGGCTGAAGCAGAATGCATCTACTGCGGCATGATGACCGACACCGGCGGATTCACCTACAACTCGAGTGATCCTGAGATCTTCGAGATCATCAGCCTACTGCTGCGCAAGGAGATCGACAAGGATGCCATCTATTCGAAGGTGTTTCACAACTACTCTGCCGAACGGTTCCGTCTATTGGGATTCACCCTGTCGCAGCGCATGGAGATATACCCCGACCTGCATTCGGCACTGATCTGGCTCTCGAAAGAGGATCAGGAGCAGTTTCGGTTCAACAAGGGTGATACCGAGGGATTTGTGAATTACCCTCTCAGTATTAAGGGAATCATCTTCTCCACCTTCATCCGCGAGGATGATGGATTGATCAAACTCTCGTTTCGCTCTCAGCAAACATTCCCCTGTAATGAGTTTGCGTCCGACTTCTTCAATGGAGGAGGGCACCTGAATGCCTCCGGAGGAGAATATTACGGTCCACTGGACAAAGCATTAGAGATCTATGGCGAGGGACTGAAAAAATATGAAGAGATTCTGAAAAGATCGATGAATAGTGATTAACCCATTTTTTAAGAATCGATAATGTTTATTTCGGTTCAATTCCGCTATTTTTAACGCAGATTGTGTACTTTTGCAAACAGTATCAATTATACGACAGAGATCTATGAACAAACTATCCCTCACAATAACCATTCTACTGGGTACGCTACTTCTCCTGTCCTCCTGTAACGATAGAAAGACCTATGCTGATTACCTGAAGGATGAGAAAAAGGCTATTGATCTTTTCATTGCGCAAAACAACCTGACCATCCTGGATGAATTCCCCGCCGATGGCCAGTTTGGGGAGACTGAATTCTATAAGGACCCGGCTACCGGTGTCTACTATCACATCATCACCCCTGGTGACACTACGCTGGAATTGAAATGGAAGGAGACTGTATATGTCCGTTTCAGTGGCCTCCTCTATTTCATGACCGACGACACGACACATTATTCGAATCAGAAGAGCGTTTACCCGGAAGAGATTGTCTATATCGGACCGGTCAATTCCTCCACCAAGGGCAACTATAACAATCCCGGCTGGGCTGTACCCCTCGATCATGTGGGCCACAACGGTAAGGTGAAAATGATCATTCCCTTCGATATGGGCTCTTCATACGACAGACAACAGTATCAGCCAAGCTATTACAACCTGGTGCATTATCGCTTTGAGGACCAATATTGAAAGTTTCGTCATCTCATCATAACCAGACAGACAGAGCAACCCATGACATTGATCAAATCCATCTCAGGTATACGAGGCACGATTGGCGGTGAGCCGGGTGACAATCTCACTCCCACTGACATCGTAAAGTTCACATCTGCCTACGCCACCTTTATCAGGAAGAGTGCATCTGAAAATCGACCCCGGATTGTGGTTGGCCGCGACGCGCGTATATCGGGTGAAATGGTCCACCGTATCATCACCGGTACACTGATGGCAATGGGTTGCGATGTGACCGATATTGGTATGGCAACCACACCGACCACAGAAATTGCTGTAACCAAAGAGGAAGCGGCCGGCGGCATCATCATCACAGCCAGTCACAACCCACGACAGTGGAACGCGCTGAAGCTACTCAACAGCCGCGGTGAGTTTCTGAATGCCGAAGAGGGTGCGCAAATCCTGGCACTGGCCGCGAGCGGGAGCTATACCTTTGCTCCGGTGGATGAGCTGGGCAAGATCACACAGAAACAGTTTCTGTATGAGCATATCCAATCGATCCTTTCACTCGACCTGGTGGATGTGGAAGCCATCAGAGGAGCCAACTTCCGTGTGGCAGTTGACTGTGTCAACTCTGTTGGGGGGATCGCTATCCCTGAACTGCTCTACGCATTGGGAGTAAAAGAGATCTTTAAATTACACTGTGCCCCACACGGCAACTTCTCCCACAATCCGGAACCCCTGCCACAGCATCTCACCGAGCTCGCATCACTGACCCGCAGTTCAAAGGCCAATGTCGGATTTGCCGTCGATCCCGATGTGGACCGGCTGGCAATCTATTGTGAGGATGGAGAACCGTTTGGTGAAGAGTACACCCTGGTGGCGATGGCCGACTATATCCTGCAGCAGACGCCAGGGAATAGCGTTTCTAATCTCAGCTCCAGCAGGGCCTTACGGGATGTGACCCTGGCGAGGGGAGGATCCTACCACGCCGCTGCAGTGGGTGAGGTGAATGTGGTTCAAAAGATGAAAGAGGTGAAAGCCGTCATCGGGGGAGAAGGCAACGGGGGGGTGATCTATCCCGAGTCGCACTACGGCAGGGACGCACTGGTAGGGATTGCACTCTTTCTTACCTACATGGCCCGTACGGGAAACACACCCTCACAGCTTCGCAAGACATACCCTGCCTACTTCATGGCAAAGCAGAAGGTGGAGTTGACACCCGACATTGACACCGATGCGATACTGGAGCAGATGAAAGAACGTTTCAGGGATCATCAGGTGACCGATATTGACGGGGTAAAGATCGACTTCCCCGACAAGTGGGTCCACCTGCGTAAATCCAACACAGAACCCATCATCCGCATCTATTCAGAAGCAACCTCTCCGGAAGCCGCTGAAGCCATAGGGAAAGAGATCATTGACCTGATCAGGGAGCTCGCCTAAAAAAAAGAAGTCTCCCGACATACATATTTTACCGCTCACATGCCACCTCATCACCATGACGTGGCATTTGAGTTAGATAAACAAATTAGCACTTCGATGGGATGAAAGAGATACTGGTAAGCCATGAGGATCTGCGGGGAATCCACCCCCTCTTTCGTGGCAGATACGGGGACAGGTTCATCGATCTGGGCATGAAGATTGCCGCACTGAACGTCCCGAACGAGATTTACGACCGGTCCAAACACCTGACCGGACCGGCTTTCTGCAAGGATCTTTTAGACAAGCTGAGTATCAAACGTACACTACGCAACTCAGCGGTTCTTGACCGTTTCGGGTCCCAACCCTTCATCACCGTCTCTAACCACCCATATGGTCATATCGATGGTATCGCTGCCATTGAAGCCCTGGGCAGTCGTTTTCCCAATTACAGGATGATGGTCAATTTCTTCCTGGGGCTGATTGACACCATGGAGGATAATTTCATCAAAGTGAACCCGATGAAGGATTCTGAAAAGAAAAGTGTGACTTATGCCGGCATCCGTGAGAGTATCGCTCATGTGCGGCAGGGCCACCCTTTGGGTTTCTTTCCTGCCGGGGCGGTCTCCAACCTTTACGTAAAAGGGGGCAGACTGGTGATTGAAGACCAGGAGTGGCAACCGGCAGCCCTTAAAATAATCCGCAAGGTGAAGGTGCCGGTCATCCCGATGCACATCTCCGGCCACAACAGCCCTCTGTTTTACCTCTCCCGTATCCTGGGATGGCGGATTCGCAACCTGCGCCTCTGCCATGAGCTCTACAACAAAAAGGGGCATGAGATGGTACTCACATTTGGTGAACCCATTATGCCGGATGAGTTCGGCCGCTTTGGCAACGACACTCAGGCACTGGGGCAATTTCTCAAAGCGACAACCTACACGTTGGGCAGAATCTGAATAATTGTGTATCTTTGATCGTTCAATCCCAATATAAACGAGCGATATGGCTAAGCACCCTCTACAGCAAATCAAGCAGCGTTTCGGCATTATCGGCAGCTCCCCCGAGCTTGACCGTGCAATTGACGTAGCCCTGCAGGTGGCTCCCACCGATTTGTCGGTGTTGATCACCGGCGAGAGCGGTACCGGCAAGGAGAACTTCCCGCAGATCGTGCACCAGTACAGCCGGCGTAAGCATGGTCCCTACTTCGCCATCAACTGCGGATCGATTCCCGAGGGTACCATCGACTCGGAGCTCTTCGGTCACGAGAAAGGCTCTTTCACCGGTGCTACCGGTAGCCGCAAGGGCTATTTCGAGGCGGCCGACGGGGGCACCCTTTTCCTCGATGAGGTGGGGGAGCTGCCTCTTTCCACACAAGCACGTCTGCTACGTGTACTGGAAAGTGGTGAATTCATCAAGGTAGGCTCCTCAAAGGTGGAGAAGAGCGACGTACGGGTGGTGGCAGCCACCAACCTGGACATGGTCAAGGCGGTTGAAAAAGGGAAATTCCGTGAGGATCTCTATTACCGGCTCAATTCAGTCCCTATCCGGATCCCGCCCTTGCGAGACCGGAAAGAGGATATCCCTCTTCTGTTCCGCAAATTCACAGGCGACTGTGCCGAGAAATATATGATGCCCCCTATCACCCTCACCGATGATGCACGGGAGATGCTGAAGGAGTACCGCTGGCCGGGCAATGTACGCCAACTGAAGAATATCACCGAGCAGATCTCCATCATTGAACAGGAGCGTGTAATCACCACCGACATCCTGCAGAAATACCTTCCTTATAACGAGGTAGGCATGCTGCCCGTGCCGGTATCACAACTGCAGGACTCTGACCAGCGTTCTTTTGCCAATGAACGGGAGATCCTCTACCAGGTACTCTTCGATATGAAAAAGGATATCACCGACCTGAAGCAGGTCGTGAAGAACCTGATGGAAGGAACGACAAACAATTCATCCTCATATGAAGAGGATGCCACCACCATGCGCTCATCCTCACTGATTCGACACGACAAAGGGAATGCTTCTCTGCCGGTGAAACTTGAAACCTTACCCCATAAGATCAGCCTGGATGAACGTGAAAGAGGAGATATCCTGGAAGCCACTGAATATGAAGAGAGTGCCCTCTCCATCAGTGAAGTGGAAAAAGAGATGATTGCAAAGGCACTGGAACGGCATCAGGGGAAAAGAAAAATGGCGGCTGCAGAGCTGGGAATCTCCGAACGTACCCTCTACCGTAAAATCAAAGAATATAAACTGGAAGGATGATGACAAAGAAAATCCTGTTTCTTCTCACGCTGATGGTAATGGCCAGCTCCTGCAGGATATCCTACTCCTTTAGGACTGCCTCCATCGATTACGATCTGACCAAAACACTTTACATCGCTCATTTCGTGAACCAGGCACCACTGGTCTATCCTCCACTCGAGCAACGGTTCAATGAGGAGATGAAAGATATGTTCACCCGCAATACCCGACTGCAGCTGGTAAATCAGAATGGTGACATGGAGATTGAAGGGGAGATTGTGGGGTATGAACTCACCCCGTTGGCAGTACAGGAAGATGCCTTCGCCTCTGAAACAAAGCTCACCATGACCGTACGGATGCGTTTCCGGAACAACAAAACCGATGCCCCGGATATAGAAGAGCGGATCTCCGCCAACCGTACCTTCTCCAGCAATACCATCTTCGACAGTGTACAGGATCAACTTATGGGAGAGCTGATCGATGAGATCGTAGACCAGATTTTCAACGCAACCATGGCCAACTGGTAAAACCATGACAAAGGAGATGCTATACAGCTACATGGAGGAACCCGGCAAACTGGATGTAACCTCTTTGCATGCACTGGGAAAAGTGGTGGAGGCATATCCCTGGTTTCATACCTCACGGCTGCTTTATACCAAGAACCTGGATCTCACCAACAGCGATCATTTCGGCGAGGAGCTGGCCAAAACAGCTGTGCTTTGCTGCGACAGGAGAAAGCTGCTTTACCTGATCCGACAGGAGCAGTACCAGCGATTTCTCACCTCCTCGTCAGAGAACGACCAGCAGACAAATGACCGGACAGAAACCCTTCTCAATTCGTTCCTCAGCACGCTGCCTGAACATGATACAAATGAGACAACGTTACCTGATGCGAATCTACATGTAGCGGGAACAGATTATTTCGCCTATCTTGCGTCACTCGGAGAAACAGGGGAGCGGGAGGAGAACAATGGCCAACCCTTTCAACACCAGGAGATCATCGATGCATTCATTGAGAAAGCTTCCACTGAAGAGATCTTCACACCGATCGACTATGCTACTCACAAAAAAACAGAGGAACGCGACAAGAAAGAGGAGGGAGGAGAGTTCCTTACTGAAACACTGGCACGCATCTATATCAAACAGCAGAAATATGAGCAGGCACTCACAATTATTAAACGATTAAGTTTGAATTTTCCAAAAAAAAGTGTTTACTTTGCCGATCAAATTCGTTTCTTGGAATATTTGATTGCAAACGAAAAGAACAAAAACAAATAAGATATGTATATTTTCATCACTATCCTTATCCTGCTGGCAGCGATCCTGATGATCCTCGCTGTTTTGGTACAGAAATCAAAAGGAGGAGGACTTGCTAGCGGGTTCTCTTCATCGAACCAGATCATGGGTGTTCGCAAAACGACCGACTTCCTGGAAAAATTCACCTGGACACTGGCTGGTATCATGATCGTGTTGAGTATCCTGACAGCCAAATTCACAACCTCGCAGAGCAACACTCCACAATCGCAGGTGGAAGTACAGCAGCCGGCACCCCTGAGCCCATCAGCGGCCCCCGATGTCACACCGGGCTTGCCCATCCCGACAGAGGTGCCTGCAGAGCCTACAACTGAATAGGTGGCACCCGGACACTCATTCTGTCAGAAGATATGAAAAAAGAGGTTGGATCATGATTCAACTTCTTTTTTGCGTTAAACCTCCTGCATCTCACCTTGTCTCATTCAGTATGAAACAGTTCATCCCTCTTCTCTTTTTTCTTATCGCCCTCGGCACAGAAGCACAGGTGATCCGGTATGACACCATAAGGGTCGCAGCCGGTGATGAACGGAACATTCACCAAACCACTAAACAGAACAACATTGCTGAAGCAGCACGCATACAGGTTGACGAGAAGCAGCCTGACCAGAACGATCTCACACGTTTCGACAGGAGGAAACTACGTTTCGGTGCCGACCTGGGGTTATCGCTCAGCAGAAACTACACACGACTGGGTGTCGGTCCCCAGGTGGGATATCAGCTGAACCCATACCTGATGGCGGGAGCAGGAATCAAATATTATTATACCCGGGCTGACCTCACCAGCTATGAGAGCAGAGATAACCTGCTTGGGGCGAACATCTTCGGGTACTTCTACCCCGCCCGTTTCATCGCACTTTTTGCACAACCCGAGCTGAACTACATCCGCTCATCACTCACCGACAAGTCGACAGGAAATGAAAACATTAAAAAGGGGATGGTTCCTTCACTGGTGGTTGGTGGCGGTCTGCGTCTCGGGAGATCACACATCACCCTCAATTACGACCTGATACAACATCTCAACTCACCTCATCCAGCCGGTTTCTATCTGGGTGTATCCGCATTTTTCTAACCCTCTCCCGGTATTTTTACCTACCGCAACACGATGTCACGGACGATATCCATCCCGGCATAATCGTTAATCTTCCCAACCAATCCCGGCTTACTCATCTGCAGCTCCGCACGCAACACGGATGAGGAGAGTTGCACGTAAAGCACACCCTGTTTGAAATAAGCGTTGCGGGTATATTTCGCCACTCCCTCCCCCAACAATTCATACCAGGCTCTCACGGCACGATGCTCGGCCAGCTTCTTTTTAAGCGGACTGTTGTTGTCGAAGAAATCGGAAAGGGCTTCCGAGAGAGGCTGTGCATTTTTTTTCTCCATACTCTTTTACTCGTTGATCCGTGTGATCACCCCATCAGCAACGGAATAGATATGTGCATTGTTGCCGGTACGCTGAAGAATCCTGTCGAGTGACCCTCTGTTGGTGTCGGAGAGGAAGATCTGACCGAACTCAGGACCGGAGACCAGCTTCACGATCTCCTCCACACGTGAGGCGTCGAGCCGGTCGAAGATGTCATCGAGCAACAGGATGGGAGTCGACTCTCCGGCCTGTAAGAGAAAGTGGAATTGTGCCAGCTTCAGCGAGACGAAAAAGGTCTTGTTCTGTCCCTGCGATCCTACTTTCTTGATGGGATACCCATCCAGCAACATCTCCAGCTCATCGCGGTGGATGCCGACCGTGGTGTGCCCCACAATGATGTCGCGCTGTCTGTTACGCCTCAACCTTTCTCCAAAATCCTCATCGTTGAGCTGAGAGTTATAGGTGAATGAAACCTCTTCATTAGAGCGGCTGATGCTTGCGTAGAAGCGGTTAAAGATCGGGGTAAAGGTTTCTATGAATACTTTTCTTTCCCGATGAATAAAGTTACCCTCTGTCACCAACTGCTCCTCCCACAGCTCCAACAGATCAGGGTCAATGGCCTCCTCATCACTCTTCAGCAACACATTGCGTTGCTGAAGTGCCTTGTTGTACCGCACAAGAGATCTTAGGTACTCATGGTTAAACTGGGAGATGGCCATATCCATAAACTTGCGGCGCTCCTCGCTGACACCTGTGATCAACTCGTTGTCTGCCGGTGAGATCATCACCAATGGGATCAGCCCGATATGGTCGGAAAGTCGTTCATACTCCTTCTTGTTACGACGGAACTGCTTCTTCTGCCTGCGGCGGATCGCACTGTATATCTCCTCCTCCTCTCCTCTCTCCGTGTGGTAGCGACCTTGCAACATACAGACATCGGCATCGTGAAAGATGATCTGTGTGTCGATAGGATTGGTATAGCTCTTGCAGAACGAGAGGTAATAGACCGCATCCAGCAGGTTGGTCTTACCCATCCCGTTGTTCCCGATAAAACAGTTGATCTTGGGTGAGAACTGTAATTCAGCCTGCTGAAGGTTCTTGTAGTTGATGATGGAGAGTGTTTGTAGGATCATTCAATGTGACAGTTTTATCGATCTCATCGCTACAGAGCGCGTGAGAGTATGTTTACAGGGAAATACCCTTCTCCGCTCACTGCTCTGACAACAATAGCCGCTGCAGATCTTCAGGTGAGATGTTCATCTTGAGGCGTCCCTTGGAGGCAAAGGATATCTTACCCCTCTCTTCCGAGACAATGATCACACGGGCATCGGTTTCCTGTGAGATGCCCAGTCCGGCACGATGCCTCAGTCCCAGGTGAGTAGGGATATTCGGGTTCTGTGAGATGGGTAAGATGCATCCCGCAGCTTTGATCCTGTTTCCCACCACGATCATTGCACCATCGTGCAGGGGGCTGTTCTTGAAAAAGATGTTTTCAATAAGACGGGAAGAGACTTCTGCGTTGACAATCTCACCGGTCTGCTCATACAGACCCAGATGGATGTCACCCTGGATGGCGATAAGGGCTCCCGTACTGGTTTTCGACATATTCATGCATGCCAGCACGATGGCAGTGAGGTGTGAATTGTCCTTCTTCTGCCGGTCATTGGGGAAGAAAATCCTGGAGATGAAGTTCCACCCTCTCTTTGATCCGAGCGACATCAGGAATCGCCTGATCTCATCCTGGAAGAGAATGACCAGCAGGAAAAGTCCAACGCTGACAAACTGGTCGAGGATCGAACCCAGCAATACCATATTGAATATGCGCGACACCAGTATCCAGATCAACATAAAGACAAGAATACCGATGAAAAGAGGCCTCAACCCTGAGATCTTCACCAGCCGGAAAAGATAATAGAGGAGGAGAGCCACCAGCAGGACATCGATAAAATCTTTTATGCCGAAATGTGCAAACATAGGGAACTATTGAGCCGATTGATGATCAAATTCTTTTATCCGGGCCATTATCTGAATACATTCCACCGCTTCTCTCACATCGTGCACGCGAAGGAGTGAGGCTCCCGAGAGCAGTGCCACGGTATTGAGAACAGTGGTGCCGTTGAGGCTCTCCCCGGGGGAGATATCCAACAACTTGTAGATCATCGATTTTCTCGAGACCCCTACCAGAATGGGCTCATCAAAGATATGAAAATATTTCAGAAAAGCCATCATTTCGTAGTTTTGCATCAGGGTCTTACTGAAGCCGAATCCGGGATCTATGATCACATCATTCACGCCCAGGCTATTGAGTTCTGACTTCTTCTCTGAAAAATAGTAGAGCAGATCCTGGATGAAGTGATCGTAGTGGGTGTGCTGCTGCATGGTCTGCGGCGTTCCCCGCATATGCATCAGGACATAGGGGACGTTGATCTCTGCCATCACAGCAAACATACGTTTGTCGATCTGCCCTCCCGATATATCGTTGATGATCTGCACGCCATGCTCCTCAACGACCTGCTTTGCCACATCGGCATAAAAAGTATCGACCGAGAGGATCGCATCAGGAAGCTCGCGACGGATCAGCTTCAGTGCAGGAATCAGTCTGGCTCTCTCCTCACGGGCAGTGAGCATTGTGGCGGCTGGCGCTGTGGACTGTGCACCGATATCGATGATTGCTCCCCCCTCCGCCACGATCTGCCGGCATCGCTGCAAGATCATCTCTTCTGTTACCTGTCTGCTGCCAGCATAGAAGGAGTCAGGCGTCACATTCAGGATACCCATCACCTTCGGGATGGATAAATCGATCAGTTTTCCGTTTATGTTAATTGTTTTTCGCAAAATAATCTGTTTTAGCAGTATGTGACAAGCACCTTGAACCTCGAACTTACTAACCCACTAACCTACCAACC